>DATFDL010000417.1:0-4726 GCA_035252155.1 Pirellulales bacterium | reverse complement strand
CGGTTAGCCCGGGCAAGGAACTGGGGTTCCAGTTGAGCTGCATTGTGTAGTTCGAGCCGCCGGTGGCGTCGGTCGTGCCCGACTGCTCGTTGCTGGCGATCGTCTCGTAACCGCTGCTGCTGACCGCGGTCACCACGTAGTAGTAGGTGGTGCTGGCCGCCAAGGCGCCACCCGCTCGCGGCGTCACCGACGTGAGCGTGGGCTGGGCGCCGGCCGGAGTCACCGTGTTGTCGGTGAGCGTGATGCTGTAGGGATACGGATTGGTCGGGCTGGCGGGCGACGCGGGGAACGCCTTGGCGCCGGCCGCGGGTACGTAGAGCGAGTAGCCCGGATCGGTCAACTGGTTGGCCGTCGTGTCGGCCGGCTGAAAATTGAGCGAGAGCTGATATTTGCCGAAGGTCTGGCCACCCCAGCCACTGCCCGGCACATTGGGGTCGTACTGGCTGTTGCCGCTGGCCGTCACCACCGCGTAGTAATTGCCGGCGTTGAGCGTCATGCCAATGAACGAATCGCTGCCATAGTAATCGTCGTTTCGGGCGATTACCGAGCGGGCCAGCGTTACCGGCACCGACGTGCCGGTGGTGGTGACTGTGATCGGCCCGGCCAATTGCACGTCGCGCACGTCGATCGTGGCCGAAACATTCAGGCCCCCGGGCTTGAGCAACTGGCTTTGTGACTGCACGGCTGTGACAATCGCCACCGCCAGGTCTTGCGTGCTGCTGGCGGGGCTGGTGCTGCCATCGCTATAGACGACCGGCACGTTGCCGTCGGGCAAGAGGCCGGTGGTCGAAACGATCTGCGAGGCGTCGTTGGTGAACTGGAACGTCACCGACTTGCCGGTGTTGTCTTTGATGGTGAACGTGTCGCCGTTGTTGACCTGCGCGCCGCTGGCCGGCAGGTTCAAGTCGTTGAACTGTTCATAAATCGTGAGCAGCGTGTTCAGCTCGCTGGTGTTGGCCAGCCGCTGGGCCGTCGTTTCGGCGCTGAGCGTGCCGGCCGACGAGACCGAAAATTGATACAGGTCGATCTGGTTGCTGTTCGGCTCATAGCCAAAGCGCAGGTTGGTGATGTCGGCGATGCCGGGAAAGAGGCCCTGCGCGCCGGGAGCGGCGGTCACCGACTCCGCGCCGCCGTTCATCACCGTGTCGGGCGGACCGTCGTCGTCGTGCGGCAGACCCAGAGCGTGGCCGATTTCGTGCATCGCCACGCCCATGAAGCCGCTGCCGTACAGGCTGGCGCCCCAGTTCGTATTGCCGTTGATGCCCACCCCCGCCGGCCCGTCGACGCCAGCCGCCGAAGTCGGGTCGAGCAGGCCGTTCACTCGTAAATCGCCAACCCAGACCGGCAGCGGAAAGACGCCGGGCACCACAGCGCCGAGGGGAACCTCAATGGCACTCATCCCGGTGTAATAGCTGTAAAGCTGAAAGATCTCGCGGACCGTCTGCTTTTGGTTGGCCGTGATCTGGTTGTGCAGCGGCTGTCCAGTATTGGGGTCGTTTCCGTAAATGTCGGGGAAGGTGTAGTAGAAGACGCTCGCGCCTGTGGCCGTGGTGCCGATCGCGCGGTTTTCGAGGCCCAGCGGAATATCGCGGTGGCCGGGGTCGAGCAACCCACCGGGGAAGACCAGGTTCGGGTCGATCCCCTGCGGCTGCAAATTACCGCCAAAAAGTTGCGTCTGCGTCCCCAGTTGGCCGACCTGATAAGCCTCGCCGTAGGTTCCCGTCTGCGTGAAATAGTTCGGCAATTGGGTCAGATCGACCGGTGTGGCGGGCGCCGGCAACGGCAGGTCGCTATTGCCCACCCGCAGCCGGAACGCACCCCCGGTGCCCAGCGCCGTGGCGAGCGAGTTGATAGGGATGGGCGTGGCGCCGGTCTGAAAGATGATCCGCGCCTCGTTGCTTTGTGCGTCGTACTGCACCGAGCCGGGCACGTGAAAGATGCCATTGGCGTCTTTGGTAATCGACGAAATGCTCGAATCGGGAACGTAAACAGTGTCGTCCGTCGTCGTCGCCGTGTCGCCCGTGGCGATTAACTGAAACAGGCCGGCATTGTTCGTGCTCAGGACGCCCGAGGGCAGATGCGTCGGATCGCCGGGCAAGGTCTGTACCGGCTCGTTGAAGTAGACGTCGATCTCGTTGGTGGCCTGAGTCAAGCCACCCGTCGCGGTGCGCGTGACCGGCTGCGGCACCACCGACAGCACCTGCGGGCCCAACGCCAGCCGGAAGTCTTGCGCGACATTGACACCCCCGTTGAATCGCAGAGGCGGACTGCCCGTGTCTTTCAGCGCGCCCGCGCCTGACCCGACCACGGTGATCTGATAGAGATCGTCGGGCAGCGGCGAGCTGAACCGCATGATCGCCTGATTCGGATGGGCCGGATCGAGCGCCAGATAGCCGGGCGTGACGGTCACATCGTTGCCATTGCCGAAGACGCCGTCGTCGCCGCTGCGCAGCAATTGAATGCCGCTGGTGAGCGTGTTGGGGTCGATCTGTTCGCCCGCCGCCAGGTTGAAGCGAAACGTCAACTGGGTTGGATCGGCGTGCAGCGTCTCGTTGTTCAAGAGCAGCGTGCCGTCGTTGGGCAGAATGGAGATGAGCGTGGGACCGCTGGTCAGCAGCAGGCGGTCTTCCATGCGCTCCAAGGCCGCGGCGCGGCACGAGAGCCGCGCGGCCGAACGCCGCGAAGGCTTGTCACCGGTTTTTTTCTTCCGTGGTGTAGGTGCGTCTTGACTTGTGTTGCCCCGGCGCAAGAATTCTTCGCGCCCGAACCGCCGTGGTTGCCACCAGCTCGCCATGAGTGAGTGTCCCCGCCTTGCAAGAGAATGGGATGAGTTCTGCCTCTTAACCGTTCAGCGGCCAGACCGATGCAAGCCGCTGCATCTCGGCGCCGCTGGCTAGTGCGGCGCGCAGTCTGGTGGAACGATCTTTTCTGGCCCGGGATTGTCGTCGTGACAATCGGTAAGGTATAGGAGGCCGATTATGCGTTCGATTTGCGCCAAATGCAAGAAATTTGCGCCCTGGGCGAATTTAAAGATGGGTGGAGGGGTCGAAGCAGGGGTTGGGGGTCGGGATTCAGGGGCCAGAAAGATGTCAGAGGCGAGTGGGCGAGGGGGCGAAGAGGCGACAAGCCGCCGTGTCGCGCCTCGCCGTGTCGCCTCTTCGCCGTGTCGCGCCCTCGCCCCGTCGCGCCCTCGCCGCTGTCGCCGCCGTGGCCCCTCACGCCACCGCCCGCTCTTCTTTCCCTGACCCCTGAATCCCGACCCCTGACCCCTGCTCTGGCAGGCGCACCTCGAACGTCGCCCCGGCCCCCTCGACGCTGCGGGCCTCGATCGTGCCGCCGTGGGCCGTGACGATCGAGCGGCAGATACTGAGGCCCAAGCCGTTGCCGCTGTCTAGATCGTTTCGCTGCCGCGACTTGTCGCCCCGGTAGAACCGCTCGAAGACGTGCGGCAAGTCGATGGCCGAGATGCCCGGCCCCGTGTCGCTCACGCGCAACACCACCTGCCCGGCCGCCGCGTCGTGCCGCAGCGCCACGTCGATGCGTCCCCCGGGCGGGGTGAACTTAAGACTGTTGTCGATCAGATTGTTGATCACCTGCCGCAGGCGGCCGGCGTCGCCCACGACTTGCACAGATCCGTCCGTCGCCGACGCCAGCACAATGCCCCGTTCTTCGGCCGCGCCGCGGAACATATCGACCGAGGTGGCGACAAGCTGGTCGAGTCTGGTCGGCTCGCGCACCGAGAGCAGCTCGCCGCCGTCGCCCTCGGCCAGCAATAGCAACTGATTGACCAGCACGCCCAACCGCCGGCATTCATCGACGATTTCGCACAGCAGGTCTTGATAGGCTTGCGGCGTGCGGTCGGCGTTCAGGGCCACGTCGACCGAGCTTTGAATGGCGGCCAGCGGCGAACGCAGCTCGTGAGCGGCGTTGGCCACGAACTCGCGGTTACGTTCCAGGTGATCGGCAATCAGGTCCAGAAACCGATTGATCGTAAAAGAGAGCTGGTCGAGCTGGTCGCCGGTGCCGCGGATGGGCAGGCGCTCTTCCATACGACGGGGCCGCAGCCGGGCGGCCGTGTGAATGATGCGGGCCAGCGGGTGCGTGGCCCGGCCCGCCAGCCAAAACCCGCCCAAGGGGGCCAGCAGCAGCACCGCCGCCCCGGCGATGGTCATCAGCCGGGTGAGCGTCGCCACGTCTTCGTCGATATTGGCCAGCGAGGCCCCCACCCGCACCTGGTAGGCCGGCACGCCGGCGATCGACATCCGATGCTGGGCCACGCGATAATCGGCCGCCGCGGTGGCCGTTCCCTCCGCCGCCGCTTGTGGCTCGGCGAGCAGCGGCTCGGGCACGCTGGCGGTCGCTCGCACCACGTGTCCCTCGGGATCGAGCAGCTCAATGAACAGGCCCTGATGGCGATGGGCCGCCGCCTTGCGGTCGATTTCGTTGAACACCGGCTGCAAATCGGGGTACGACTCGCGGACCGCGTCGGCGATTTCCTCGGCGTCTTCGCGCAACTGCTCATCGGTCTCGCGCAGCAGCGTGTGCCGCAGGCCCTCGCGCACACCAACCATCGCGCCGACCACCGTCAGCAGCACGACGGCCGTATTCCACGCAGTCAGGCGGAAGCGGAGAGATCTCAGCATGGCGGAACGATTTTGGATTTTAGATTTTGGATTTTCGATTTTGCAAAGTGGCGTCGCCAATCCAAAATCCAAAATCTAAAATC
>DATFDL010000416.1:0-9321 GCA_035252155.1 Pirellulales bacterium | reverse complement strand
CCGTTGTTTCAAGCAGATCCTCCACATCGCCCTGATACTCGTCGAACGCTTCGAGATAATCTTCCAGAGGCTCTTCGATCCGCTGTTTGCGAAAGAGCTCCTTCGCAACGTTGCTCTGCTCGCGCAACTCATCCGGTGTCCACCGAGGCGGTTCGATCATGGCTGCAGCGGTTGCGAGAGTAGCTCGATACCAGGCACGAGCAATCGCTCCATCTCGCGGGGTTCAAACTTGGTGAGGCCGCCAGCATAAGTGCGGCCATCGTTTACCGTGGTCGCTTCGTTGAGATGCTCGGCGAGTCGCGAAAGCACGGTCTCGCTCCATGCTTCGCGTGGATAAAGCCCATGAGCGATATTGATATGCCGCGCTTGCGCACGGTTGCGGACAAACGCGGGCGGACGACGCGCCATGTAAGTCGCCAGAATCGGCGCGGGGGGACGCAGACACACCGACCACCAGGCTTTGCGATTTACGGCAATGTACGATTGATGAGCGCCTGCCGCTTTCGCCCGAGATAGAAACTGCTCGATTGCCTGTCTCTCGATGCCGTCGAACACATCGAGGTCGCTCGGTAGATCAATGACTTTTCGTAAGCCCGAGAGGTCGTCCAAAATCTTGCCGGCCCGGAACAACTCGCGGGCTTTGGTGATGCTTGCAAACAACACCGCGTCCGGCAGGCCCGCGCTGTGCGGCCCGGCGATCCAGACTTTGTTCGCTCCGGTGACCTGGCCGCGATGCACTCGGCAGAGCTCGCCCAGTTCGATATAGCCGGCCGGTCCCTTGCGCGCCGGGCGCGTCAAATGCGACCAGCGCTGCGCGGTTTCGAGCCGCTCGCGCCTCACCCGATGGTTCGCGCTGGGTTCGGTAATCGCATCGAGCGACGCAACTCGCCTGAGCCGGATCAATTTCGGCCTGGCGCCGATCTCGAAACACGTGATGGCGGCCGTCGTGGCGGCGTCAGGAAACGGCATGGCAGTTGGTTCAATGACCGTGATCGACTGGCCGCCCAAGTCGCGCAGGAATAGTTCACGCAGTAATTTCCCATAGTTGACGTCCATCCACTCGGCAGCCGTAATGAACGCGCCAAAATC
Source organism: Pirellulales bacterium (assembly GCA_035252155.1). Lineage (GTDB taxonomy): Bacteria > Planctomycetota > Planctomycetia > Pirellulales > JAICIG01 > JAICLL01. The sequence goes on along the minus strand of DATFDL010000416.1, from coordinate 8,232 downwards.
ACCCGCCGCAGCGTGGAGGACCGTCGCCAGGAAAAAATGGACGTGCAAACCGGCGAGCTGACTCGCCCCAAACCCACGACGTGACGCCTGTGTGACGAGCCACTTCTTCCAGCCGGGCGAGACATCATGATGGCGCACGTAGGGCGGGTTGCCGATAAAGAGTGTCCGGCCCTCGATGCGCGCTAAATTCAGGTCGCGGTAATCCGACACGATGACCTCGGCGCGTCCAGCCAGCCCCGCCGAGACCAAATTCGCACGCGCAATCATCGCAGGCAGCGGATCGGATTCGATGCCAACAAGAGCGGCACCGGGCAATCTACGGCCCGCGGCGAGTAAGTATCTGCCTGACCCGGCGCCGGGATCGACGACCCGCGCAACCGCGGATTGGCCGACCGCCCAGGAGAGCATCGCGTCGACAATCGGCTGCGGCGTAAATGTCGCCCCGTTCTGGCGCCGGAGCGGCGCCGGGCGAATCTGACCGAAGAGCTCGCCTAACGGATCTTCGCCTGCTCGAGTTCGATCGCGAAACTCATTGGCAATGCTTGGGCTGCATGGTTCAACGCCTTGCGCGACGGCTTCTTCTTCGGCCGACCAGCCCGGCACCGTTTTGGCGCCGAGCGCAAGCGCGATCGACACCAGTCTCGATTCCTGCGAGGCGTCGCCTGGCCACGATAATTCTATCGGCAACGAAAGCTGGCGGTAATCGCGCGTTCTCTTTGAAAGGCTCCGCGTAGTCATCCTGATTCGTCCTTCGCCAAGCGATGCACGATCGTACACCTATTGTGGCGTTTTGGCAAGCGCGCGATTTTTCGCGATCCGCCCGACTTCATCGAAGGAATCGCGTCCCGGTTCTTTACGCCCGAATTCCGTCGTCCCCGTTGCCCGCCGGCCGCGGTTGTGCCACGATAAGGGCCTAACACACGAACGACCGTTTCTACGACTTATCCCGGAGACCCGCCTGCATGCCCGCCTTCGCCGACATCCAAAAAATCCCCTTCGAAGGACCGCGCAGCAAAAATCCCCTGGCCTTTCATCATTACGACCCGAATGAAAAGGTCGAAGGCAAGCCGATGAAGGACCATCTGCGGTTCAGCGTGGCGTATTGGCACACGTTCCGCGGCACGGGCAGCGATCCGTTCGGCCCCGGCACCATGCACCGGCCGTGGGAAGCAGCCAACGATTCGGTCGAGAACGCCCAGAACCGGGCGCGGGTGGCCTTTGAGTTCATGGAGAAGCTCGGCGCGGGCTTTTATTGCTTTCACGACCGCGACGTCGCCCCCGAGGGCCGCTCTCTGGCCGAAACGAACAAAAACCTCGACGCCGTGGTCAAGGTGCTCGCCGAAGAGCAGCAGCGCACCGGCATCAAGCTGCTGTGGGGCACGGCCAATATGTTCAGCAACCCGCGCTTCATGCACGGCGCGGCCACCAGCTCCAATGCCGATGCCTTCGCCTACGCCGCGGCCCAAGTGAAAAAAGCCCTCGAAGTGACCAAGCAGTTGGGCGGCGAAAACTATGTCTTTTGGGGCGGACGCGAGGGATACCAAAACCTGTGGAACACCGACATGAAGCGCGAGCTCGACCACCTGGCCCGCTTCATGCACATGGCCGTCGATTACGCCAAGCAGATCGGCTTCACCGGGCAGTTTTTGTTCGAGCCAAAGCCGAAGGAGCCGACGAAGCATCAATACGATTTCGACGCCGCGGCCTGCATCAACTTTCTACGCGCCTACGACCTGGCCGACCACGTGAAGCTGAACATCGAAACCAACCACGCCACGCTGGCCGGGCACACCATGCACCACGAGCTGGAGTACGCCGGCCATCAGGGATTTTTGGGTTCGATCGACGCCAACACCGGCGACCTGCTGCTGGGTTGGGACACCGATCAGTTTCCCACCGACATCTACCTGACCACGCAGTGCATGTTGTCGATTCTCAAGTACGGCGGGCTGGCGCCGGGCGGCGTAAACTTCGACGCCAAGGTTCGGCGCGAAAGTTTCGAGCCGATCGATCTGTTTTACGCCCACATCGGCGGCATGGACGCTTTTGCCCGTGGACTGAAAATCGCCGCGGCCATTCGGGCCGACGGGGCGCTCGACAAGCTGTTGCGCGAGCGTTATAGCTCGTGGGACTCGGGCGTCGGCGCCGAGATCGAAGCCGGCAAGCACAATTTCGCGTCGCTCGAAAAATATATGCTGGCGAAGGGCGAAATCTCGCCCAACCAGAGCGGCCGGCAAGAGTTGATCGAGCACCTGATCAACTGCTACTTGTAGTCAGTCGAACATTCTCGGCGAACTGCCGCAGGTCCTGGCCTTTGAGCACGGCGCCCAACAAGTCGGGCAGGCGGTCGGGGGTGCAACCAAAGCACGGCATGCCCAGCTTGGAGAGCGTTTCGGCCAGGTTGGCGTTGAACGAGGGCTGGCCCTGGTCGGAAATGGCCAGCAGTGTGACCGCCCGCAGGCCGCTTTCGAGCAAAAACTCCATCTTCTTGACGAACCGCTTTTCGTTGGGGCTGGTGTCGTGCAGATCGCCAATCACGATGTAGAGCGTTTTGGCGGGCGTGTGCATGAAGCGTTCGCAATAGCAGGTGGCCTTCCAGTAGTCTTCGGCCCCGCCAAGCTGCACGCCAAACAGCAAGTCGACCGGATCGGCGCAATACTCGGTCAGGTCGACCACTTCCTCGTGGTTGAAGGCGACTACGTGCGTTTCGACGGCCGGCATGCTGGCCAGAATCGCGCCCATGATGCCGCCGTAGATCAGCGACGTGGCCATCGAGCCCGACTGGTCCATGGCGATAATCACGTTCCACTCGTTCTGCCGCCGCCGCCGACGGTAGAAAGAGATTTCTTCCGGGATGATGGTCTTGAGCGTCTGGTTGTAGTTCTTCAAATTGCGGCGGATGGTCCGCGGCCAATCGAGATCGGGCAGGCTGCGAAAGGGCGAATGTTGACTGCGGTCGAGCGAGCCGCGAATGGCCTGGGCAAAGCGCGACTCCAATCGCTTGCGCAGCTCTTCGACCACTCGCCGCACCAGGTCGCGGGCGGCGTGCTTGGCTTTTTCGGGCACCAGGTTTTTCAGCTCCAGCACCGCGCTGGCCAGATCGACCGAAGGCTCAACCTTGGCCATGATCTCCGGCTCGAAGAGCAGCTCTTTCATGCCGCGTCGTTCGATGGCGTCGTGCTGCAACAGCACTACCACGTCCTTGGGAAAGAAGTTGCGAATCTGGTCGAGCCACCGCGCGACCCTCGGCATCGAGCGGCCCTTGACGGCCCCATGCGGGCGGCCCTCAGGCGATGACTCCCACTCGTCGCGGCTGATCTCCTGCTCCGAATCACTGGCGTAGATCGCTTCGAGCGCTTCGTCCATTTCCAACTGCTCGGCCGAAAGCGCGCAGCCGGAGGGCGACATCTGCGACAGCGACTCTTGCGAGTCTTTGCCCAGAATCAACCGCCAACGGGTTAGCTGTTCGGGAGTCAATGGCATAAGAGCTTTAGGTTCCCGCGAAACGATGGTAGAATGACTACATGAACGAAGCTTCGTCGCCGGCTGAATGAAACCGATTCGCTCCCGTGAAAACAGGCGACCTTTTCGAAAGGACGTTTACGACGCCGAAGGGCAACATCGGCCTTTTAGCGGAAGTTGTCGTCGAGGGCAAGGTACTCCATCTGAAAGACGTAGTCGTGTTTGAGGAATCCGGAAAAACCGTCACCTATACTTTTGCGGAAGCTCTCCGTGCGGGACGATCGCGGGACGATCTGATCCGCGATATGAAAGAGCACGGACTCACGATCCTCGAAGCAATCAAGACTGCGCGCGAGTTGTTTGGAGTTTCGCTCGGCGAGGCCAAACTGCTCGTTTCGTCCCATCCCGATTGGCGGCAGACCGCCGAAGCAGGGGCGGCACTCCATGAGGAGATTATTCAAGCGCTCAAGGATACTGATGCCGAAAAGGGCTGAGCGGAAACCACCCGTGCGAGGTCTGTTGTCGGTTCATTCTGCGCGGGGAACGGTGGGACTCGCAAGCTCGTCCCACCCTACGGCTGGTCACCTACGCCGACTTCGTCGGCGATGCACAGCCGAGGGCGGCTGTGCCACAGGGCGCATTGGCGATTGCCGATTTTGAATGTCCAAACCGTTCCCTACAGATCGCCAAAGTCGAATTCGTTCAGGTCTTTCAGTGTTTCTTCCTCCGCGGCCGTAAGGGGCTGTTCGATCATTTCGCTGGTGGCGTCGGCGTTCAGGCCCCAGTATTCGCCGAGGTTTTCGCTGATGTGCCGCTTTTCGCGGGCGCTGAAGGGACCGAAGGCCCGCCGCAAAAAGACCAACGCCCGCCGGAATTGTTCTTCATCGAGCGATTCGATGTACGCGGCCAGGTGCTCCCACAGCGGCTGCCGCGCCAGCAGGGCGTAACGATTGCGCTGCGCCAGGCCCTCGAACCAGCCGGCCCCCAGATCGGCCGGCACGCCCGGCGAAATGCGCCGCGACACTTCGCGCGCTAGCTTGTCGCTTTCGATCAATCCTCGTTCGAGCAAGACGGCGCAGGCATAGCCCGACAACGAGGGATTGCGGTCGTCGGCGTCGGCCAGCCGCTGAAGCTGCTCGATCCAAAGCGATTCTTCCACTCGATCGTGCGCTTCGAGGGCCACCTTGTTGAGCTCGTCGATGGCCTCGATCATCGGCTTCACCGCCTTGTCGTCGCACGCGGCGGCCGCGAACAAGGCCAGCGCGGCCTGCACGAACAGCTCTTCCAACAGCGGCAGCAGCGGCGCGGCGTCGAAGCGGCGCACATCGCCATATCGAACCACCAGGCTCAGTTGCCAGGCTGCCGAAGCCAGCGCCGCGAACTCGCTGCTGGTGGCGGCGAGCTCTTGCAGCCGCCGCCGGGCCAGCTCCATCGCTTGCATCAGCCCGCACTGGCAAGCGTCGCGCACCATGGCCGCGGCGTCGGTGATCGAAGTACACGCTTCGAGCAACGACTTCATCTTATAGGCCGTGGCCAGCTCGACCGTTTCGCCCAGCAACACGGCTTCGACCAGCTCGATCTCGCATTCGGGCGTCCACTGCAGCGACCACTTTTCGGCCCAGGTGGCCGCCTGCTGTCGAGTGACGCCCAGCGTGGCGAACGAAACACCCAGCACGCGCAGCCGATGCAGAAACGACGAACGGTGCAGGTCGAGAAAGGCGGCTTCTTCGCTCTTGACGCGGCGATTTTCGCGCAGGTCGAGATCGAGCTCTTGCCGCACCGCGGTGCGATACTTTTCGAGCTTTAGCCGATCGAGCTCGCGATGAAAATCGTCTTGAATCGACGTCTGGCTGACGCCCTTGGGCAATTGGCCGATGGCCGTGCCCACCTCGACGTGCGCCAGCGATTGCTTGACCGTCGATAGCTCGCCATGGCCCAGCAGCGTGACTGCCGCGTCGCGCAAGTCGGCCAAGGTGGGCGCTTGGCCATCCTTCAGGGCCGAAAGCGTTTCGGCCAGCCGCACGCCGTCGATCACTTCGGCCGTCGAGCGGTGCGTGCCCGAATCGCGCAGATTGCGCGTGACGAGCGACAAATACCGCCGCGACAAATCGACGATGCCGTGCTCGTTGAGCGCGTCCCAGAGCAGCTCGAAGTAGGCCGGAGCATGGTTGCCGGCGCCGTAGCCCGACTGCGACGAAAGCCGGAAGTACGAGTACGGCATGAGCGTAAGTTTGCTTGACCGCCGCCGCAGCGAGGCGAGCTCGTCGTCGGTCATGGCCGGGCAATCGCCGTTGAGCACTGAGGCATGGAAGGCGCCGACCACGGCCACGATTTTGGCCGGGTCGCGCCCCGAGGCGATCGCCTGCTCGACGCGGCGGCGCATGTGGGCCTCGCGCACCAGGTTCTCGGCCCGCCAGCGCGGGGCGTCTTCTTCCAGCTCGCGCAGCGACCGGCCCAGCTCGGCCGTGGCGCCGTGATAGCTGTCGGCTGCGGCATTGTGCTCGAAGTGGCGCTCCCAATAGGTGTCGTAATCGCGCTCGCCCGCCCGATCGGCAATCTGCTGATAGAGCGACTGTCGCGGCTCCGGAACTCCGACGGGCGCCGCCGGCTCGCCGGCTGATTCGGGCGGGGCTTCGGCCGGCGGCGACTCGGCGGCCTCGCGGCGCTTTTTTTCGAGCCATTCTATCTCGGCGTCTTGCAAACCCAGAAAGATGTCCGACGGCAGGTCGAAAAACTCGACCGACACGCCGTGCTCGTGCGCCCAGCGAATCGCCTGATACTCGGGGCTATACCGGGCAAAAGGATAAACCAGGGTGCGAACCGGCAGCGTGTCGGTATATGCCAAGATGGCGATCGGCGGCCGAGTCTGCTGGCGCGTGACGTCGGACAGCAGATCGGTGGCGTCGCCCAGGCCCTCGATCAGTACCAGCTCGGGCCGCGCGCGATCGAGAAACTGCCGCAACTGCCACGCGCCCATCGGCGACAGATGCCGCACGCCAAAGACCTCGATTCGCCAACTCACTCATTGTGCTCCGAGCACGCCTTGAACAGCGGACGCCAGTCGGCGCCGCGCTTCTTCAATACGTTGGTCAGATATTCTTGCCAAGTCGCGCGATCCTTCTCTTCGTCTTTGACCACCGAGCCTTGCAGGCCGGCGGCCAGATCGTCGGCGGTCACTTTGCCCGATCCGAAGCTGCCGGCCAGCGCCATGCTGTTGGCCAGCACCGAGATGGCTTCGGCCGTCGAGAGCACGCCGGAAGGCGTCTTCAGCTTGTTCTTGCCGTCGAGCGTCTGGCCCAGGCGAAGCTCGCGGAAGATGGTGACGACTTTTTCAATGGCGTCGCCGGCGGGCACTTCGGCCCGCAGCGAGAGACTGCTGGCCAGCTCGCCGACGCGCTTGCGCACGATGTCGATTTCGGTCTCCAGCGTCTTGGGCGTCGGCAGCACCACGATATTGAATCGCCGCTTGAGGGCCGCCGACATATCGTTCACGCCGCGATCGCGGGTGTTGGCCGTGGCGATGATGGAAAATCCTTTGCGAGCGGCCACTTCGGTGATCAGTTCCGGCACCGAGATGCGTTTCTCCGAGAGGAGCGAAATCATGGCGTCTTGCACTTCGGAGGCGCAGCGGGTGATTTCCTCGAAGCGGGCCAGCGTGCCCGACTCCATCGCGCGGAAGATCGGGCTTTTGATCAGCGCCGCCGGGCTGGGCCCTTGGGCGATCAGCATGGCGTAATTCCAGGTGTAGCGAATTTGCTCTTCGGTGGTGCCGGCGGTGCCTTGCACCACTTTGGTCGAATCGCCGTTGATGGCCGCGGCCAGATGTTCTGACAGCCAGCTTTTGGCGGTGCCCGGCTCGCCGATCAAGAGCACGGCCCGATCGGTGACGAGTGTGGCGATGGCGATTTCGACCAGCCGCGCGTGACCTATATATTTGGGCGTGATCTCGCGCTTGCCGGCCTTGCCACCGCAGATATAGGTGTGCACCGCCCGCGCCGACAGGTTCCAGCCCGGCGGCCGTTCGTCGCGGTCTTCTCGGGCGAGAGCTTCGAGTTCGTCGGCATAAAGTTCTTCGGCCGGGGCGCGCAGCACATCACCATTTTGAATGACCGCGTCGCCGGCGGCGGGGTTTTTGGCCATCATACGTCTCTTACTATTGGTAATGTCCGCCACAGGGGCCTGTGATCGGTTTTGACATTCAAAATCGGCATGTCGACCAGCGGCCCTCGGCTGGTTCCGCGACGCCGACTGGCGTCGGCGACACAGCCGAGGGCGGCTGTGCCACATGTCGGTTCCGAGAATTGCCGATTTTCAAGGTCAAAACCGATTAGGGAACGCCACGGAGGGTGTTCCCTACAGACGTCGAATCTGAGCATATGCCTAACTCGATTTCTTCAGTTGGCCGATGTAATCCAGCACCTGGTCGATCATCTTGTCGGGCAACGTGGGCAACAGCGCTTCGAGCCGGGGCAGGGCCTCGGCCTTCGGCAGCCGGGGCACGATGCGGTCGAGCCAATAGATGCCGAACCTCAGCGTCGACTTGGCCGAGCGCTCGATGATCTCGATCGTGGCGTCGATGGTCGCCGGGTGCTCGACGCGAACCATCGTTTCGAGCACGCCGAATGCCTCGTGCTCCTCGCCTCGCTTATCCAAATACTCGCGGAACATCGCTTCGAGTAGCTTATTCGCCTTGGCATGGCCCGGCACCGCCAACGCCTGCACAAGCCCCGGATGGACCAGATTCACCGCGACGTCGAGCCAGCGCGGATC
>DATFDL010000415.1:0-6198 GCA_035252155.1 Pirellulales bacterium | reverse complement strand
GGCCCGCGTCACGGTGGCTTCGGGCGGCAGCGTGACGGGGTCGAAGATGATGCCGTTGGCGCTGCGCTTCACCTTGTCGACCTCTTCGGTCTGCCGGGCGATCGACATGTTTTTGTGAATCACGCCCAGGCCGCCCTCCTGAGCCAGCGCGATGGCCATGTTGCTCTCGGTCACGGTGTCCATCGGTGAGCTGAGCAGCGGAATATTCAGGCGGATGCGGCGGGTGAGTTGCGTCGAGACATCGCAATCGGCGGGCACCACTTCGCTATAGCGCGGTTCGAGCAGAACGTCGTCAAAGGTGATGCCGGCGGAGCTGAGTTTATCGTTCATTTCGGGCCTCTGGATGGCGACCGGGCGTTTTGCGGGGCGGGTTCGAGGAAACTTGTATTATTGCGGCGCCGGCGAGATTGGCAACGGCCTTTGCTGACCTCCACCGAGCGCGTTCCCCAATGACGACCTAAAAAATTAGGAGGGGCCGAGCGAAGTAAGTCGGACCATTTGGCTTATTTCGCCCGTGCGCCTGGGTGACTGCAAAGGTGGGACTCGTTTCACTCGTCCCAGCCTACGGGCTCGCCCCCACCGTCACTTGCACAATCGCCCCACTGAATGACTTCGGCTATAATCCGTGGCGCATGAGAACTTCGCTGCCGACAATCGAAAGGTCTCGCCGGCATTGGCTGCGAGTCAGCGCGGGCGCCATGGGTTTGGCACTGCCCGAATTGCTTGGCCTGCGACGTGCCGGGGCGGTGGGCGGCGGCACTGGCTCGGGCAAGGCAAAGTCGTGCATCGTGCTCTATTGCTGGGGCGGGATGAGCCACCTCGATTCTTGGGACTTAAAGCCCGACGCGCCCGCCGAAGTGCGCGGCGAGTTCGTGCCGATCGCAACGGCGGTGCCTGGAATCCAGCTTAGCGAGCACATGCCCCTGCTCGCGCGGCTCACCGATCGGCTCGCCATCATCCGGTCGATGCACCACAGCTCAACGTTTCACGGGCGCGGCATGTACTGGAACATGACCGGGCATCCAAGTCCGAACGCCGAGCAGTTCACCAACCTGCCGCCCTCGTCAACCGATTGGCCGAATCTGGGGGCCATGATCGCACGGCTCTCTTCGGCGCCGTCCGAGATGCCCGCGTTCGTGCAGATGCCGTACTTCCTGGTCGACAACAAGACCAGGCAGGCGGGCGACACGGCGGGCTGGCTCGGTCAAAAGTACGACGCCCTCTTTGTTCGCCCCAGCGGTGGCAAGCCCTACGGCGGCGTGTCGCCGCAGCTTGGCAATCTGAGCGTCGAGCCGGTCGACGGCGTCGATGCCAGCCGTTTCCGCCGGCGGAGCGACCTTGCCCAGGCGCTGGCCAGCCAAAGCAGGCCCGTTGCGCAGACTGACGACGTGCGAGCCTATCACGGCTTCCGCCAGATGGCGATCGACATGCTTGCGAACCCACGGGTGCGTGGCGCCTTCAACCTGGAGAATGAGCCGCCGAAAATTCGCGAAGCCTACGGCGACCACATCGGCGGTCAAAGCGCGCTCTTGGCACGAAGGCTCGTTGAGCAAGGCGTGCCGGCCGTGACTGTGGTCTGCGCGGCGGGCGATCTGAATGGCGCTGCGGGCGATCATTGGGACACGCACGGCGACAATTTTAATCGGCTAAAACGTGATCTGCTGCCGCCACTTGAGCGAGCCAGTTCGGCGCTCATCAATGACCTGTCCGCCCGTGGCCTGCTCGACCAGACGCTGGTCGTATGGCTGACGGAATTTGGCCGCACGCCCAAAATCAGCACATCGAATGCGGGACGAGATCACTTCCCGTTCTGCTATTCGGTAGCGCTGGCGGGCGGTGGCGTGAAAGGCGGCCAGGTGTATGGCCGCTCGGATCGCATCGGCGCCGCCCCGCTCGACCAGCCTTGCGGCCCCGCCGACCTGCATGCGACAATCTTTCACGCGCTGGGCATCTCGCCCGACACGCGCGTTGTGGATAACCTCGGTCGAAGCCTTCCGCTGACGGACGGCAGGGTGCTGCCGTTGTTTGGCTGATGAATGATCGCCCTCATCTCGGCCGAACGGCGCTGGTGACCGGCGGCGCCAAAGGCATCGGCCGTGCCTGCTGCTGGCGGCTGGCCCAGGCTGGCGCCCATGTCGCCATCAATTATCTCACCTGGGCGGTGAAGCAAAGCATGATCGAACGCGGGTTCGGTAGGATCGTGAACATCGCTTCGATTGCGGGGCTTCGCCCGCGGCCGATGTCGATCGCCTACGCCGCCAGCAAAGCCGGCCTGATTGCGCTGACCAAAAGCCTTGCCGAGGCTCTTGCCCTACACAATATTCGTGTGAATGCTATTGCACCGGGCCTGATCGACACGGAAATCCTGTCGAGCGTCAGCCAAGATCGGATCGACGCCATTGTTCAATCGACGCCCTTGGGCCGGCTCGGGCACGGTGAGGACATTGCCAACGCCGTGCTGTTCCTACTTTCGGAAGAGTCGAGTTTTTATGACCGGCCAAACGCTCGTTGTCTGCGGCGGGCGCGTGATGCTACCGTGACTGTTATAATGGCAAGTGGTTTGTCAACCCATATTCTGTAATCGCATGCCCGACTTTGACAACGCGTGGAAAGAGGCCATCGACGCCTTTTTCGAGCCGTTTATGGCCTTTTTCTTCAGCGAGGCACACTGCGAAATCGATTGGACGCGCGGCTTCGAGATGCTCGACAAGGAGTTGCAGCAGATCGCGCCCGAATCGGAGCAAGGTCGGCGCGTCGCCGATAAGCTTGTAAAAGTCTGGCGAACGAACCGCCAAGACGAATGGGTGCTGGTCCATGTCGAGGTGCAAAGCCAGCAGGAAACGCAATTCGCCGAACGCATGTTTGTCTATAACTACCGGCTCTTTGACCGCTATAATCGAAGAGTGGCCAGTTTCGCCATTCTGGGCGATAACCGCCCGGGGTGGAGGCCGAACCACTTCGGCTACGAACTTTGGGGAACGAAGGTTGGCATCCAGTTCTCGACGGCCAAGTTACTCGACTACGCGGCCGACGAGGCGGCGCTGGCGTCAAACCCGAACCCATTCGCCGTGGTGGTGTTGGCGCACTTGACGACCCTCGAAACGGCCGACGACGATGAGGCGCGGCGCGCCTCGGAAGTGCGGCTGGTTAAGGGGCTTTACGAGCGGGGGTTTAGTGCCGAGCAGATACGTCAGTTGTATCGCCTGATCGACGGAATGATGAATCTGCCGAGGCCGCTGGCCGAGCTAGTCTATCAAGAAATCTACGACTTTGAAAAGGAGAGAAACATGCCGCTGATATCGACTGCGGAGCGTATCGGTCTCGAGAAAGGTCTGGCGAAGGGCCGCGAGGAAGGTCGCGCGGAGGGCCTGCTGGCAGGTACCCTGGCGGGTATCGAGGTGGCATTGCGCATCAAGTTTGGCCAGAATGGGCTCGCGCATATGTCGGAGATTCGGCAGATCGACGACGCAGGATTGCTGCGGACGATTCTCGACGCCGTCCCGCAAGCCGACTCTTTCGACAGCCTGCGCCGGCTTTGGGTGAACGCTTGAGACGATCTCCGCCCCGCTGGTGAATTATGAACGGCTAGAAACCGATACGGCGACAATCGCCTGCTTTCAGCGAGTCATTCAACTTGCGGTGTATCCATAATCAGCGAGCCGGCGCTGTGCCTGCTCCAGCAATTCTCGCTCGAACAGCGATTGCCACTCCGGCCGAAGGACCAGCGCTTCCACCGTTAGGTCGAGCCGCCCGCGCTCCCAGAGGGCGGTGTAACCCTCAGACGGCTGGTCCGCGAGGACGAGAAGACGGGCCGTCTCCAGCCCGCGGTGGTCGTGCAACATCTGGAGATAGCGGGTCGCATTGTACCCGACCTCGTTCTTGGCGCGGACATAGATCTGCATCATTGCTTCATCGAAACGTGTTTCGAGTTCCAACGCCATCGGTGCGCCCTTTGGTGGCTGATTTATGATTTTCTCTCGGCAACGCAGTAATAATCGGCCTCTGCCAGCCGCTCATCGGCGCGGGTCGGCAAGAGCAGGTATCGATTGTCGTCGGCGATGCGAGCTGGCAAGAGGTCGCGAATCGCGCTTCGCTGTTCTTCGGTCAAGTCGATCATGGCCGGCCTCAAATTCGCTCGCTCACCACGCCAGCGTCGGCGGGAAGAACTCGGCTACCAGGTCTTCGTAATACGGCCGCAGCCGGTTCACGTCGGGACGGTCGGCGCTTTTGGTGTAAAGATCGTAGGGATTGAACGCCCGGACCCAACGAAAATACGCGCGGTCTTGGTCGTTCATCAGGTGCTCGTAGGCCCCGTCGCGATGCGCCGGATAGAACGAGTGATAGCGGATCATGTAGAGCGCTTCGGGAGGCATGTAATCGCGCACGACGTGATACAGATATTCGTCGTGCCCCCACGACATCAGCACGTTGTCGAGGCCGCAGCCCGGCGAATAGATGCCGCAGGCGGTCTGATATTCTCGCGTGCCGTGGTCGGGATTGTCGGCTAAAAACTCGTGAAAGACGATCTTGTCGCTCCAGGCGCAGCCGACCGGATAGGTGTCGCCCACCACGGCCCATTGTGGCTCTCCGAACAAGCAAAGGATTTTGCCCAAGTCGTGAATAAGCCCGGTCAGAACGAACCAGCGCGGATGCCCGTCGCGGCGGATCGCTTCCGAGGTTTGCAGGCAATGCTCGATCTGCGCCAGCGATGTATCAGGATCGCTGTCGTCGACGAGCGTGTTGAGAAACTCAAGCGCGTCCCACACGCCCATCCGACGCCGCTCGCCGAGAGTCGATAGATATTCGGCCCGCTTCGCCCGGACAAAATCGACGGTCTGATGGCGATGGTGCTGCCGATAGAATTCTTTCACTTGGGGCCGGGCCTCGGCGCGGTAATCGCGAAATTGCTCGGGCTGCTTGGCGCCATTGCCACCGGGGCGTGCCGTGCCAGGTAACTGCGCGTCGGCCGCCGGTTCGGGATAGCGCCGCCGCAGGTCGTCTTCCCATTGATCGAGGTCGTCGAGCGGCCCGTTGCGGGCCGCGGATCGGTCATCGCGATTCATCAGACTCTTCCTTGGATTGTTCCTTGCGAAGAAAACGTTCCAGCCCAGCCAGGTCGTCGGTATTGATCAGATCGACCTCGGCCGCCGCCAGCTCTCGCCAAACCGCCGGCACGTCGGGCGTGGCCCAGAAGCGCACGCGGCGGCGCTTTGCATGTGCCCGCTTGACGATGTCGCGCAGCTTGGCCCGCTCGGCCGCCGGCAACGGGCCTTCGCCCCGCCAGCGAAAGTGATTTGTCCAGTTGTCACTGATCAGCGGCAGCAGATGAACGGGCAGGTCGGAGCCGAGGTCGCTCAAGCGGCCGTCCAGGCCGACACGCCGCGATCGCTCGCCGGCGATGGTCTTCCACGCCCGATCGCCCGAGACGACTACCGTGACCGCCTTGGTTTGCCAGCGCCCATCGTGCGCTGATGAAATGATGTCGGCGTAGTCCGCCAACTGTTCGTCCAAGGCCCGGTAGGCGGCTTCGCCGTCGGCCTTCATATCGACCAGCAGTGTGAGCGTCGGCCCATCGGGCCAAATTCGGCCGCCGTGCCGCTGCGCCAGGCTCTTCAGGGGATCGAGATAGAGCCTTCGCAGAGTGCGATGGGGATCGAGCTGCGACCGCTCATGGGCCACCAGCAACTGGCCATCGACCAAAAAGACATCGGCCTCGACGCTGGTAAAGCTGTGATCGAGAGCGTCGAGAAGAGGCCGAGCGTGCAGATAGTCGTTATGGGCGTGCGCCTGTAAGAGCGGACGAGTTTTGGGAACGTCCGGCGGATCGGCAACCGAGACGCGCGCAAGCAGAAACAGCGCGATCCAGGCAATGAGTGGCGGACGATGTTTGAGCATGGTTTTGCAACAGGCCAGTAGTGATGTTATTGTAATGCGGTTGATCGGCAAAGGTAGCTCCCGGCCTTGGGCCGGGCGGTTCCGGGGCCGTTCCTCTGATCGGTTTTGACATTCAAAATCGGTAATTGCGGAAGCAGGCATGTGGCACAGCCGCCCTCGGCTGTGCATCGCCGACGAAGTCGGCGCCGCCGAACCAGCCGAGGGCGGCTGGTCCACATGCCGATTTTGAACGTCAAAACCGATTAGGGAACGCCCTCCGTGGCGTTCCGTGAGGGGCGGCGCGACGTCGATCCGCCGTTCTCG
>DATFDL010000414.1:0-11075 GCA_035252155.1 Pirellulales bacterium | reverse complement strand
CTTGCGAGTCCCACCTTCTGGCCGCGAACTGCGCGAGCGCTTGTTAAGGTTGAGCCTGATGGTGGGACTCGCAAGCTCGTCCCACCCTACGCAACTCCGTGATTGCCAATGACGCGCGTTGCTCCATTGCTTTTTGCCATGTCGACGTTGGGCGCGGCATGGTTGGCGATGATCGCCCTTCACGAATTCGGCCATGTTCTCCACGCTTCGATCAGCGGCGGGCAAGTGACCGAAATAGAACTGCCGCCTCGCGGGCTGGGACATACGCGGGTTGGGCTTAATCCGCACCCGCTATTTGTCGCCTGGGGCGGCGCATGCTGGGGTTGCTCATTGCCGCTGTTGATTTGGCTCGGCGTGCGACGGTGGACCGAGCGATATCTTCCGTTGGCCACATTTTTCGCCGGCATGTGCCTGATTGCCAACGGCGCATACCTTGCGGCGGGAGGGTTCATCGGCGCTTCCAACGACGCCGACGACGCTCACGAACTGCTGCGGCACGGGGCAGCGCATGGGCAGCTTCTGGTATTAGGAATTCCCGCGGTTCTCGCTGGGCTATGGCTGTGGCATGGCCTGGGGCCGGTGATGCGCGCACCCTGGTGCTCGCCGACAATCGGGACGCGCGAAGGCATCCTGATGCTCGCGGTGTTTCTCTTGCTTTTGCTGCTCGGCATGGCGCTCGGTGCTACCGGGTGACGCCGGCCCAAACTTCCGACTGCGAACTGCGCGAGCGCTTGTTGAATGTTGAACCTCATGGTGGGACTCGCAAGCTCGTCCCACCCTACAGCTCCGCCCGCGCCACCAGTCCCTGAGGCCGATCACCCGCACTCATTTTTGCATTTTGACTTTTTTATTTTGCATTTTGACTTCTTCTTCGCGGATCGTTACCTGACGACACGGTGCAATCGAGGCGGCGTTCACTCGTGCGGTTCGGTCATGCTCCAAGGATCGAGCGCTTGCTGAAGCTGCTCGGCGGGCAAAATCTGCTGCTCCTCGCAGAGTTGCCGGATGGTCTTGCCGCTCTTGAAGGCTTCTTTGGCCAAGGCCGCCGCCTTCTCGTAACCGATGTAAGGATTCAAGCTCGTCACCATCGACAGGCTCTTTTCGACCGAGGCTTCGCACGCCTCGGCGTTGGCCTCCATCTCGAGCACGCAGAAATCGACGAACGCCTGCACTCCGCCGGTCAACAGAGAAATGCTCTCGAGCGTCGTCGCACCCATGACGGGCATCATGATGTTGAGCTGAAACTGCCCGCCGGCCGCCCCGCTGACGGCCACCGTCTGGTCGTTGCCCATCACGCGGGCCGCCACCTGCATCAGGCTCTCGCACATGACGGGGTTCACCTTGCCCGGCATGATCGAGCTGCCCGGCTGGCGGTCGGGCAGCTTCACTTCATAAAAGCCGCAGCGCGGCCCCGAGCCGAGCCAACGGATGTTGTTCGCCACGTTGAAGAGCGTGACCGCAATGGCGCGAAGCTCGCCATGGCATTCCACCAGGCCGTCGCGCTGGGCGTTGCCCTCGAAATGGTTCTCGGCTTCGACGAAGGCGATGCCCGTCTCATCGGCCAGTGCGGCGGCCACGCGTCGGCCGAACTCGGGGTGCGTGTTGATGCCGGTGCCCACCGCGGTGCCGCCGACAGGCAACTCGCGCACGGCGTCGCTCGCCCGACCGGCCCGCTCGAGCGATAGCTCGATCTGCCGAGCAAAACCGGCGATCTCTTGACCTAATCGCAACGGCGTGGCATCGGCCAGATGCGTGCGGCCGATTTTGATGATGCGATCCCACTGCCGGGCTTTGTCGGCCAGCGATTCGTGCAACCGGGTGAGTGCGGGCCGCAGCCGGTCGTTGATCTCCACGGCGGCGGCCACATGGATGGCCGTGGGGAACGTGTCGTTGGTGCTTTGCCCCATGTTGACGTGATCGTTGGGATGCACCGCTTTGGCGGCCTGCATGCGATCGCCGCCGAGCAGTTCGATCGCCCGGTTGCTGACCACCTCGTTGGCGTTCATATTGCTCGACGTGCCTGAGCCGGTCTGATAGATGTCGATCGGAAACTCTCGGTCGAACTTGCCGGCGGCCACTTCGCGGCAGGCGTCGAGCATGGCCTGAACCTGTTGATCGCTAAGGCGGTTCTTGCCGGTCTTGGTGAGCTTGCCCAAATCGCGGTTGGCCACGCCGCAGGCATACTTGACCAGGCCCAGGGCATGGATGAGCGCCGGTGGCAGCGGTTGACCCGAGATCGGAAAGTTTTCGACGGCGCGTTGGGTTTGGGCGCCGTAATAAGCTTGGGCGGGCACGCGCACGTCGCCCATCGAGTCGTGTTCGGTGCGAAAGACAGGCATGAGGTAGTTCTATTTTGCGCCTTACTGATCTGCAAGGGGCGTTTGAATTGTAGGGTGGGACTGGACCGCGCAATGAGGCGTTTTTGGCGGCCAACTCGTGTTGCTGGCATCGGCCCTTTTTGTTCCATTGTTTGCACTTTTTTGGGGCCATGGCAAGGAGGTCAATACGATGGCGAACGCGGAGATGGAAACGTTTGGTGAAATGAATCGTGCTTGGAAGACGACGGCTCGAAAGTTGGTGTGGTTCTTCAAGGCAAGCCGTGACAAGTGGAAGGCCAAGTACGGGCAGCAGATGAAGAAGAACAAGCTTCTGTACACGGCCATTTTACGCAGGCCGCTGCCGGGGCTAGAACCCGCGGACCATTCATGGCAAGATGGAGCTTCACCCGCCCGGCCCCCGAAACCAACCATCCACGCTTGCCGATGAATCGACGAGTCGCCATCGTGCTCGCGGCCGGCAAGGGCACCCGCATGAAGTCGGAGCTGCCCAAGGTGCTCATCCAGGTCTGCGGCCGCCCGATGATCGACTATGTGCTCGACGCCCTGGGTACGGCCGGCGTCGATGAAGTGCTGGTGGTGGTGGGCTATCGGGCCGATCTGGTACGGCAAACCTTGGCCGCCCGGCGAAACGTCCGCTTCGTCGATCAAACCGAGCAGCTTGGCACTGGGCATGCCGTTATGATGTGCCGGCAGGCGCTGGCCGGGCATCAGGGGGCGGTGCTGATTGTCACGGGCGATTCGCCGCTGGCCCAGCCCGACTCGCTCGCCCGCCTGCTGGCCGAGTTCGACAGCCGCCGGCCGGCTTGCTTGCTGGGCACGGCCCACAAAGATAACCCGCACGGGCTGGGCCGCATCGTCCGCGACGCCGCCGGGCGGTTCGACCAGATCGTCGAAGAAAAAGACGCCAGCGACGAACAGCGGCGGATCACCGAAGTCAACATGAGTTGCTATGTTTTCTCCGGACCCGAGCTGCTCTACGCGCTCGACCATATACGTCCGGCCAATGCGCAATCAGAATACTATTTGACCGACTGCCCCGGCGTGCTGAAGGCCGCCGGGCGGCCGGTCGAGGCGTTGCCGGTACTTAAGTCGATCGAGACCCTCAGCATCAACACCCATGAAGAGTTGGCGGCGGTCGAGGCCGTCTTGAGAGCAAATAGAGCGGACGAAAAATAACTTCGGCGGATTGCCGACCCTCACCTAGCCTCTCCCGGTGGGAGAGGGACCGATCAATGAACGATCTGAAGATTTTTAGCGGCCGGGCCAACCCCGAGCTGGCGACCCGCATCTGCGATTATCTGGGCTTGCCGCTGGGGGCGATCTCGATGGGCAACTTTCCCGACGGCGAGATCTCTTGCAAGATCGACGAAGACGTGCGCGGCCGCGATGTCTTCTTGGTGCAGCCCACCTGCCCGCCGGTGAACGAAAACCTGATGGAGCTTTTGATCATGATCGAAAGCTGCATGCGGGCCAGCGCCGAGCGGATCACCGCGGTCGTGCCCTACTACGGCTACGCCCGGCAAGACCGCAAGGACGAAGGCCGCGTGCCGATCACCGCCAAGCTGGTGGCCAATTTGATCACGCGATCGGGCGCGAACCGAGTGTTGGCGATGGATCTGCACGCCGCTCAGATTCAGGGTTTTTTCGACGTGCCGGTCGATCACCTTTATGCTTCGCCGGTGCTCAACGACCATTTTGCCCGGATGAGGTTTTCCGAAGACGATCTGGTAGTGGTCAGCCCGGACGAGGGGAGCACCAAACGGGCGTTGGGGCACGCCAAGCGGCTGGGCACGCGGCTGGCCATTGTCGACAAGCGCCGCAGCAGCGCCGAAAAAACGCGGCAAGAGAACATCATCGGGGCCTCGGTCGAGGGCAAGGTGGCCTTGATGTTCGACGACATGATCAGCACGGGCGGCTCGATTTGCGGGGCGGCGAACAAGGTACACGAGGCCGGCGCCCGCGAAGTACACGTCGCGGCGACGCACGGCGTGCTCTGCGGCAAAGCGATCGAGAACCTGCAAAAAGCCCCCATCAAGAGCATTGTGATCACCGACACCATCCCGCTGCCGCCCGAGAAAAAGCTGGCCAAGATCCAAGTGCTGACGGTCGCGCACTTGCTGGGCGAGGCCATCAAGCGCATTCACCGCAACGAATCGGTAAGCCGGCTGTTTGTGTAGTGTCGCCATGCGCACCGTTTGTGGCTTTCGCGGGGCGCGCGGATTGCAGGTTCGCCTTTCGCCTCGAAACATCAGGAGAGAGCCATGCAAGAACAAGTGCCCGTTTCGTCCGCCGCGCTTGCCGATTTGGAAAACGACGCCGGCCTTCACGAAGTGGCCGACGATCTGGCGTACCAGCGATTGGCCATCGTCAATGCGGTCTATTTCGGTCCGCCGGGGGCGGGCAGCGGTGAGTGGCTGCTCATCGACGCCGGCGTAATGGGATCGACCACGTTTATTCTCGACGCCGTCGAACGACGATTCGGCTCCGGTTCGCGTCCGGCCGCCATCATTTTGTCGCACGGACATTTCGACCACGTCGGCGCGCTGGAGGAATTGGCGCAGCGATGGGACGTGCCAATTTATGCCCACATCGAGGAACACGCGTACTTGAATGGCAGCGAGCCCTATCCACCGCCCGACCCCACGGTGGGCGGAGGTTTGATGTCGGCCCTCTCGCGGTTTTATCCGCGCGGACCGATCGATGTCAGCCAGTGGTTGTTGGCGCTGCCGGCCGACGGCTCCGTTCCCGGCATGGCGGATTGGCGGTGGATTCATACGCCAGGGCATACCGCGGGGCATGTCTCGCTGTTTCGCGATGCCGACCGCGCGATGATCGCCGGCGACGCGTTCATCAGCACGAACCAAGAGTCGGCCTATGCCGTCGCCGTCCAGCGAACCGAAATCCACGGGCCGCCGAGGTATTACACCTCCGATTGGCCGGCGGCGCGAGAATCGGTCGAGCGGTTGGCGGCGCTCGAACCCGAACTGGTGGTCTCCGGGCATGGCCGCGCGCTGCGCGGGCCCGAAATGCGGCTGGCGCTGCACACGCTGGCCCGCGAGTTCGACGATCTGGCCGTGCCCGAACACGGCCGGTACGTCGCGCATGCTGAGTAGCAGAATCGAGAATTGTAGCAGAATTCGTAAGAATTCTGGTCGGCCGCGGGTTGATGACCCAAAGGTGGGACTCGTTTCACTCGTCCCACCCTACGGTCTTACAACGACGAGGGCGGCGCGGCTGGGAACCAGGGCATCCGCAGCACGTTGAGCTGCGCCAAGAGCTCGTAATTAAACGGGCTCGGCGAACCCACGGGCACCACCACACCGAAGCTGAGCGTCGTGCGACGGTTGAAAATAAACGTGGCGCCCGAAGTGATGTTCACCTGGTTCGAGTATTGCAATTGGCCCGTGATGCTCTGAAAGCCGGTGAATTGCGAGAAGGCCGGCGTGGGACTTACCGTGTGAAAACGGTTGCCCAGCGGCGTGTTCACGTGCGCTTCGACGGTGGGCACAATGCCGGTCAACCCGCTCGGCACGTCGCGGCGCAGGTAATAGCCCAGCCCCAGATCGTTGTACCAGAACGTGGCGTCGTGTACCGAGAACGGCGCGTCGATCGAAGAGAAGCCTTGCAGAAACCAGCCGTTAAAAGCTTCGCCGAACGAGCGATAAAAACCGGCCCAGGGCTGAATGCTACCTTTGTGCTTAACGCCATTGACCGAGTAGAGCGGGGTGACGCCGCCCAGGCCCGTCGGCCCGGTGGGCGTGACGACGGCCAGGCCGCCGGAGAGCACGTTGCCTTGCTCGGGCTGAAAGATGACCGCCCGTTTGAGGATGATGGTGAAGTCGCCGATGTCGCCGCGCGTGCCGGTGCCGCGACCGAATGTGCCGATTTGCCCGCTCGGGGCGAACGGGTCGAGCTGTTGGCTGGGATCGACCGTGTAATACGGCAAGCGGAAGCCGATCGACGAACGCATGTCGGTGGTGGTGCGTTCGAAGCCGAGCATTTGCCGCGTGATGGCAGTGGTATCGCCGACGTTGTTGAAATAATTGGTGGTGAAGAACCAGCGGTTGCGCGGCCAGGGGCTTTCGTTATCGGCGATTTTGAACGTGCGGAAGGCAAAGGGTGCCGCCAGGTGGGCGTTGCCATAGGGTACGGTAAGTTGCTGAAAGCGCGGCGGTACCGGCTCGACGCCCGGCGGCGTGGGCACGGGCACCAAAAAGCCTCCCGAGAGTTGCAATGGCCCGGTGAACGAGCCGCCGGTGAGGAAGTCGCCCATCATGAACGGGCCGACGCTCTGGGGCGCGCGGACCCCGCCGGACGTACCCGCCAGTCCACCGAGAGCGCCGGCGCGGGGCTGCTGCATGGCGCGCTGGGTCCGCTGCTCTTCGGTGCCCGCGGGCGGTGTCGCCGGCGGTCTTGGCTGGCGTGGAGCAGCAGGCGCGGGACGCCGTTGACGATAGGGTCGGGCTTGGTCGCGGCGGCTTGAGGGCGCTGGGCGATCGGTTTGACCCCACGCGCCGCCGGGTTCGCAATAAGCCAGCAGGCAGGCGATCAGCGCTAGTGTTCGCGAAAATCCGTGCATGACCCTGCCGTGAGGCGGCGACGTTTTTAGGGAACGTCCTCCATGGCGTTCCGCGCACTGTCCTGATCGGAGGCCGCAGGAACGATGCTACGGTTTCTTCTCGGCCAACCGGTGGAAGCGGTCTTAATTATTATCGCGCGCCTGCCTTGCTTCCCTGGAACACCGGCTTTGCGGAGGCCCCCTTGCCGGTTAGGCGAAGTGATACGACCGACAGCAGCTCATCGGGCGCTGCGGTGGGGTTTTGGCGGCCCTCAGTAAGCTTGGGAACCTGGCTCTTTACGTAGGTGATCAGCTCATCGAGGCTGACAGCGCCGTCGCCCGAGGCGTCGGCGCCGCCATCCAATGCCTCCAGCAAAGTTTTGGTAAACGCGCCATGTTGCCAGGCAGGTTTTTCTTCGGAGCGCTCGTTGCCGGCCGACGCGGCCACGGTCAGCACCACATCTTCCTGCAACGCCCGAATGGCTGCCTTCAGATCGCGGGTGCGCAGCGGCTGAATGGCGCCGCTATGGCAGGTGTCGAGAAACGCCAGCTTGCGGCAAGGAACATCGGCCAGCAGCTCGAAGTCGCGCCACGAGATCGAGCCGGTATACACGCCCCGCAACACGTCGCCGGCCGATAGATCGTAGCTGGCAAAGTAGTATTGCCGCTCTTCAGCATCGACCAGGCCGTGCCCCGCCATGAAGATCAAAAATAGATCGTCGGGCTGAGCGTCGTCCTTCAGTCGCTGGCTCATTTCGGCAAACGAGGCCTGCCATTGCTGGCGAGTCACTTGTTCGTTGGTTTGGAGCTTTGTCTCAGCCAGGTCGTACAGGCCGGGCGCTTTGACGCGCAACAAGTCAACGATCGATTGGGCGTCGGCCACGGCGTATCGCAACGGTTGAATCTTCGGATCGCGATAGGTGTCGATACCTACCGCCAGTAGATAAAGCCGGGGCGGCCGAACCGCCCGCTCGATCTTCCCGCGCTCGACGAACACGCTGCCCAGCGCGACGGTGTTGGCTTGCGTGCCGGCGATCACCTGAATCAGCACGCGTTGTTCCGCGGGCAGTCCCGCCGTCCATTCGTAGAGCAACTGCTTGCGCCCCTCGGCCTCGCGCTCTTCGACGAGTCGCCGTTCGGCGGCCACCACGCCGTTGGCAAAGGCCTTGGCCTGTGCCAGTTCGCCGCCTGCGGGCACCTCGATCAACGCCCGGACCGTCGCCGAGGTTTTATCGACCGCGTCGCCCATGTGCGGCGTCATGACGGTGATTCGCGGCGTGGCTTCGACTTGATTGGCGACGACCAGGTCGGGCCGCGCGGGCGGCTGAAGTTGGGCCTGCAACAGCGCGGCGTTCAAGCTGCCGGTCGGCAGCAACCGTTCCATCACGTCGGGCTGTTCGAGGTTCTTTTGAAACTGATCGGCGCGAAAGAAATCGGGCGTGGCCAACAGGCCGCGGTTGACCTGCCAGCCAAACAGCGTATGCCCGTTGGCGGAGGCGTCGTAATAACCTTCGGGCGTCCAAAACGCCCATTCGTCCTGGTCGCTGACAAACAATTGGGCCAGCGGTTGCCAGGCGGGCATAAGTTGGAAGGGCGCGCGATCGTTGCCGCCGCGGCTGAACTGAAAGAGCACTTGCGTCTGCCACGAAACGCTGCTCAGAGCGGTGACGATCTCGCTGGGCCGCTCTTGCCGCGAGGCGCCGGCTTCGTTGTCGTACCAGCCGATGCTCCGCAGCACGTCGCCTTCGCGCACGCCCTTGTAAAACAACGGCCCGGCGGGATCGAGCTTGGTAACCGTGAGCTGCTCGCCTCGCTCGACAAACTCCGCGCCCCACCGGCCCATGGACGTGCGGCCGGCTGAATAATTCGAGAGGCTCCAGAAGCGGACCGTGCCATCGGCCGACCCCGACACCAGGTAACGGCCGTCGCGCGATACGCCCAGCGAGGTAAGAAAGTCGGAATGGCCGCGGAAGCGCCGCAGAATTGGATAGGCCCCCTTGTCTCGATTGCCCGCCAGCCGGCAAACATAAATGTCGTTGTGCCCATCGGTGCCCACGGCCACCGCCGCCGGCTGGCCGTCTGGCCCCGGCAGCCAGCAGTAGCAGCGGATGCTTTCGTCGGCGATGAGCACGTAGCCTTGCCGTTGATTGCCTTGGTAAAGCTGCAAGGGTTCGGCGTCGTTCTCTCGCCGCGCCGACCATGCGCCGCGCGCCCAATCGACCGGCAGCCACTCGCCGGCATTGGCGGCGGAAAGCGCGAGCGCTTGAGTGTCGAAGCTGCGCTCCACCGCGCCGTATTGATTGAAGCCGGCCCACTGATAGCTATTTCCGAAGCCGACACGATAGGGCGGCTCATTGCGCGCGAACGCCACCTTGACCACGCGCCGGGCCGCGCCGTGCAACGCCGGTTCGGCCGGAAGCGGCTCGGGCCGGCCGAGAAACACCGCGTGTTCCGCCTCGCCGGTGTAGGCCACCTGGCGTCCATCGGGGCTTACGGCGCACGCCCGCACGTGGTCGGCCAGCGTCTGGCTCTTTTGCAGCCGTGCCGTGGCGACATCCCACACTTGCAGCTCACTCGTGTCGCCATCCGATTCGCTGCCCACGATGAGCAACCGTCCGTCCGGGCTGAACGCGAGCGACCGCGCGACCCGCCCTGGCGCGAGTTGCTTGGGGCGCGCCGGCTCCGCCAAATTCCAAAGCCACAAGGTGCCGGCCGAATCGGCCGAGGCCAGGCGGCGGCCGTCGGCGCTCGCCGCCAGCGCTTTCACCATGCCTTGATGGACCGCGGGAAAGGTGTCCGCCGATGTGACGTCGTCGAGTGCGACGCGCCGCAGCCGCCACTGGAGCCCGCCGTCTTGTGCGACCGCGTGAAACACAGGCAAGACAACGTGCGTGTTGCCGATCACGGCCAACGGACGTGTTTGCACACGTTGCGCGATGAGGCCCGCGCGGGCGGGATGGGTTTTTGCGTCGTCCTCGGCGACGATGGTCGGATTCCACTCGCCCCGCCGCCAAATGATTGCCCGGCCGGCTAAATCGAGCGACGCCAGCCACTGGCCGTCGGACGAGAAGGCTAGCGACCAAACGCTCTGTTGATGGCCCAGTGGTTGGCCCTGTTGATCGCCGCCCAGGACCTTCACCAGGTTGCCTTGCACGGTATCGACGAGCCAGATTTCGCCCGCGTAATTCGAGGCGCCATATCCGGCCATGGCCAGCAGGCCATCGTTGGGCGCGACCGCCAGGGCGTAGATCACCCCGCGCGTACCGCGGTTGACGGGCCAGCGCAGGCTGCGCTCCAGCAGCCGCGTGCGCCGCAGATCGCGCACCGCCGCCGACGTGTTCCAAACGTTCACCACCTTGTCGAGCCCCGCGGAATAGAGCCGTTTCGAGTCGGGCGAAAAGGCCAAGGCGTAGACAGCCGCGGTATGCCCGTGTGCGTTGATGGTGAGCCAGGGCCGCCCTTCCTCCTCCACCCGCACACGAATCAAATCGCGCTCGAGCGTCCCCTCGCGCGGCTCGTCTTGCGCGGCGACGCACGAAATCAGCAGTGCGAACGCTCCCGTCGCGAACACCAGTTGCCGGACAACATGCATGTGCTTTTCCTTAGTGCGCCCGGACCGCGGTGGCTGGGGCAGAGCCGCGAGACGGCATCGAAGTAACGAGCACGCTGGTTCGCGGCGATGCCCCGGCTGGTTCACCACCGGGGCATCGCTGGCCGACCAAGCATTCTCGCACCACGGCGCTGAAGCCGGCCAGCTTCTGCCCCAGCCACCGATCCAGACGATTCTTCCAGCCGTGTTCGGTCCAAATCGTCTAATTCTTTTTGCCCGAGGTCGATTTGAGCGGGATGGAAACGAACAGCTCGCGTGGCCCCTCCTTGTCGGGCGAAACCGACATGGTAAACGTGCTTTTCTCGGCGCCGTGCGGCGGTTCTTCGAGCACGGCTCGCGTGCCGGCTTCGCCCTTCAGGTCGCCGCCGATCTCGGCCAAAACCTCGTCGGTGAACAGCCCGCGAAACTTCGTGCCTTGCGATCGCTGCTCGCGGATCGACTTGAGCGTCTTCTGGTCGCGGGCCTTCAGCTTCTTCTGAATCGCCTGTTCTTCGGCCGAAAGTTTCTCATCCGGCTTTTTGAAGACCAGGGTCGTGAGCACGTTGCGATCGACCTTTTCTTCGGTGGC
>DATFDL010000413.1:0-2317 GCA_035252155.1 Pirellulales bacterium | reverse complement strand
GTCCGTAGGTATTCATCCGCCCACACTAAACGCGAAGCGCAAGCGAGACGGAACCACAGGCTTTCCTTGCTTGGGCGTCGGGTTGGTGCAGACGGAAAACTCCGCGGAATCGTGATAATCGTAATCTTTTTCCAAATGAGTTGCGCCGACCGTAAGTCGCTTGACGCAAAAGCTCTTCACCGGTCTAAAGAGAAAAGAGAACATTTTTCTCAAGTTACGGGGTAATACGATGAACTTGCGAACCCTCCGAGCATGCGTGGCGACCGTCGGCGTGACGGCGGGATTTTTGGCCATGCCGGCCGAAAGCCATGCCATCTTCCACTGGTTTCAACGGTGGTGTGGAAGCACGCCGGCGCCCACCTACGCCGCCCCGGCCGTCAATGCCTGCGATTGCCAGCCGCCCCAGGTGACCAACTACGTGCCGCAAACCTGCTATCGCACGCAGTATGTCACGGTGCCGGTGACTACCTATCGCCCGGTGACTTCGTACGACCCGTGCACCGGTTGCCCGGTCACCTGCATGCGGCCTACCACGACCTACGTTCAGCAAGCGCGGCTGGTGCCTTATACGACATTTCGGATGATGGTGGCCAACTTTTTCGGTCGCAATCCGTGCAATACCTGCGGAACGGCCACCACCGCCGGATACGTTCCAGCGGTCGGCTATACAGCGACCAGTGGCTGCTCGAGTTGCGGAACGGCCGCTCCGACCTATGCGTCGACCACCACACCGTATTACAGCGGTTCGACGGTGGTCAGTTCGCCTGCCAACACCGCTCCGGCGCTGCCGGCCGGCGTGCAACCGCCCACTTCGTCGCGTGAAACACTGAAGAAGGAGGAGATTCCCGACGACGACGGCGAGCTCAAGCCGATTCCGATGCGCGACAACGGCGGCGAAACAGGCGCGGCCTCGCCGACTGGGGCCAGCTCGGTGCCGCGGTTGATCACGCCCGGCGAGCGAACGACCAACTACCCGATTTTGCGTGCGGGCCGCTATCGACCCGCATCGTGGGACGTGCCTACCGCAACGGAGCCGAAGCCGATCCCCAAAAGAGCGCCTGCGGCTCGAACCCGGCCGATCGACGACGGTGGCTGGCGTCCTTCGAACCGTTGACGGGAGCGCTAAACGAACTTTCCGCTTCCCGGCTCGGTTGCGAGTTGGGAGACCCACAGCACCGCCTGCCCGGCTTGCCGCGGCAGGCGGTTTTTTTGCGCCGCGCGCATAAAAAGGTCATGGCAATTCGATCCATCGATCTGCCATGACCTCTATCCTGAAACGGGACAGGCGTTGTCCCGCCCTCCCGGCATGCTGGTAGTTGTGGTATCGGCCACGACGGTCGGCATTCTGAAATCGATTTTGGGGCCGCTTTGCGGCAGCGAAGCTCGGGCAGTATACTCCACGGCGGATTTTCCGGGCGACTTTCAGAATGCTCATCGACGGCAGCCACAAGGCGTGGTGTGGGGCGACGCTGACGTTGCTCGCTCTGGCGAGCGGCGGCTATGTGCTCTATGCGCGGACGGCGCTCGATGGGCCGCGCGGCGGCAGCGTGCCGGGGCTGATCTTCGGCATCGTGGGGTCGGCATTGATGATCTACGCGGGGCTGATCTCCGCCCGAAAAAAGGCGCCCGCCTGGCGGATCGGCAGCGCCCAAACATGGCTCCGCGGGCATCTCTGGCTCGGTTCGCTGAGCATTCCGCTCATTCTGTTTCACGCGGGCTTTCGCTGGGGCGGGCCGGTCGAACAAGCGCTGCTGTGGGTGTTGGCGGCGATCGTCGCCAGCGGAGTTTTCGGGCTTGTTTTGCAACAGTTTCTGCCGCGGCAAATGACCGCCCGTGTGCCGCTCGAAACCTTTTATGCCCAAGTGCCGCACGTCTGCCGCGTGCTTGAAGTCGAAGCCGATGTAGCGGTGGCGCAGCTCTGCGGCCCGTTGCCGCTGAAGGTCAATGAGCACGACGACGTCGCCACCGTCGAGCGGTTGAATCAGCTTGGCGTGTCGGGCAAGAATCCGCGGGCCGCGGTTTATGCGCCGGAGTTGTCAGTTCCAGTTTTGAGCCGCAGAAACGGAGACGCGGAGAGGGGGAGACGCGGAGACGCGGAGAGGCGAGCGCCCCAGGCAACTCCCGCCATGCGCGAGGTGCGCGATCCGCCCAGCCCAGCAGCAACGCCCACAACAACTTCGGCGGCCGACAAGATCGCCATGATGCGGGCCGCCAAAGCCACCAAAAAACCCGCTGAAGCTGCGGCGACGCCCGCGCCGGCGAGCAACGAGCCGGCGAACGTCGCAGCGGATGTAAAGCCGAAGCCGGCACTATCGGC
>DATFDL010000412.1:0-3342 GCA_035252155.1 Pirellulales bacterium | reverse complement strand
CAGAGTTCATGTGCATCCGGGCATCGAGTTTGGCAACTCTTCGTGGCACCCAAAATGCTCGGCCATACACTGGACGGCCTACGAAAAGGCCGCCCGACGGCGGTTTGTCTCGCCGTTTGACTCCCTCGCCTAAGATTTCGGAGTCAGAATTCTGCCGCCTCCGCCGAACAATCTAATGATACCACCTATGTCGGCGGCGGCGTTGACGCGGATCGTGACGAGGAGCAACTGCTTTTTTCGCGGTTAAGCTACGTTTGCTCGGGCGCGCGTCCTAGACCGATTGGGTGAAAGCGGCTAGTCTGGACAATCTGGGGTAGCCGGCCATTTCACGTTCCCTTCGCGTCTTGTTTTCCTTTTTCGGGCTTGCGAGGCACCTTTTATCGGCATGAGTACGGAACAGCAAGCAACCATCGACCCGCGCCTGATCGAGCAGACCAAGCAGCACATCCGCGACTTGGTGATGGAGATCGCGCGGCTGTCGAAGCAAGACATGACGGCCCGCGAGTTCTACGCCGCCTTCCTCGAAAAGGTGGTGAACGCCCTGGCGGCCATCGGCGGCGCGGTGTGGGCCGTGGGCGAGGGCGGCTCGCTCGAACT
Organism: Pirellulales bacterium; assembly: GCA_035252155.1. Classification (GTDB taxonomy): domain Bacteria; phylum Planctomycetota; class Planctomycetia; order Pirellulales; family JAICIG01; genus JAICLL01. The sequence goes on along the minus strand of DATFDL010000412.1, from coordinate 2,745 downwards.
GCAATATCAAATCAACCTCCGCGAAACCCGCCTGGCCGAAAACCAGCAGCACCTGCAACAGCACGGCATGTTGCTGCAAAAAACCATGTCCGCCGGCGAAGGCGCCCTGATCGGCCCGCATTCGGGCGAAGGGGCCGAAAACGAGCCCGCCAATCCCACTGACTTCCTGCTTATCCTGGGTCCGGTCAAAGTCGACCAGGAGAGCAAGGGGATCATCGAAATCTTTCAGCGGGCAGGCGCGCCGACGACCACCCAGCGCGGCTATCTGAAGTTCCTTTTGCAGATGTGCGAGCTGGCCAGCGACTTTCTCAAGACGCGGCAGTTGCGGCACTTCAGCGACCGCCAGACGCTTTGGAATCAGCTCGAAAACTTCAGCCGCGTGGCCCACAGCAGCCTCGACCCGCGCGAGACCGCTTACACCATCGCTAACGAAGGCCGCCGCCTGATCGAGTGCGACCGCGTCAGCGTGGCCATTCGCCGGGGGCGCAAATGCACGATCGAAGCCGTCAGCGGCCAAGACACCTTTGATAAACGGTCGAACGTCATCTCGCTTTTGAACCGGCTGTCATCGGCGGTGGTGGCCACCGGCGACGCGCTGTGGTACTCGGGCGACACCAGCGATTTGGCCCCGCAGGTGGAAGACGCGGTGCAGGCCTACGTCGACGAATCGCATTCGAAGCACGTGGCCGTGCTTCCGCTGAAGCGGGCCGCCGACCCCAGCGATGAGAAGGATGAGCCGGAAACCATCGGCGCGTTGATAGTGGAACAGATCGAAGACGCCCGACCACGCGAAGGCATGGTGCAGCGCGTAAACGTGGTTTGCGATCACAGCTCGTTGGCCCTGGCCAACGCCATGCAGCACAACAATTTGTTCTTGATGCCGCTGTGGCGCTCGTTGGGCAAGGCCAGTTGGGTGGTCAGTGCCCGCACTCTGCCCAAGACGCTGGCCATCTCGGCCGCGGTGCTGGCGGTGCTGATCGTGCTCGTCGTTTGGCCCGTCAATTTTACGTTCACCAGCGACGGCAAGCTGCAGCCGGTTCGTCGCCGCGAGGTGTTCGCCGTGGTCGAAGGCATGATCGACAAGATTTTGGTGAAGCACGGCGATAAGGTGCAGAAGGGCCAGGTGCTGATGCTGATGGAAAGCACCGATCTCGATGTGCAAATCGAAGAGGCCACCGGCAAGCTCCTACAAGCGCAAGAAGGGCTGGCGGCGGCGCAGCGGCGGTCGCGTTTCCGCGATCGCCGGGCGTCGTCGAACGATAACGAGGATCCCGACGAAAAAGCCCGCAGCGAAGTCGAACAATACCTTCAGCAGATGCGCAGCTACAGCACGCAGCTTGAGTTGCTGAGGGAAAAGAAGGAGAAGCTTAAAATCTCCAGCCCGATCGACGGCGTCGTCACGACCTGGGATTTCGAAAAAGAGTTGCTCAGCCGGCCCGTGAAGCCGGGCGATGCCCTGTTGACTGTGGCCGACGAAACGAGCGACTGGGAGCTGGAGCTCGACACGCCCGAAGACCGCATCGGCTCGATCACCGAGGCCCGTAAAACCGATCCGAACCTGCGCGTGACGTATCACCTGGCCACCGAACCGGGCGCCCACTATGAAGGCCAGGTGATCGATGTTCACCGCAGTGCCGAGGTGAAAGGCGAAGAGGGCAACACGGTTAAGATCCGAGTCAAGATCGACAAGCACCAACACGAAGACTTGCTGCTGCCGGGCGCCGGCGTCAAGGCCCGGCTCTATTGCGGCCGCAGCTCGGTGGGCTGGTGGTTGTTCCACGATGCGTTTGGGTTTATCGAATCCCGCGTTTTGTTCCCGTTGAATCTATAAGGAATGAGCATGTCGGCGAGCATGATTTTGGTGGCGGCACTGGCGCTGACCGGTCCCGGCGATACCGATTCTCCGGGCCGGCGCGCGTCGACCCAGGTGGAAGTAGACGGCTGCCTGGTCAGCGCAATCGACCAGGTGGATGTCGCCGCGCAAGAAGCGGGCTTGGTGACCGAAGTGCTTGTCCGCGAGGGGGCCGAGGTGCGCGAGGGCGAAAAGCTGGCGCAAATCAGTGATAGCAAGGTGCGCGCGGCCAAGAAAGTTGCCGAAGCCGAGATGAAGGTGGCCGAAGCCGAAGCCACCAGCACGGTGGCCGTGCGTTACGCAAAGAAAGCGGCCGACGTGGCCAAATTCAATTATCTCAGGCACCGCGAAGCGGAAAAGACGACGCCCGGCGTGACGCCGGCGGCCGAGCTGAAGAAGCTCGAGCTCGAATGGCAAAAGGGAATACTGGAAATCGAAAAGGCCGATCTTGAACAGCGTGTAGCCAAGCTCACCGCTCAGTCGAAGGCGGCCTCGGTCGAAGCCGCCGACGACGATATCGAGCGCCGCAAGGTGCTTGCGCCCATCGACGCCATGGTGGTCGATGTGACCCGGCACGAGGGCGAGTGGGTGAATCCCGGCGACCGCCTGCTGCGGCTGCTGCGCATGGACAAGCTGCGCGTCGAAGGCACGTTGACGCTGGCCGACGTCTCGCCTGAAAACGTCGTGGGCCGCCCGGTGACGGTCACCGCCGAGTTGACTGCCCGCCGCGAGGTCGAGCTGCCCGGCAAAGTGGTGTTCGTCGATCCGCTGATTGGCCCCGGCGGCAAATACCGCGTGATCGCCGATGTCGAGAACCGCGAGGAGAACGGCATTTGGCTGTTGTTGCCCGGCATGCAGTCGCGAATGTTCGTCGAGCCGGGCATGGACCGGCA
>DATFDL010000411.1:0-2089 GCA_035252155.1 Pirellulales bacterium | reverse complement strand
CGTGTTTTTCCTCAAGATGCTGGGTGAAGGTGGGACTCGCTTCTCTCGGCCCACCCTACTTTGCTATCTGTTCCTTTTTTTCTATCTCGCCGAGGCGCTTTTGGCCGCGGGTTCGGGCGGCGGCTCTTTGACCATCGACTTGATTGAGGTTTGGTGTTTCAAATACGCGTCGTAATTCAATAACAAACCCACCACGCCGCGCAGCGCGTCTTCGCTCTCGCCAGGGAAGAGCGACTCGCGCAGCTTGGCGTTGGGATCGTTGTGCGGCGGGAAGTTGACCGGCATGCCCGTGTATGGGAGCTTGCGCTTGGGATTCGCCAGCCACTCCAGCACGAAGCTCGGCCGCAGCCGCTGATAGACGCGGTCGAGGTTCGGGGCCAAAGCCGCCGCCGAACCCTTGGGCCGGAAGTCGCCCACCAAGTGGCACTTCACGCAGTAGTTGTTGTCGGTGACGACCTTCAACGCCTGCTGGATGCGGCGATACTCGTTTTCGGGCATGTAATCCTCGCCGCCCGGCCGGTGGTACTGATACGGATAATCGGCGTCGTCGACCGCGGCGAAGTAGTGCACCAGCTTCTCGGCCTCGTCGCTGGACATGTTGAACTTGGGCATCCGCAGTCCGCCCACGATGGCCGGGCGGATGGGATACGGATTGAGCAAGAAATCGTGCAGCCAGCCGGTCTGCACCTTTTGCCCCTCGCGCACCAGCGGCGGCGGCACCCAGCCCCAGACGTCGCTCGGCTTGACGTTGGGGTTTTCTTTTTGGCCGATGGCCAGAGCCACCGGGTGCAAGTAACGTGCAAAGTCGCCGCCTTCGGCCGCGTGCGTCTTGGTCAGGTTCTGCTCCATGACGGGCACTTCGGGCCCGCCCACCAGCCAGGTCTGACCGTTGATCGCCGCCGGCTGATAGAGCGTAAAGTAGACCGGCTCGTCGGGTTCGTGGTCGTTGGTCACCGGCACCGGCTCGCCATGCACCACCGCATGCCCGAGGCCGCGGCGATCGACCTTCTTCGACTCGGCCAACTGCTGCGGCGTGAAGTGCGGAATCAAGAACTCGTAGTCGTCGATCTTGGGCGCCTCGGCGAAGGTCGGATCGCTGGGATCGTAGTCAAATTCCCAGGTTTCAGTCTTCACGGTGTGGCAGCCCACGCAGTTGTATTTGGTGAGCAACTGCTCGCCCTCGACGATGGCCTTGCGGCGCGGGCTGGCGCTGTAGACGTACTTGGCGGCGGGTGGCTCGGCCACCAGCCCCAGCACGAAGGTCATCACCTCTTCAATCTGACGCTGATCGAAGTTGAACTTAGGCATCCGCAGCCGCTCGACGTAGGTTTTGTTTTCGGTCTTCTTGAAGTCGTAGCTGCGCGGCTCGCGGAGCTTTTGCCACATGAATCCTTCGCGCTGATGGTGCAGCAGGGCCTCGACAAAGAAGCCCGTGTCGGGATCCATCTCGGCCGGATCGAGGCCGTGATGGCCGCCGGCCGAGGCTTCGTGAGAATGTGTTTCCTCGCCGTCGTCGGCATGCTCGCTCGAGTGCGGATGAGTGTGTGACTCCCCGGGCGGGCGTTCGCGAAGATATTCGACGATCATCTCGAAGGCCAGCTTCGAGGTGTCTTTGCGGCCCCAATCAGCCAGGCCCGTGCCGATGGGCTTGGCGTCCTCAAAGCCGGGGATGTCGTGGCAGCCGGTGCAGCCGAGCCGGCTGATCGAACGGCGACCGATATAGAGCAACTTTTGCCGTTCGAGCTTTTCCTTGTTCCAAGCCTCGCCGCGCAACAGCATCCGTTCGTCGCCCTTGATGTCGGGCGCCAGATCGTTGGCGATGCCTTTCTCGAGAATGCCTTCTTTGCCCTCAATTTGCGCGTCGCTGAATGAGGCGCTCAGATAGATCCTCGTCAAATCGTCTAGGTCCGTGCCGTCCAGGTCGGGCGCGGGGTCGGGCTGCCAGTCGTCGGCCTGCGACGAAAGCAGATAGGCTGTCACATCGCGGGCCGGATCGGTGACCGAACGATCGGCGCCGGTGATCGGCAGCAAAAAGACGTTGGGCATCACGGTCCGGGCGTGATAGCGGTTCGGCTCGCGCACCCAGCTA
>DATFDL010000410.1:0-7544 GCA_035252155.1 Pirellulales bacterium | reverse complement strand
AATTGCCTGCCGCACTGCCCTGAGCTGACGAAGTCACGCATCGTTGCCGGATCGAATCGGGCCGACGTGGCCGAGAGCGGCAGCGCCGCAAGTACGCTGGGCAATACGGGCACTCCGGTGGCCAGGTGAAAATCGCCCGTTCGGAGCATTGCCAGGCCATGCGGCAGCGCTTGATATTCATCGACCGTCACCGACTTTTGGACGGCCGAACCGGCCGCCAATGCGAAAGCAATCAGTAGCAGGACCGACAGCCAAACGTAGCCGCGCTGCCCGGTCGCCTGCCGTGTCAGGTGATCAGCCGAGATGACAGCAGAGGAAGGGCGCATTGTTCACGCGGTAGGCAAGACGCGGCTGCGCGCTATGGCGGTCGCTGGGAGCGCCACAAGTCCCAAACCAAGACCGTTTGACTGCCGACGTCAATGTCGAATAGCACCGTCAACGGACGAACTATTGCAATGCGGGTAATTCCGCCTCGCGACTCCCCCACCGAGAATGGATCATGTGCAATTGACGAATCGATTAGATCCGCGGCAGTCGTCACCTTGGCTCGATCGCGGGCCGTTCTGGGTCAGCACTCACGAATCATCTACCGATCATCGTAACTTACAGCAGAACTTGCGGGTAGGTCGAGAACTCCAAATGCTACTCTTCGTGAATCGCCGCGAACAACTGCCAGCCGATGATGCCGCCGACGAGCGGCGCGAGTATAAACACCCAAAGCACCTGCAAGGCCGCGCCGCCCTCAAAGATAGCGGGGCCAAAGCTCCGGGCAGGATTGAGCGACGAATCGCCCAACTGCGCCCCAACCAGGTGCGCCACCGTCAAAAATCCGCCGATCGCCCAGGCCTCGAAACCGCGAATGGCGTCTTTGCGCGTCGTTGAGAAGATGGTGAGCAAGAAGAGCGAAGTCATCACCACCTCGAAGCCAAACAACGATGCGACGTGCATGTTTTTGGCGTTGCCGTTGGCGCCCAAGTGCTGTTCGGCCAGCGAATAGCCCGGCACGCCTTTCAACAGCAGCAGCAACACGCCGCTGGCCGCCGCGGCGCCGGCCAATTGAGCGATGAGATAGCCGACGACGCGTGCCCACGGAAACCGGCCCGACAGCGCCATGGGAATCGTGACGGCCGGGTTCAGATGACAACCCGATACCGGGCCCAGCACCCACACCAACACCATCAGAGTAAAGCCGAAGGCGAGTGAGATTTCGACGAAGCCGACGTTGCCGTGATTGTACATGCCTTGCAGCGTGGCCACGGCGGTGCCCATGAACACCAAGGTGAAGGTGCCGATAAATTCGGCGAGGTACGCGCGGATGGCTTGATTCATGCTTAGACTGTACCCTCCCAACCGCGGCCTGTCACGCCTTGAGCAATTCGGCCGTGGCCAGCCACAGTAATTGGCCTTTGCCGATGGCGGGTTTCCCAATGAATTCGATGGCGGCCACGGCGCCTTTGTCGAAATGAATGCCGGCCTCCGGTGCGCCGATCAGGCCGGCCGTTAGTTCTTCGACGTCGGGGGCATGGCCCACCCAGGCCGCGTCGCCGTCGCTGTGTTCAACCGTCCAGCCTAGCAGGGGCGCGAGCTGGCTGCCGGGCTTCAAGTCGTCGAGCTCGTCCAACGACGGCTGTTGCGGAGCATATTCGACGATGATGTCGGCGGTTTGCCGGCAACGGACCAATGGGCTGGTGGCGATGTGTAACGGATCGAAGCCCCGTTTCCCGAGCCGCTTGGCGACACGGCGGAAACGTTTTTTGCCCTTGGCGGTCAGGGGCCGCAGGTCGTCATTGGGGTAGGCGGCTTGGTCGCGGTCTTCGGCCCAGGCATGGCGAATGATGTAGATAATCATGTCGCCCATTGTAGCTAACAAGGCACAAGCTTGCTTGCCTTGGGGCAAGTGGCGGCTATGATCGGTAGGGGGAAGTGGGCTTGAAAACCCCCAGGAGCCTTCGATGAAATCCAAGTTGTACACGGCCATGCTCGTTGCCGCGGCCGGTTTATTGGCCGACACCGCGTTCGCCCAAGCTCTCGGCCAGCAGGTTCTCGGCCAACAAGTGCCGGGTCAGTTCGTGCCCTACGGCGGCAATAGGGGCTACGGCTACGGAGGGTATGGATACGGCGGCTACGGCAGTTACAGTCGGTATGGGCGCGGGGGCTACGGGTATGGACTTGGCGGTTTCAGCCCCGGAGGGATCATCAGCTCGATGGGGCAATATAATCTCAGCACATCGCAAGCCGCGATCAATTACCAACAAGCTTATTCGCAGTACCTCGATAACCAAAAGAAGCAAGAATCGACGTACTTCGACATGCGGCGGATGCACGCCAGTTACCGGTCTGAACAGGCGCTGCAGCATCCGGCTCCCACCGCGGACCAGCTCGCGGCCTTTAGCAAATCCCGGACGCCGCAACCGCTTTCGTCCAACGACCTTGATCCCGCTCACGGTGTATTAAACTGGCCGACGGTGTTGCGGAACAAGGATTTTGACGCTGACCGGCATCAGGTCGAAGGCCTGTTCGCGCAGGCCGCCGCAGATCCTCATGCCTCGGGGCTGGGCACGGAGAACTATCGCCAGATCCAGCATGCGATCGGCGACCTGAATGACAAGCTTCACTCGAAAATCGATCAGTACAGCGCCGACGAATACATTGCCGCCAACAAGTTCTTAAAGAGCCTGGCGTATCAGGCGCGGACGCCCATTGAGGTCGCCGACACGGCGAAGTAGCGCCGGTTTGCTTGCCTTGGGCCGGGTTGCGGTTATGATCGGTAGGGGGGAAGCGCGCTCGAAATTCCCGAGGTGCCTGCGATGAAATCCAACTTGTGCATGGTGTTGCTCGTTGCGGCGGTGTTGGTGGCCGCCGCAGATTCCGCCCTGGCTTACCGTCGCGGTTACGGGCGAGGCGGCGGCTACGGCTCTGGGCTGGGCGGTTTCAGCCCCGGAGGGATCATCAATTCGATGGGGCAATACAATCTCAACACGTCGCGAGCCTTGATCAATTATCAACAAGCCTACTCGGCGTACCTCGACAACCGGAAAAAGTTCGAAGCCACGTATTTCGATATGCGGCGGATGCACGCCAGCTACCGGGCCGAACAGGCGCTGCAGCATCCCGCCCCAACCGAAGAGCAGCTCGTGGCCTTCAGCAAGTCGCGGATGCCCGCGCCGCTTTCGCCCAACGACTTCGATCCCGCGCACGGCGTGCTCAAATGGCCCTCGGTGCTTCGGAACAAGGATTTCGACAACGAACGGCATCAGGTCGAGGGTTTGTTCTCGCAGGCCGCCGGAGATCCGCAGGGGTCGGGCCTGGGCACGGAGAACTATCGTGAGATCCAACATGCGATCGGTAATTTGGACGACAAGCTCCACTCGAAAATCGATCACTACAGTGCCGACGAATACATCGCCGCCAGCAAGTTTCTCAAGAGCCTGGCGTTCCAGGCCCGCACGCCGATCGACCCAGCCAGTGCGGCCAAGTAGACGTGTCTTTGATCCGATGCCCGATCTGTCGAAAGCGGTTTGACACGAGCGAATCGAGCTCGCTGCCGTTTTGCAGCGAGCGTTGCCGGCGGGTCGATCTGGGGCGTTGGCTCGGAGAAAGTTATTCGGTGCCGGTCGAACGGACCGACGAAGACGGGGAAGAGATCGACGGGGAGTCGGAATAAACTCGGTTTGTGAAGCGGAACGGAATAAATTCCGTTCTACGAGGCGGCCGGCCCTTTCTTGCACGGTTTTACGCACCGCCTATAATGCCGGCGTTTCTTCCCTCCCTTTTCTGATCGTGAGCGGCTGATGCCCGAACAGCGTGATGCGGTGCGCGAAATCGCCTGGCTCGATCTCTTTCCCTGGCTGTTGCTGGTCCGGGCGTTCCGCGTGTCGATTCGGACAGGGCACCTGTTGCTGGCAGCGGCCGGAGTGCTGCTGACGGTTCTCGGTTGGTGGACCTTGGCGCGGGTCTTCGGCGGTACGCAGGAAAAACCGCTGGTCGATTGGCTGCCCGCCTACCAAAGATGCCCCTGGATCGAGCCGGGCATTGCTGGTGGCGCGCCGTGGCTCGGCGTCGAGCCGGCCAACCAAGTCGACCGCCCGCGACTCGTGCCCGAACAGGTACTGTCGCCCGCACACCCGGTTTGGCAGGACGATCCGCCGCGGCTGGGCAGTTATCCGGGCAATCCGTTTCTCGGCGCATGGCAGCAGCTTCGCACCCCATTCCGTCAGCTCTTCGACCGCGAGCTAGGCGTCACCGGGCTGGCGTTTCTGCTGCTGTGCTGCTTTTGGGCGGCGGCGGTTTGGGCTTTCTTCGGCGGCGCGATCACGCGCCGCGCGGCCCTGGAGTTTGGCCGCGAGGAAACGATCGGGCTCAAAGCGGCGGTACGCTACGCCGCCAGTAAATGGCGCAGCTACTTTGCGGCGCCACTCTTGCCATTGTTCGGCGTGCTCGTCTGCGCCTGCCCGCTTTTCGTACTGGGGTTGCTGATGTGGGTCGATGTCGGCGTGTTGGTGGCCGCTATCGTCTGGCCGCTGGCGCTGATGCTCGCCATCTTGATGGTCTTGCTGTTGCTGGCGATGCTCTTCGGCTGGCCGCTGATGTGGCCCACGATCAGCACCGAGGGTACCGACAGTTTCGATGCGCTCAGTCGCTCGTGGTCGTATGTGTATCATCGCCCGCTGCACTATCTGTTTTATGCGGCGGTGGTGACGGTGCTCGGCGGGCTCGGTTGGTTGTTCGTGGCTTACTTCGCCGAATGGGTCATCTACCTACCGCACTGGGCCGCGAGTTGGATGACCGGCAACGAACGAATGTACGAGCTGCTCGCCGCGCCGGATGAGTTGAGCACCGCGGGCCAGTGGGGCGTGCGATTGCTTTGGTTCTGGAATGGTTGCGTGCGACTACTGGCCTTGGGCTTTGTGTACAGCTACTTCTGGACCGCTTCAACGGCGATCTATTTTCTCTTGCGTCGCGACGACGACGGCACCGACTTTGACGACGTGCATCTGGAGCAGGCCGATCAAGCCTACGGACTTCCGCCGCTCGAAAAGGACGCCGCGGGCGTCGCTACCGTGTCGGCCTCGGAAGCAGCCGCCGATGTCGCGGGGGGGGCGGCTCTCGACTCGCAGACGCCAAGCTCGCCAGGAACGGAATGAATTCCGTTCTGCGAGCGGCCGAGAGGTCGCGTAAATCGCGCCGCCTCTCGGCTGCCGCGGTGATCCCTGAGCGACCGGGGCGGCGGCAAGCCGCCACCCCGGTGCTCAGTCATAAAGCTCCATCGCGAAGCACCTGCCGGAGCGGCCGACCCAGAGACCGCGGACCCGACAAGCTTACTGCTCCGACCCAGGAGGGAGGGTCGCGTAAACGATTCCCGCAAATCGTGCACGCTGACGATGGAGCTTTTCACATGATTCGTTTGAACCTCAGGCACTCGCTCGATACAACCGCTCGGCCGCCAGCGATTCGTACAGACACTGCCGAGCCACCTGCCGATCGCCGAATTCGTAATGTTTGTCGCCGGGGGCCTGGGTCGTCTCGTGACTCTTGCCGGCAATCAATACGCAATCGCCGGGCTGGGCATGGCCCAGCGCCGACGCGATCGCTTCACGCCGATCGTCAACGACCTGCACCGCCAGGTCGGCGGCCGATTCGACCGCCCGGTACATCTGCCCGCCGCTTGGCTTATCGCGGTCGCCGCCTGCGTCAAACACGCAGATCAAGCGACCGCTGGTGACTGCTCGCAAGGTCTTGAGGCAACGGCTCAGGGCGCCGGGCGTGCGGGCATCGTCGACAAAGACGCTGAACGGCTGTCCGCACTCGATTCGCTCCAACCGGCCGGGCACGCGCTGGACCACCTCCAGGCCCTGCACGATGGTTGGCAAATCGATGGAATACGCCAGGCCAACGGCCGCGGCCACCAGGCAGTTGTAAATGTTTTGATGGCCGATCAGTGGCGACCGCACGGGGATTGATTCGTCGCCGACCGAGAGCAGAAACGTCTGTTCGCTGGGGAATTGTTCGAGCGGCAGGGCGGTTACTTCGGCCGCCCCGCGCATACCGACCGTCAGCACGGGTCCATCGAGCCGCGACAGAAAATTTTCAGCCAACGGATCATCGACATTGACCACCGCGAAGCCTTCAGGCAGCAGATGATCGAACAACTGGGCTTTGCGATGGCCTTTGAAGCCATGGTGATCGTTGGTGACACAGGCCACGTCGAAATCAAGACCCGCCACGCGCTTCTGAGCGAGGGCGTGGCCCGAGACTTCGACGGCGGCGTGGGTGCAGCCGGCCGCGGCGATCCGGGCCAACCACTGGGCCAATACCGGCGGAGGCGGTGTGGTCCAGCAAGCGTTCTGCCATTCATTTCCGTCGAAGTATCCCAGCGTACCCAAGACGCCCGATCGCCAACCGCCGGCGGCCAGCACGGCGGCGGAGAGATAACTTGTGGTGGTTTTGCCGCTGGCGCCGGTGATACCGACGATTTTCAGCGACCGAGCAGGATATCCGGCGAGGGCCTGACAGAGTCTTCCATAGGCGTCGCGGACGTCGTCAACAACGCACAACGGCACCGTGCAGCCAGGCAGCGGCCGATCGCTGAGAACGGCGGTGGCGCCATGCTCGATAGCTTCGGCGACACACTCGCCTCCGTCAGACGCCCCACCGAGCAGTGTCACGAAGAGGTCGCCTGGCCGGCACTGTCGGCTATCGGTGCAGCAACTGCGTACCTCCACGTCGCCCGACGTAAAGACAGCGTCGGGCAGGACCTGGCGTAGGCTGGTTCCGCGAGCCGGAGGGGCCCGGTCGATCATGGCGTAAGGCCTCCGTGCCTTGCTGCCGGAAGTATCGTGGGGAGGGGGTGAATTGAGGGCGGGATTCTCGCAGGTTTCCGCCCTCTGTCAAGGCGGCTTTTCGGACGCTCCGTATTACAAAGCGCGAATTAGTGACACCTTGCGGAAAACAAGCCCCCACCTCGTCGCTTGCCCGTCGCAAGCGCTTGCGCCGTTGTTTCTTGCTGCGTCCTTCCGACGCATCGCTATTTGCCGACGCAAGCGCTGGCGAGCTCTGGTTCCGAAAACTGAGACATGTGTCAGTTTCGCTCAGCAGCTTTCTCGCCGCCCTTCTTCGCCCTGTCGCCTCCGCGCCCTGTCGTCGTTCTTCCCTGACCCCCGACCTCTGAATCCCGACTCCTGCTGTCCCTCTCCCCGCATCATCCCAAAAATCTGGCTTGGTGGGTTTCCCGCGGCATTCACGCTTCGAATCGCCGTAAGTCGAGAAATCGCGCGCCTGCCAAAAGCCCCTCTGCGGCAGGGGAGGTCAGCCAAATCTCTCGAGTTTCCACGGCTTGTGCAAATTTGCAAACGCCGTGCGCGGCGGGCGAGTCAAAAACCACTTACGGCGATTTCATCCGCGCTGCCGGTTCGTTCGCCTGCTCGCTGCCGCGCTGTTTTTTGTCCGCCGCGACAAACCGACCCGCTATTACTTGCGACATCCTAAAGCCGCAACCAGCGAAGCCCATTCATTTGATCGAAAAATAACAATGATTACTTGACAGA
>DATFDL010000409.1:0-3408 GCA_035252155.1 Pirellulales bacterium | reverse complement strand
ACGGCACGGAGTCCGTTCCCTACAGAGCGTTACCGGCTTTCGTTGTCAACGCCCTGCGCACCATACTAGCCACCGGCGATGCGGCGGCAGCACCGGTTTTTGACCTTCCGCGGCGATTGCGGTAAGCTAAAAGTGCATGCTCGATGATTGATCTTCGTGTGGTAAACAGTTCGAAGGCCGCCAAAGCGGGCAGATTCCTATGAATCATACGACATTGTGCAATGTCTCGGACCTTCCGGCGCATGCCCGCTCGGCGATCGAAGGGATTGTTGGTCACGCGCTTCAGAGCGGTGAAGTGCTCTTGATCGCCACGTTAAGTCCCGAAAGCCACCTGTCGGCGAGCGAGCGGAATGGCGCTTGGGATGAAATCGAGGCGATGATTTCGCAAATGCGGCAACACGCAGCACGGTCGTGTTTCTCGCCAAACGAAATCGACGAAGTCATCGACTCAGAATGCGCGGCGGTGCGCTATGGAGGCGATCCGCCCCGTGAATGAAGATGGTATGCGACACGAACGTGCTCTTGCGAGCGGCGATCAACCCCAACGGTCTCGCGGCTGAATTGCTCAAATGGATTCGTAGAGACCACGTGCTTGTCACGTCACAGCCGCTCTTGGCGGAGCTACTGCTTGTGCTACGGCGTCCCCGGATCCGTGCCCTTCACGGCCGCGACGAACACGGTATTCGCCGGTTTCTTTCGTCACTCTACAAGGTGGCGATGATTGTGCACTTGCCAGCATCGCTGTCGCGGCTCGTGCCGCGCGATCCGAAAGATGATGCGGTCCTGCTGACCGCGATGTCGGCTTCAGCCGATGTGCTCACGACCCGCGATCAACACTTCTTCGATTCAGCGGTTCTGGCGTTCGCCGCGAGGCACGGTGTTCGGATCGTGCGCGACGATGACCTGCTCCAAGAATTGCGCGCGGCCGGGCCCTGAGCCGTGCTCGGGCTTCGCTTACATCCTGTACGCCTTGCGGCGCACGCTTTGCATCTGCCCGACCCGCGCGGAAGTGTGACCACTTAACTTAGGATTCATCCCATGAAAGCGCTCTGTTGGCATGGCAAGGGCGACGTGCGGGTCGACTCGGTGCCGGACCCGAAAATTCTCGATCCCCGCGACGCCATCGTGCGCGTGACGGCCACCGCCATCTGCGGATCTGATCTGCATCTCTACGACGGCTACATGCCCACGATGAAGTCGGGCGACGTATTGGGCCATGAATTCATGGGCGAAGTGGTGGAAGTCGGCCCCGGCAATCACCAACTAAAACCGGGCGATCGCGTGGTCGTGCCGTTTACCATGGCCTGCGGCGAATGCTTCTTTTGCAAACAGGAACTGTTCTCGCTCTGCGACAACTCGAATCCCAACGCCGAACTGGCCCGCAAGGCCATGGGCCACTCTCCCTCGGGCATGTTCGGGTATTCGCACATGTTGGGCGGATTTGCCGGCGGGCAGGCCGAATACGTGCGGGTGCCCTTTGCCGATGTCGGTCCCCTCAAGGTGCCCGACGGCCTGGCCGACGAGCAAGTGCTCTTCCTCTCCGACATCTTCCCGACGGGCTACATGGCCGCCGAAAACGCCCAGATCGAGCCAGGCGATACCGTGGCGGTGTGGGGCTGCGGCCCGGTCGGGCAGTTCACCATCCGCAGCGCCTGGATGCTGGGCGCCGGCCGCGTCATCGCCATCGACCGCGTGCCCGAACGCCTGCAAATGGCCGAGCAGCAGGGCCGCGCCGAGACGATCAATTTTGCCAACGACGACGTCTTCGATCGGCTGATGGAGCTGACTCGCGGGCGTGGTCCCGACCGCTGCATCGATGTGGTCGGCACCGAGGCCCACGCCACCGGCAGCATCGATGCGGTGCTCGACAAGGCCAAAGCCGCGACGTTTCTGGGCACCGACCGGCCGCACGTACTGCGGCAGGCCATCATGTGTTGCCGCAAGGGCGGCACGGTTTCGATCCCCGGCGTGTATGTCGGCTTCCTCGACAAGGTGCCGATGGGCGCGGCGATGAACAAAGGCCTGACGTTCAAAATGGGCCAGACGCACATGCATCGCTACATGCGCCCTCTGCTCGAAAAAATCGAGTCGGGTGAGATCGATCCGTCGTTCGTGATTACGCATCGCATGCGGCTCGACGACGCTCCGGCCGCCTACAAGACTTTCCGCGACAAGCAAGATGGCTGCATCAAGGTGGTTTTGACGCCATAACGGTCACGCTTCGCGACCATTTCGCATTTTGTCTTTTGCATTTTGCATTTTGACTTTTTATGCTCAGGGCCAGGCATGTGGTCGGAACCGGCGCCGCGCATCGGAAAGTCAAAATGAAAAATGAAAAATGCAAAACCGGGAAATGGATGAGTACGCGTCGAACGTGGCTCAAGTCGGCCACCTTCTCCGCCGCAGGTCTGATCCTGCTTCGGACCGGCGACGGACTTGCCGACGACGATCCTGAGTTCGACGAAAAGCTCGTCGCCGAAGAAACACGGAAGTTCATTCTGAGCTGCGCCAGGCCCGACGGCGGCTACGGCCCGTCGCCCGACCCCGACTATCAGGGCAACAGCGATACCTCGCTGAGCGATCTGGCCGCCGTCACTTATGCGGCCGTGCTCGCCAAGACCATGAACTGGAAACTGCCCGACGCCGGACGGTCGATCGAATTCGTGCAGAGCCATCAGCGGGCCGACGGCAGTTTCGTCAATCGCGCGGGCGGTCTCGATCCCAAGAGCGACGGCGCGGTGCTCTACAACACGGTGCAGGGCGCGGTATCTCTGCGGGCGTTGGGCGCGCGGCCCAAGCGAGATCCGTCGCCGGTCCTCGACCAGTTTTTTGAAGAAGATCGGTACAAAGAATTGCCGTGGTACACCACAAGTTTTTATCCGCTCTTCTACGCCGCCGTGGGGCAGCCGTTTCCCGACAAATATCGGCAGGCGCTGGCCGCTTGGATGATCGAAGAGCAGCCGGACGACGGCTATTTGGGTGAGCATGTGGCGGCGGCTTTTCACATGGCGCACTTCTTTCGGCTGCTGGGCGAACCGACGCCCAAGGCGGCGGCGATGGTCGAGCGCTGCCTGGCCGACCAGCGGCCCGACGGCGGCTGGAACATCAAAGCGGCCAACTGGGACGTGCACGCCTGCTTCGACGCGATTTTTATTTTGCGGCAGCTTGGCGGCGACGATCCAAAATGCCGCCGAGCGATCGAGCGCGGCGCCCGCTGGGCGCAGCGTTGCCGCAACGCGGATGGCGGCTTCGGGCATTATCCCGGCTGGCATTCCGATATGGACGCGGTTTATTTCCAATTCGGCGCGCTGATTCAGGCCGGCCTCATTCCCAGCGCCCGCACCGATTTGCGTGATGCTCAGACTTTGAGCTGGGGCCACGCCATGCAACCGGGCAAGAAATATCCGC
>DATFDL010000408.1:0-26136 GCA_035252155.1 Pirellulales bacterium | reverse complement strand
GAGGTAGGACAATACACGCGGCAGCTTCTGCACTCCGGACAGCCCGACGTCTATCGGCTGATCTCGGCGGCCGTCGACCGCGTGGTTCTCGACGAAGTGATGCGTCACGTCAAAGGCAATCAGCTTCAGGCAGCCGAGTTGCTAGGCATCTCGCGAACGACGCTGCGTGCCAAGCTGCGCGCCTTGGGCTTGGCCGTCGAAAAGGGACTATCCCCGGACGCGGAGCACGCCGAACGCGGGCCAGGAATCGCTGAGTGAAGCTCCGAAGACTTAGGTGGGACGCGCGTGGGAGTCCCACCATTTCGGTTGCGCCACGCGGACGCAGAACGGAATGACAGAAAAATGAGGGACAAAAAAATAATTCGGCACGCAACCGTAGCGTTCAATGCTGTCGGTGGATCAGGATAAATTTCTGGGGCGAACCGACGATGTCGAATGCGAAGTTGTCGGCCTTGGACATCGGAGCTCTTGCTCAAAAAATCCAGCCGCTCACTTCCGTTACGCCACGTCCTTGGCAAGCGGCGCAGCAACGAACATTTTTCTGTCAGCCAATTTTTCTGTCATTCGATGCGCCGTCAAGCGAGTGACGCCGGGGCATCGGCAAGCCTCTGCCCCAGCCACCCGGCCGGCCACAAGGGCCGGGGCTACCGATCAGATCCCTTCGTTCAACCCCTGCAAATCGTCGGGCAAAAACCGCCCGTCTTTGCGGATCAACTCGCCGTCGAACCAGATCTCGCCGCCGCCCCAGTCGGACGTTTGTATCCATACCAGGTCCCAGTGAACGCGGCTGCGGTTGCCGTTGTCACATTCATCGTAGGCATTGCCGGGCGTCAGGTGAATCGAGCCGCCGATCTTTTCGTCGAAGAGCGTGTCGAGCATGGGCTGCTTGATGCGATGGTTGCAGCCGATCGACCACTCGCCGATGTACCGCGCCCCCTCGTCACTGTCGAGCACCTGGTTGAGCTTGTCGGTCTCGCCCGTGCAGACGGCCCGCACGATCTTGCCGTCGCGAAACTCGAACTCCACATCGCGGAAGATCGTGCCCTGATAGCGCGAAGGCGCGTTGTAGCGGATGGTCCCCTGCACGCTGTCGCGGATCGGGGCGGTAAACACTTCGCCATCGGGGATGTTGCGCTGGCCGTGGCAGGCCCGCACGTTCATGCCGCGAATCGAAAACCGCAGATCGGTGCCCGGCCCCACCAGCCGCACCTGGTCGGCCGCAATCATCCGCCGCACCAGCGGTTCTTGATCGCGGGCCATCTGCTCGTAGTCGGCGGTGCAGACATCGTAATAAAAATTTTCAAATGCCTCGCTGCTCATGTTGGCGGCCTGGGCCATCGAGTCGGTCGGATAGCGCAGCACCACCCAGCGAGTCTTGGTCACGCGAATCTGGCTGTGGACCGGCTGCCACCACAGCCGCTGATAGGCGTCCATGCGTTCGATCGGCACGTCGGCGAACTCGCTGGAGTTGGCCGTGCCGCGGATGCCGATGTAGGCGTTCATGGCCTCCATGCGCGTCTTTTCAAATTCACCGGCCAACTCCAGGCTAGTCTCACTCGCCGTGCGGTAGAGCGACCGCAGCACTGCGTTATTCTTGCAGGTTACCAGTGCATGAGCGCCGCGCTCGGCGGCCAGCTCGACCAACCGACAGACCAACGTGGGCTGCGGCAGGTCGATGGCCTCGATCAGCAGCTTGTCACCGGCGCGAAGCTGGCAGCTATGGTCGATCAGGATGTGAGCGAGGCGGTCGAGTCGAGGGTCGTGCATCGTAGAACGAATTGATTCAGTTTGGGCTGAGCGAAGCGAGTCCCACCATCACGCTCAAGAGGGTTCAGGGTTCAGGGTTCAGCATTTTCACTCGGGGTGACTGGTTCGTGCAGATGGTAATCGGCAGTGAACGTCTGGAATGTCGGTTTCAGGCTCGTTGCTAAGCACAAGCGATTCGGCGCTCACGAAAATGCTGAACCCTGAACCCTTTCGGGCGACTCGTTTCGTCCTACTCTACTCACCGAGCACATACGCAAACACCAGCGGCGCGACAATCGAAGCGTCGGAGTTGATCATGAACTTGGGAGCGTCCTTCTCCAGCTTGTACCAGGTAATCTTTTCGTTGGGCACCGCCCCGGAGTACGAGCCGAACGATGTGGTCGAGTCGGAAATCTGGGCGAAGTAGCTCCACAGCGGAACGTCTTTTTCCAAGTCTTGAATGATCAGCGGCACCGCGCAGATGGCAAAATCGCCCGCGATGCCTCCGCCGATCTGGAAAAAGCCCAGCCCATGCCGCTCGATGTTGTCCAAGTACCACCGCACAAGCTGCTCCATCTGCTCGGTGCCGCTCTTGACGACCGAATGGCTCTTTACCTTCCGTTCGAGCACGCGGGCGGCGAAGATATTGCCCAGCGTCGAATCTTCATAGCCGGGCACGTACACCGGGATCTTCATGTCGTAGGCCGCCCAGACCCACGAATGCTCCTTGGGCACTTGTCGCACCTCGTCGAGCACGCCCTCTTCGATCAGCCGATAAAAATACTCGCACGAGAAATGCGATTCGCCGCGCTCGCCCGCCTCGATCCAATAATCGAGCAGCTTGTGCTCGATGTGGCGGATGACGGTTTCGGGAATGCAGGTGTCGGTCACTCGGTTGAAGCCGGCGTCGCGCAGCTCCTGTTCGTCGTCGGGCGACAGGTCGCGGTAGTGCGGCACCATGCGATATTCGTCGTGGGCCACCAGATTGAAAATGTCTTCTTCAAAATTGGCGGCGGTACACGAGATGGCGTGGATCTTGCCCGCTCGGATCATCTTGGCCAGCGAGATGCCCAGCTCGGCGGTGCTCATCGCGCCTGCCAGGGCCAGCAGCATTTTGCCGCCCTGATCCAAGTGCGTGCGCCACGCCCGTGCCGCGTCGACGGTCTCGCGGGCGTTGAAATGCCGGAAGTGGTGGTCCATGAAGGCGGAGATGGACATGTTGGGAGGGGTCAGGGGTCGGAGGTCAGAGGCCAGGGAAAGACGATCGACGGCTGGTGGCTGGGGCAGAGCCTCGACGATGCCCCGGCTTGAGTGCGTCGCGGCCAATCATTGGCGTCACGCGATTTTAGTGAACCGCGGCGATGCTTGCTAGCGACTCGCTCGGGTGCCTGATAGACGGCGTCGTTTATGGCTGTGTCGGATATGGTTCTGGCAAAGCAACTCGCATATAGGTGACCGCAAAATGCTGCGCGAGATGTTCGCGGTATGGCGGCATCAGGCTCGCGGTTCGCTTGCCATCTGCGATTAATTGCTCGAGAACGACGCGCGGGACTGAGTGGACATCACGCAGGTCAATCAATGATTCCGCCACGGCGAGCGCGGGCGCCGATGCGGGAATGAAGTACCACCCGAAGACCAGATGGCGGCGGACCTGATCGCGAACGAGCGGCCGCTTCAAAACGCCCGCCTCGACCAATTTCTGAGCATCGTGGACGACGGCCACGAGAACCGTGTCGGCTTTTGCCTGGGCGAGATCACAGGCTTGAGTCAAAACGATGACCCGCGCCGTCCACTATTTCATCGGCGGTTCGCTTAGGTCAATAGGAACGGACGATACGTTTAAGCCGACCAGGGGACAGTCGTCGATCAGATCTCCTTGAGTCAACGGATCGTTGCCGGCCGGGCGAGCGTACATTCGCTACTCCGCATCGGCCAGATCGTGGGAACTCGGCAACGGCATTGGCACTCGCACGGGGCGGGCCGGCTTACCGGCTGGACGTGGAATACTGCACGGCGCGGAAATCTCCTCCGTGAGAAACGGCTCTTGCGGCAACCGTGCCATTCCCGAGATCGGCGTCGCGCGAAACGCTGTCTCCAGCACTTCGAGTGCGGCATCAGCCGGGGTTTGGCTCCGGCTCCTCGCTAAAAGTTGCAGCCGGTCAAAAAGTGTCGCCGGCACATTATCAATGACCAGGGTTGGCATGTGAGGTTCTTCCGTTAAGAAGGCTGCGGCCACACTGCCATTCTACCATACGGGCAAAGGCAATGGTCTGATTCCCCCTCAACAAGCTGAGCGAGACCCTCTCTGCCCCCTGGCCTCTGACCTCCGGCCCCTGGCCTCTTCGCTGAACCCTGAACCCTAAACTCTAAACCCTCTCACCGGTCCATATCGCAGCTCAGTCCGCCGGCCGCGGGCAGATAGGCGCTGCGCACATAGTCGATCACCATGCGGTGAGCACTAAACCGCCAGGCGAGCGAGGCGATCGAGTTCATCATCATCTTGATCCAGTGCCGCGGCAGACCGTCGATGTCGTGGTCGTAATAGAGCGGAATGACTTGCTGTTCGAGCACGCGGTAGAGATCGGCCCCGTCGCGGCGGTCGTTCACTTCGTCCGAGACGTGGCTCGTGCCCTTGCCGATGGCAAAACCGTTCGAGCCGTCGTAGGCTTCGGCCCACCAGCCGTCGAGCACCGAGAGGTTCAATCCGCCGTTGAGCACCACTTTTTGGCCGCTGGTGCCCGAGGCTTCCAACGGGCGGCGTGGATTATTGAGCCACACGTCGACGCCCTGCACCAGGTGGCGGCAGACGTTGATATCGTAGTCCTCGATGAACGCCACGCGCCCGGCGAAGCGCGGGTCGTGCCGCAGGTTGGCGATCTTTTTCACAAGCTGTTTGCCAGGTTCGTCGGCAGGGTGGGCCTTGCCGGCAAAGATCATCTGGATCGGCCGTTGCGGGTCGTTCACCATCTCCGACAGCCGATCGAGATCGGAGAGGATCAGATCTGCCCGCTTGTACGTGGCAAACCGCCGGGCAAAACCAATTGTGAGCACGTGCGGGTCGAGCATGTTGCGAGCGGCTTCGACCACTTCGTCGCTTTCGCCGCGCCGCCGACATTGCCGGCTGACGCGCCGCCGCACGAACGACAGCAACAGGTTTTTCAGGGCATAGTGCGTTTCCCACAGCTCGCCCGGATCAACGTGATGAATGCCCTGCCAGGCGTCGGCCTCATACATTCGCTTGAACCAATCGACCGGAAAATTGCGGTCGTAAAGCTGCTGCATCTGCCAGGCCAGCCAACTGGGCACGTGAACGCCGTTGGTAATGTGCCCGATGGGGATTTCTTCTTCGACGCGCCACGGCCACAGGTGCGCCCACATGCGTCGGCTGACGTGGCCATGCAGCGAGCTGACGGCATTGGCCCGACGCGACAGCTTCAGAGCCAGCACCGTCATGCAGAACGTTTCGCCGCCGTTGTGCGGCTCGACGCGGCCCAGGCCCATCAACTGATCGAGCGAAATGCCCAGCCGGTCGCGCAGCGGCCCCAGGTGTTCTTCGATCAGCCCGGCGTCGAAGCGGTCGTGCCCGGCGGGCACGGGCGTGTGCGTCGTAAACACGGTGTGCTGGGCGATGTCGCGCAGGGCTTCGTCGAAACTCAGCCCGTCGGACTCCATCATGTCACGAATGGCGTCGAGTGTCGCAAACGAGCTGTGCCCTTCGTTCAAATGGAACACGCCCGGCGTGATGCCCAGAGCTTTCAAGGCCCGAACGCCGCCCACGCCCAGCACCAGTTCCTGGCGAATGCGGGTGCGATGGTCGCCGCCGTAGAGCCGGCTGGTCAGCTCGCGGTCTTCCGGGCTGTTGCCATCGACATCGCTATCGAGCAGATAGAGATGCACTCGGCCCACCCGCATCAGCCACACTTTGGCCACAAGCTGGCCGGTGCGGGTCTCGATCTTTACATGCACCGGCTGGCCGTCGAGCCCAATCGCGGGCGACATCGGCAAGTTCTCGACCTTGGTGTCCAAATATTCTTGCTGTTGATAGCCATCGTGGTCGAGATGCTGCTTGAAATATCCCTGATCGTAGAACAGCCCGACGGCCACAAACGGCAGCCCCAGGTCGCTGGCAGTTTTTACGTGGTCTCCGGAAAGCACGCCCAAGCCGCCGGAGTAAATCGGCGCCGACTCGTGCATGCCGAACTCGGCCGAAAAATAGGCCACCGGCTTCGACCCGAGCACGCCGGCGTGCGTGGTGCCCCAGGTCTGGATGTTGCTCAAATACTCCTTCAGCCGGCGGTAGGCGTAGTTGATGCGGCTATAGAGTACCAACTCGGCGGCCCGCATTTCGAGCCGATCGGGCGTGAACTCGGCCAGCAGGGCGATGGGATTATGGTCGAGCTGTCGCCAGCGGATGGGGTCGAGATCGCGGAAGAGATTGATGACTTCCGGCTGCCAGCTCCACCAGAGGTTGTTGGCCAGCGCCAGGCACTTGTCGTAGGGGGTGGCCGAGCCAAGGCCCGCCGACGCAAGGCGTTGCGGCAGACTCAACTCGACTGGTTCGATTTCGGTTTGGCTCATCGACTCCGTCCCTCGGCCCAAAAGAGATAGACTCGCCATTATAGCGATTTTGGGAAACGGAGCGACCCCAGATTCATTGACCATGCCCCAGGCGGTTGTTAGACTTGCGCGTTTTCCGCCGGCAAGGACATGTCGGCGGGGCCGCAAGGCGATTGTCGCCGGTAGCCCCGGCCCTTGTGGCCGGCTGTTGGCCGGTCACGCGGCGTCGAGTGGCGTTTCCCGCATATGCCGGTGGCTGGGGCAGAGCCTGAGCGATGCCCGGTGAGTACGAGCCGGGGCATCGGCAAGCCTCTGCCCCAGCCACCTACGAGCAGTTATTCGCCGCCGCTTGCGGTCGGTAGTCCCGGCCCTTGTGGCCGGCCTTCGGTATTACCGGCCGACGCGGGGCACAAGGCCCCGGGCTACTTCACGACTCGATCTGCAGAACTCAGTTAGGAAAAAACCTCCCATGGCCAAAGCTGTGAAAACGAAATCCGCTACGAAGACCAAACCCGCCAAAGGCGGTAAATCGAAATCGCCGGCCAAGACCAAATCGCTGCTCAAGGCCCGCGCTCTTAAAAACGGCAAGCCAACCGCCGCCAAGCCGGTCCGGAAAGAAAAATACGTCTACTCCTTCGGCCCCGGCGGCACCGATGGCGACGCCAGCATGAAGAACCTGCTGGGCGGCAAGGGCGCCAACCTGGCCGAAATGACCAAGATCGGCCTGCCCGTGCCCGCGGGCTTTACCATCGGCACCAACGTGTGCACCTACTACTACGACCACAAGCGCAGCTATCCGCCCGAGCTGCGCAAGCTGGTCGATCAGGCCATGGCCAAGGTCGAGAAAGAGATGGGCGCCAAGTTCGGCTCGACCACCAATCCGCTCTTGGTCTCGTGCCGCTCGGGCGCCCGAGAGTCGATGCCCGGCATGATGGACACCGTGCTCAACATCGGCCTCAACGACCAGACCATCGAAGGCCTCATCAAGCAGTCGGGCGACGAGCGCTTCGCCTGGGACAGCTACCGCCGCTTCGTGCAGATGTATGGCGACGTGGTGCTCGACATGAAGCCTAAGACCAAGGAAGACCACGACCCGTTCGAAGAACTGCTCGAAGCTAAAAAGCACCAGGCCGGCGTGCGGCACGACCACGAACTTTCCGCCGAGCAGCTCAAGGAGCTGGTGGGCGAGTTCAAGCGGGCGATCAAGCAAGGCACCGGCAAAGATTTTCCCACCGATCCGATGGACCAGGTGTGGGGCGCCATCGGCGCCGTCTTCGGTAGCTGGATGAACGATCGGGCGGTGGTCTATCGCCGCACCTACGGCATTCCGCACGAGTGGGGCACCGCCGTCAACGTGCAAGCCATGGTCTTCGGCAACCTGGGCGACGACTGCGCCACCGGAGTGGCACTCACCCGCAACGTGGCCGTCGGTACGCCGGGCATCAACGGCGACTACCTGATCAACGCCCAGGGCGAAGACGTGGTGGCCGGCATTCGCACCCCCAAGCGCATCGAAGAGACGCTCGAGCAAGACATGCCGCAGTCGTTCAAGCAACTGCGCGACATCGGCCGCAAGCTGGAGAAGCACTACAAAGAGGTGCAAGACCTGGAGTTCACCGTGCAGAAAGGCCGCGTGTGGATGCTCCAGACGCGCAACGCCAAACGCACCGGCTTTGCCGCCGTGCGCATCGCCGTCGACCTGGTGAACGAGGGCCTCATCAATAAAGACGAAGCTCTGCGGGCCAAACGCATTCCCGCCGACGACCTCAACCAACTGTTGCAACCGGTCTACGACCAGCAGTCGAAGAAAAAAGCCAACGCCGAAGGCCGCTTGCTGGCCAAGGGCATCAACGCCGGTCCCGGCGCGGCGTCGGGCAAAATCTGCTTTCACGCCTCCGACGCCGAGGCGCTCTGGCAGAAGAACAACAGCGTCGAGCTGATCCTGGTTCGCCGCGAGACCAGCCCCGAAGATCTCCGCGGCATGAAGATCGCCAAAGGAATTTTGACGGCTTTTGGTGGGGCTAGTTCCCATGCCGCCCTGGTCAGCCGACAGATGGGCAAGGCCTGCATTGTGGGCTGCGGCGATCTGGAAATCGACTATCGCCAAAAGACCGTCACCGCCGGCAGCAAGGTGCTGCGCGAGGGCGACGTGATCTCGATTGACGGTTTTACGGGCGAGGTGTTTCAGGGCGAGGTCGAAGCCCGGCCCAGCGAAGTCATTCAGGTGCTGTTGCACAAGACGCTCAAGCCCAACGAGTCTGAGACGTATCAACGCTACGCTCAGCTCATGACCTGGGTCGATGCCGCCCGGCGGCTGCGGGTGCGCACCAACGCCGACGAGCCGAAGCAGGCCAGCGAGGCCATCGCCTTTGGGGCCGAGGGCATCGGGCTGTGCCGCACCGAGCACATGTTCTTCGGCCACATTGATGAATTCCGCGAAATGATTCTGGCCGACACCGTCGAAGACCGCGAAAAGGCCCTGGCCAAGCTGTTGCCTTTCCAGCGAGAAGATTTCGACGGCCTGTTCCGCGCGATGAACGGCAAGCCGGTGACGATTCGCCTGCTCGATCCACCGCTGCACGAGTTCCTGCCGCACGAAGCCGCCGAGCAGCAGACATTGGGCCGCAAGATCGGCATCTCGGCCGAAACGATCGCCCGCCGTGTCGAAGAGCTTCACGAGTTCAACCCCATGCTGGGCCACCGCGGCTGCCGCTTGGGCATTGTGTATCCCGAGATCACGCGGATGCAGGCCCGCGCCATTTTCGAGGCCGCCTGCGACGTCAAGCGCGACGGCCTGAACGTGCTGCCCGAAGTGATGATTCCGCTGGTCGGCTTTTTGGCCGAGTTCAAAGACCAGGAAAAAATCATCCGCGAGACGGCGGCCCAAGTGTTTGACGAGAAGGGCGTGAAGGTCGATTACCTGGTCGGCACGATGGTCGAGGTGCCTCGGGCGGCGGTTCGGGCGGAAGAGATCGCACAGGGCGCCGAGTTCTTCAGCTTCGGCACGAACGACCTGACGCAGACCACGCTGGGCATGAGCCGCGACGACTATGCCGGCTACATCAACTACTATCGCGAGCACGACATTGTGCCCAACGACCCCTTCCAGACCATCGACCGCGACGGCGTCGGCCGCTTGATGCGGATGGGCGTCGAGGGTGGTCGCAAGAGCCGCCCGAAATTGAAGGTCGGCATTTGCGGCGAGCACGGTGGCGACCCGGCCAGCGTGATGTTCTGTCACGAGATCGGGCTCGACTACGTGAGCTGTTCACCGTTCCGCGTGCCGATCGCCCGGCTGGCCGCGGCGCAGGCGGCGGTGGCCGAGAAGCTGGCGAAGAAGAAATAGGGTTCGGGGTTCAGGGTTCAGCACTTTTGCGCAGGGGTTCGTAATCGGCGCGGCGCGAATTGGCCGTTCGCGCCGCGGGTGGTCCTGCGTTTGACGTCGGTAGGGAACGGACTCCGTGCCGTTCCGCGAGGGGCGAGCTGACGTCGCCCCGCCGATTGGCGCACATAGCTCGGCAATGCCGGATATCTGTTGCGAACGCCCTCGATGGCGTTCCGGCCGCGGCGGTAGCCGCTCGGTAGCTCCGACACTCCGTGGCGGAGACCGGGCCGTCGCCTTTGGCGACCGCCAACCGGTCACGGCGTGCCGAAGCGGACTTGGTCCAACCGAACCCGTCCATGGTTCGGAAACTTTCCTTCCCGTGCTGGCGCGGCGACAAAGGTAGCGTATAATCGCAGTAGCCCTTAATTCACTGCGACTTAAATCACTGCGATCAGTATGTCAAAAGTCGATCTTCGCAATGTCGAAAAGGTGCCCGGCCGTTGCGGCGGCCGCGCGGTGATCGCCGGAACGCGCATCCGCGTAAGCGTCGTTCTCTGGTGCCACCGACACGGAATGACGATCGAAGAGATTCTCCGACAGTATCCACGGCTGCGTACTGCGGACGTCTATGACGCTCTTGCCTACGCGGCGGATCATCCCGACGAGATCGAAGCGGACTTGGCCGCCGATGACGAGATCGCCGCTCAACAGGAACTGTCGGGCGATGCCTCGCCGACATGAGCAAAGCTCGCTTCCTTACCGACGAGGACGTGTTCGCCGATGTTGCCGTCGCTTTCCGCCGGCATGGCTACGACGCCGTATCAACGCCGGAGGTAGGGCGGCTGACCGAAGACGACCCCTCGCAACTTGAGTGGGCTACGAGCCAGGGGCGTGTATTGATAAGCTTTAACGTCGGCGACTTCGTTCACATGCACGGCGAGTGGCTGCGAGCCGGCAGGCACCATGCGGGTTTGGTCGTCTCCGAGCAACGGCCCCTCGGCGAGACACTGCGGCGGCTACTCAGCCTCGCCGCGGCGCGGAGTGCGGAAGAGATGTGTGATCGGCTGGAGTTTCTCACAAATTGGCCGGCATGACGACGCCTCGTGGTACCCACGTTGCGCGGTTCGCTTACGAACGATCCTCATTTTCCAACGATGGGACCGTGACAATGAAAGCTGCGGACATTTTCAAAACCGCCGGAGGGCGCGTATCTGCTTGGCTTGAACAGTCCGACCCGTGCACCTGAAGGCGGTGGACGAGCACGGCGACCCGGTCGAACTAACCGCCGAAGAATTGGGGGCGTTGATCGACGAATTGTCGCGTTTGCATGGCATGGTGAAGAACGATGGATAGTGGAGAAGAATCACGTGAAGCGCGACATCCGACGCGAGCTTGGGGGGTGTTGAGCCCTGCCGCGAGCTTCCGCCGCCGTCCCAGCCGGGAGGCGAGGGCAGCACGGGAACCTTAAGCCGCTTTGCCTCCTTGCCGGTGATGGCGCGAATCAACCGCTCGCCGGTGTCGGTGGGGTGCATGAACATCCCGCGTTTGATCTCGGTAAGACCGTTACCGGCAAGTTGACAGCCTTCCATCAATTCGCCGAGATAGACGCCCAGACCGCGTTGACACCGCGTTGCGGCTAAGACCCGCTTTCGGCCTCGTGCATACAGAGATGGTCATGGAAGCTCAAGCGCCGCCTTGAGACACCCCTCGATTTGACCCATCAGCGCCGCGGATAGTTCTCCGATCTTCGCAATAATCAATCGTTGATCGAACGTCAAAAGGTTCTCGCACTGGATCATCGAATTCTGCCGAAGCCCGGTCCGACCGCCGTCAGGCGTTGAGATGTCGATCAACAATTGCGTGGCCGATGCTCGATGCGTCGAGCGGCTGATGCCGGCGAGAATGGTATCGGTGATACGATGGTTGAGAACGTCGGCTTGGACGACCAGGGCGGGTCGGACTTTGCTGCCCGTGCGATCGCTATACGGATAATCGACCAACACGACATCGCCGCGCGACACGCTCATGATTTGCGGCGCGGGTCGAGATCATCGTAGACGTCCATTTCCGGATCGTCCCAGCCGGCTCGCTGGCCGAACTGCCGTAATTGGAACAAGCGTTCCTGGTCGGTCACGGGATCGTCCTCGAACAAGGCCTTGAAGCGTTCATACACTTCGGCCCGCAAAAGCACGTAGCTCGCCGTTTGTGCCGGATCGCAGACGTGAATCGGCGCTTCGCCGAGACGGCCAACCTGGCTCCATTGATCTTCGGTTAGGCGGATCGGCATGCCTTGTTCCCTATTCCCTGGCGAAAGTACTGGACGATTCGCCGACTCGATGGAAGGCTGATCTGCATTGTACCACTTGTCGCATGGCAAGGGGAATCGCGCCCGTCGGGGCTAGCGCGATTCCTCGATCGCCGCGCGACTTGCGCTACGTGACTCGGTAGCTTCGACACTCCGTGGCGGACGGGCGGTCGCCTAGGGCGACCGCACTGCGCGTCACGGAGTGCCGGAACTACTTTGTGAGGATCACCGGCGTTCACCCTCCCAGGTGTTGAAGGCGGTGTAGCCTTTGTGGCGGCAGTGGAAGCAGCCCTTGCCTCCGCAGTGCGAGCAGCGGCCGCGGGGCCGTGCGTCGGTCAAGACTTGCTCGGCGGTGCGGATGCCCGATTCGTAGTGTGAGATCTCCTCCTGCGACAGATAAGCTCCGCCCGGGCCGGCGGCCAGCCGAGCTGCCACGCCGTGGCACTCACGCAGCCGGTCGAGCTGGGTCTGAAACTCGGCCGCGGCCGCCAACGCCGCCTCCACGCGGTCCGCTGGCGCCGGCGGTTTCTCGGCCGGCGCTGAGGGCTTCGCCGTCGCGTTTTCGGCCGACTCTGTGGGGCGACGGGCCAAGTCGCGACGGAGCTTGCCATCGCGACCGACACGCGATCTTCGAGCCGACGAGTTGCCATCTTTCCCATTTTCACAACTGCGAACGGTTCGCAGTTGATTTCGCATACCGTTGACGAAGCGATCGCTGACCCCGCAGGCCTCGGCGATCCAGCGATCGGACTTTTGCGACCATTCGTAGTCGGCCAGCAGCAGGCCGACGGCCCGGCGTTTGTCTTCGTTGGTGCGCCGCAGGCCGTGATCGCTGTTGGCGCCGACGGCGCAGAGCCGTGCATCGCGCTGACCGCCCAGCCGTACTTCGCAGTCGATCTTGGTCAGGCCGGCCAACCGAGCCGCGGCCAGCCGATGAAAGCCGTCGGCCAGCCAATAATCTTGTCCATCGTGGAAGACCACCGGCGGCGGGAAGGCGGCGCCGGCGGCCATTTGCTCGGCGTACTCGGCCACGGTCGGTTCGTCGATTTTGGCGCGGATTTGCGTGCCGCCGTCGAGGTGAATGAGGGCCAGCGGCAAGCGGACGACCGGGTGCGTGACGTTCGCGGACATTGGAAAGCTCCTTAAGAAAAAACCAAGTGGAACTAACAACGTCCGCAGTATATGTACATTTGTACCGTATGTCAATAAATAAATTTATAAATACTTGCTCTCGATCCGTGGGCTGTCGAGTGGCGCCGCGTTGCGGCGAAGAGCGGCTTTCGGCCTCGTCTTTCACCGCCGCCATGAACGACGATTGACAACCCCGCGCTCGTCCTCGAAAATGCGGCGCGTTTCCGGGCACCGTGGCGATTGCTTCGTGCCTCCTCTTTATTTCATGGGTAAGGCGCCATGACGCTGAGACACTTTTTACTTCTGTCCGCGCTCGCCTGTTGCGCGTGCGGCCCATCGGGGAAGCAGAGGGCAGCTCAACAAGCTGGGGCTGAAAATGAGGCCGACGCCATCACGGACAATCCCTACGCCATCACCGATGCCAAGCTCCGCCAGGCGATTGAGGCAGCGCGCAAAAACAATGAAAAATCGCTGTCCATTCACGGCGATGGAGTGGTCGACCTCGCACCGCTGGCGGAACTCCCGGATTTGGAAAGCCTCGAGCTGTCATGTGGCGACATCTCGGATTACCGCCCGCTCGCCTCGCTGGTGAACCTGAAATCGTTGTCGATTACGAGCGATGAACACTCCGATCTGCGACCGTTGGCATCTCTGCAGAAACTAGAGACACTCAGCGTGACGGACGGTGCCGTGCGCGACCTTACTCCGCTTGCCGGCTTGCACAATCTTCGAGAGCTTTTCTTTTCCTACTGCAGCCAGCTTAGCGATCTAGGGCCGCTCGCGAATCTTTCAGGGCTCAAAAGCCTGACACTCTATGAGTGCGACCAGGTAACCGACCTGCGTCCATTGTCCAAATGCGCGTCGCTTGAGCGTCTTAATTTTACCGATTGCTTCGAGCTGCAGGATGTGACGCCCCTCAGCGGCCTGTCGAATCTTCGCCTCTTGGTTTTGGCCAACACCAAAGTGACCGACACCAGCTCGCTGAGCAAGATTCCGAATTTGAAGACCACGTTCAAAGAGGCGGAAGAAACGGAATAAATTCCATTCTACGAAGCTACTCCGTCTTCGCTTGCACGTTGCCGGCGGCGGCGATCGAAAGGGCCAAGCCGCCCGGACCTTGGTGGTTCTCGACCTTGATCACAATCGTGTTTCGGCCGCCGCGTAGGTGCACGCTCACGCGATCGTCGGCCTGGCCCACAGCGCGATCGCCGCGATATTTGTGGACCTGCTCGCCGTTGACCCAGACGTTGCAACTGTCGTCGCTGCCTAAGAGAAGTTGCGCGTCCTGGTCGGCGTCGCTGTCGGCGAAGACCAGAAAATAGTTCGTCACACCTTCGGCCGGCTGGTTGCGACGATGAGCGTACTCCACCTGGTCGATCGCCGGATAACCAAGCGTCGTGTTCGTTTCGATCAGCTCCCAATGGCAAGGTTTTCCGTCGGCCCCCGCATAATCGGCGTTCAAGTCGGGCTCTTGCAGGGTTTTTTCAGGACCGAAATCGCGATCGATGCCGCGCTGGCCCGGCTGGCGGAACGGCCCCAGCACGCGGAACCGAGTCACCGGCAACACGCCCTCCTTGAGCGAGGTGAGATACGCCAGCAGATCAGCGGCGTCTTGCGCGGTGACATCGCGCAACACCAAGTCGGGCATGATCGACTTCTTCTGTGCCTCAAGCGCCCCCACATCGCCCGCCGCGATGTGAATGAGCTGGCCCTTGGCGTCTTTCAACACCAGCCGATCGTCGTTGTTTTCGACGACAAAGCCGACGTACACCCGGCCTTGTTCGGTCTCGACCAAATACGGCACGTACTCGGGCGCAATGGCTTTCGAGGGATCGAGAATGGTTTCCAGCAGCGTGGCACGTTCGTATTTCTTGCCGATCTGGCTCAGGTCGGGACCGACGGCCCCGCCCGTGTTGCCCACACGGTGACAGGTCTTGCACTGGGCCGCCGTGCTTTGCGAAAAGATTTGCTCGCCGCGCCGGGCGTCACCCTTCAGCGCGAGAATGTCGGCGGGCTTGATGGCCGCACCGAGCCGCTTCGGCCGCTGGTCTTCGGGAATGAACTTTTCGTACAATACGCGGATATTTGAATCGGGGTGTTGGGCGGCTTTGGCGATCGCCTGCTCGCGCAGCGCGTCAGAAAGCAGCTTGGCGTCGATCCACCGCAGCAGCACGAGCGCTCCGGCGCTCGAATCGATCAAATGATCGACGGCGCTCTGTTTGACGCTGGCGGGCGTCGCCGGGCTGCTCAGCACCTGTTTGACCGCGGGCCAATCTTGGAGCTCGATGAGCGCCGCCAGGGTCGCTTGCCGCAACGTCGCCTCGTTGGACCGCAAGAGCTTTTCGAGCGTTTGCGGCGAGCCTTCGGTGCGAAGCGCCGCCGACACCTCGATGGCCTTTTGCCGCGCCTCGACGCTTGCCTTTTCGTCGGCGGCCAGCGCCAAGGCGTCGGCGCCAAATTGCGTCAAATGGTCGTCGCCCACCAACCGTAGGGCGGCAAGCTGCCAGTCGGCTTCGGCGAGCAGCTTGCGGACGGCCGCGGCCAACTCGGGCCGGCCTTGGAGATCTTTCCAATTGCCCGACAGGTTGCTGGCTAATAGATTCAGCGCCAGGCCACGCAAGTCGCGGGCGGTGCGGTCGTCGCTGATCAGCTTGACAACCGCCAGGCCCGCCTCGCTCGACGTGCTGCCGCCAAGCTGTTTGATGAGCGTGGCCCGGGCGGCTTCGTCCAGATTGCTCGCGGCCAGGCTGCTAGCGAGCAACTCGGCGGCGCGTTTCGCATCGAGCACTTGCAAGAGTTGGATCTTGTCGAGCGAAAGTTTGCCAGCGGCATCCAGTGCGGCGTAAAGCTCGGCCTTGCGCTTACCGGCAGCAATGTTGATCGCTTCGAGTTGATAGCGGTCTTTGCCTTCAAAGGCCGAGGCAATCTGGAGCAAGGCGGCGTCGGCTTTCGGGCCGCTGAGCTTGGGCAAGGCCAACAGGACTTCGCGCCGCACTTCGTCCGCGGGATCGCCCGCCATCGCAAGAATGGCATAGGCGTATTCAGTGCCGCGACGCCGCAGAATGCGCACCGCCAGCGCCCTGATTGCCGCATCGGAGTTTTGCAATCGATCGATCACCAGCTTCCGAGCGTCTCCGCCGATGCGGTGGAGCACCCAAAGCGCGCGTGCGCGGTTGTTCGGCTCGGCGTCGTCGAGCATCGCTTTAAGCGCTGGCACGCTCGCTTGCCCTTCGGCCAGCAATCGCTCGCGGGCCAGATATTGCGTCGCCAAGTTCGGATTTTTCAGGCCCTCGATCGCATCAGCCACGTTGGTATAGGGGCCGGGCTTGCCGACGCGCTCGGGTTTCTTGCCAGCCGGCCGCAGCAAAAAGATCCGCCCGCGCTCGGGATCGTTGTAGGCATGCCCGCCCACGCCGCCGTCGTACCAATCCGACAGATAAAGGCTGCCGTCGGGCGCCGTGCAGATATCATCGGGTCGAAAATAATTGTCGCCGTCGCTGGTCACAAACACGCGGCTGGTGGCTTTCATGCCATAGCCGGCCTGCTGGTGCCGATAGATGCGCACTTCGCGCGGGCCGGGGTCGCAGTGGAGCGGAGCGTTTTTGTACTCGGCCCCGAAAGCATCGCCCTCATAAAAGCAGATCCCACAGGGCGAGCCAAAACCGGTCACCAGCGTCGCCGGCACAAAACCCGGCACATGCCCGCGAAAATGCCAGTGCTCACCGAAGGGCGTGCCGGGTGGAACCTTTTCGGGCGGGTGGCCGAACCAGCCGTAGTCGCCCCCTTCCATCAGCCAGCAGATGCGGGCGCTGAAGTTGCCGTCGTTGTCGTTGTCGCTGCAAAACGATTCTCCGAACGAGCTGACACACAGCTCATAAGGATTGCGAAAGTTGACGGCAACCAGTTCCAGTTGGCTGCCGTCGAGCTCGCCGCGCAGCATGGCGCCCCACTGATATTTGATGTGCGAGCCATCGGCGCCGGTCACATCGAAGCCCGTGTCGCCGTGGCTCATCCACCATTTATGGTCCGGCCCAAGCACCAGACTGTGGGCGCCGTGGTCATGGTTATGGCCGCCGAAGCCGGTGAGCAGCTTGCGGGGCGGGCCGTCGGCCACCAGATCGCCATTTTTGTCTTCATACACCCACAGGTCGGGGCTGGTGGCCACATACACTTTGTCGCCGGCCACGCAGACGCTCATCGGGCAAAACAGCCCTTCGGCGAACGTGGTGACCCGGTCGGCCCGGCCGTCGCCGTCGGTGTCTTCGAGCACTTTAAGTTTGTCGGCCGGCGGGTTTTTCGCCCGGCCGCGATACCACTCGATCTCGGCCACCCACACCCGGCCGTGCGTATCGACATCGATGGCCGACGGATTGGTGATCATCGGCTCGGACGCGAACAGCGACGCTTCAAAGCCCGGCGGCACGCGGAGCGACTTAAGCTCTTCGTCCGCCGGCCGCTGGGCGAAGGCGGCCGGAACCGCAACGAGGGTGCTGAGGGCGATGGCAAGGGTGCGAGCGGAGCGGTTCAAACGCATGCGTTAATATCGGCGGGAAAAGGCGGTTGGAAGTTTAGGCGGGTCTTGTATTCTAGCTTCTGGGCGACGCGATCTGCAATTCTCGCCAAGGAGCTTCTCATGCGAGCACTCGTGACCGGCGCGACGGGTTTTGTGGGGCGGCATTTGCTGGCGCATATTTCCGAGCCGGTGGTGCTAACGCGGCGGCCCGATCGGTTCCAATCGCCGCAGCCGGCCGTCGAAGTGCACGGCTGGGATCCGCAGACCGAACGGCCGCCGGCCGCGGCTTTTCGCGGCGTCGAGGCGGTGTTTCATTTGGCGGGCGAGCCGGTGGCCGAGGGTCGTTGGACCGCCGCCAAGAAAGAACGGATTCGCGAAAGCCGCCGGCTGAGCACGGCCAACCTAGTGCAAGGACTGCGCGAAGCGGCCGAGCGTCCGCCCGTACTGGTTTCGGCCTCGGCCGTGGGCATTTACGGCGACCGCGGCGACGAGACGCTCGACGAGGCTTCGATGCCGGCTGACGACTTTTTGGCCGAGGTCTGCCGCCAGTGGGAAGAAGCCTCAGCCGCGGCGCGCGAGGTGGGCCTGCGGGTCGTCAATCCGCGCATCGGCATTGTGTTGGGCCGCGACGGTGGCGCGCTCGCCAAGATGCTCACGCCCTTCAAGCTCGGCGTTGGCGGGCGGCTCGCCAGCGGCCGACAATGGATGCCGTGGGTTCACATCGACGATCTGGTCGGACTATTGTTGCACGCCGCCCGAACTTCGGACCTCAACGGGCCCATGAACGCCGTGGGGCCGCGGCCGGTGACCAACCGCGACTTCACCGAGGCGCTTGCCCGCACGCTCCATCGTCCGGCGGTATTTCCCATGCCTGGTGCGATGCTCAAGCTGGCCTTCGGGCAATTTGCCGAAGTGCTATTGGCATCGCAGCGCGTGTTGCCCAAGGCGGCGCAGGAGTCGGGCTATTGTTTTCAATTCAGCGAGCTATCCGCCGCCCTGGTGAACCTGCTGCACGCGCGGTAGTCCGGGGCCTTGTGCCCCGCCGTAGGATGACCTTCCTAGGTCGTCCACCAGAGTCGCCTTTCGCTCCGCGAAAGTAGCGCTACGTTCGCGGAGCGAGAGGCGACTATGACGGGCAGGGTTGTTTAGAAAGTCGCCCTAGCTACGCGAACCGCCATCCCGTGAAATCTCTCCGGGGGGCTGCCACAGCCCGACGGCGAGCGCGGCCAGGCCCATCAAAGCCATAGCCAAGCCAAACTTCCACAAATTCGCCTGCCGGCCCCACACTTCGCCGGCGCATAGCACGCCGCCAACAACTAGAGCGCAAAATCCCACCGCCATCGCGAGCCAATCGGTCCACGATGCGTCGCCATTGGCGGCGTGCTGCGTGCGGCGGGAATCCTCCAGGTACTTCGGTCCCAGCACGCGCGCGACGTGCCGCAGTTGCTCATCCAGCTCCCATCGTTCAAAAGCATCCATCACAGATTCACTGTCGGTTAACGCCTTTGAGATCTGTAACTATTTCGGCAGTAAGGCATTGATTACAATGGCCAACGCCCGGACAGACCAACCTTGATTGACGACCCTCTAGGAGATGACTCACCATGAAAAACCTCGCCGCTTTCTTGCTGCTTGCCTCCTCGGCCCTTGCCGCCGAACCGAAAATCCATCGAGACCTGCCCTACGCCGAACCAAAGACAGAGCGGCAGACCCTCGATATTTACGCGCCCGCCGAAGGCAAAAATCTGCCGGTGGTCTTTTGGATCCACGGCGGGGGTTGGCAAACGGGCGATAAAACGAGCGTGAAGCACAAGCCCCAGGCGTTTGTCGATCGCGGATTCGTGTTTGTCTCGACCAACTATCGCCTGCTGCCGAACGTCGAGATGGAAACCATCTTTCGCGATGTGGCCAAATCGCTCGGCTGGGTGCACAAGCACATCGCCGAGTATGGCGGCGACCCGAAGCGGATCTTCGTCATGGGCCATTCGGCCGGAGCACAACTGGCCGCGTTGATTTGTATCGACGACCGCTACTTAAAGGCCGAGGGAGTGAGCTTTGACGTGCTCAAGGGATGCGTGCCGGTCGATGGCGACACCTATGACGTGCCGGCCATTATCGAGACCGCGGAGACGCGCCGCCGAGTTCACGGGCAACCGCAGGCCAAGTTCGGCCACCGCGAAAAGTTTGGCAACGATCCGCAAAAGCACCGCGACTATTCGGCCGTCACGCACGTCGCCAAGGGCAAGCACATTCCGCCGTTTCTGATTCTTTACGTCGCCGACCATCCCGATAACACGGCTCAGGCCCAACGGCTGGCCGCCGCGCTGAAGGAGTCGGGCGTGCCGGTCACACTTTTTGGCGGGCAAGAGACCAACCACAACCGGCTCAACGATAATCTGGGCACGCCCGGCGACGCGGCCACCAAGGCGGTGTTCGAGTTTGTCGATGCGGCGCTAAAGAATTAAGCGGGCGAGTGCCCCGTCACACGTCAGTTGTTGGTTACGATTGTCGCTAAAAACCACCGGTGGGTGCCACGGCATCCGCCGCGGCGCGGTTGGCACCGACCCGACGTGGGACGCAAATCGCCGCGGCGGACGCCGTGCGAAACGCGCTCTAAAGGCGATCCGAAGAGCAGATCCGCACGGCGTCCGTCGCAGCGACCGCGATTGTCGGCATTGCCAGGTCACTCGCGCTGCGACGGATGCCGTGGCACCCTGGCACATCTTTTTATTCCTCAAGGCATCACTGAGTGTGCGCCACGGGCCGCGCCCATCAACGTCCGGGATGACGAGAGACTCGCACGCCTGGTGGTCCCACGCGCGCAGCAAGGAAGTCGCCTACCGCCTCACGTCCGAAGCGCTCGGAAAAACGGCGGGCGCCGGCGGCCAGCAGGTGGTGGCTGTCCCAAAAGTCGCCGTCGACGCACCAAGTGGTCGCATCGTAAATTGGCACGCCAAACTGCCGCCGCAAACGCGACAGATACTCGTCGATCTGTCGCCGCGCTTCCAGGGAGTACCAACCGCGGAACTCGCTGCCTTCGGGCATCAAAAACAGCGCCGTCTCGATTCGTTCGTCGCGGCACAAATTCAGCAACGCAACGAGTGCCGCATCGGCCGGCGCGGTAACGCGGTAGCCGTCGAGCATCGGGCCATACTCGCGCCGGGCGTGCTCGACGCCGCGGCGGTATTCATCGGCCGAAATCTCTTGTCGGCCATAGGGCAGCCAGCCGTCGTCGGTCAGGCCGGTCCAAGCGTCTTGATGATGCTGGGCCTCGAGCCACGTTCGAGCAAAACGATCGAAGATCAAAAACCGGTTCGCGTAACACGGCGCCAAACGCAGCCGGCACCACTGCCGATAGAGCGCCCAGCGATCGGCAACGTAGCGGCCGACGGTGGGCAAATCGGCCAGATCGAGCCGGCGCGGGTCGAGCCAATTTTGCTCGCCGATGCCCCGCTCTTGGTGCAAGAGCAGCGGATGCACTTCGATCAGCAGTCGTTTCGGCCGCACGCCGTGCCGCAGCAATCGCTTGAGCGTTTGAAGCTCCTGAACAGGCCCGCAACCGGTGATGGCAAAGTTGAACACCAGCGCCGGGCGGCCATCGACCGCCAGCGGTGGAAAGGCGGCAGGCGAGAGACCAATGCCCGACCGCGAACTGCCCAGCACCAACACCAGCGGCCGATCGGGGTGCTCGGCCAGTCGGGCGCGCAGCCGCGCCAGCTTGTGGCCATATTCGGGATCGTGCAGCACCGGTAACCAGCAATCCATCACCACCGACAAACCAATCTGGATCAGGGCGAAGATGGCCAATCCGCAACAGACGGCGGTGCGAGCGTGGGACGGCAATGCTCGCCTCGAAGTTATGGCGGATGGCGAGTTTCCGATTCGCTCGCGAGGTGTTATCATGGTCTGCATGTCCGCTTCTCCTGAATTGGGCCACGATCCGTCATCGCTCGCCTGGAAAGACCTGCTGGTTGAGGTCCTTCCGAATCAGGGCGCTTGGACCGAGGAGCAGTATCTGGTCTTCACCGACCATACGAACCGGTTGATTGAGTTCACCGATGGCTGTTTGGAACCGCTGCCCATGCCGACGGACCGCCACCAGGCCGTGCTCGCCTTTTTGTTCACCGCGTTTCACGCTTTCATCGAGGCTCGTGGCGGCAAGGTCCGTTTTTCTCCACTCCGGTTGCAGATTCGCCGTCATAAATTTCGCGAACCGGATCTGCTGCTGTTGATGTCGGCCACCGACCCGCGGCGGCAAAACCGCTTTTGGACGGGAGCCGATTTGGCTTTGGAGGTTGTCAGCCCCGACAAGCCCGAGCGCGATCTGATCGACAAGCGATTCGACTACGCCGAAGGACGCGTGCCGGAATATTGGATTGTGAACCCCGAGTCGGAAACAATCACGGTGCTTCGGCTGCAGGGCGAGGTGTACGTCGAGGCGGGCAATTTCCGTCGCGGTGAAGCGGCGAGCTCGACGCTGTTGGCTGGTTTCAACATTGATGTTTCGGCGGTCTTCGACGCCGACTAGTAGAACGGAATTCATTCCGTTTGCTTCCGGCAAGTTTTTCCAAACGGAATGAATTCCGTTCTACGAAGGACTATCGTCCTTCGGCGATTTCTTCCTCCAACGACACCGGCACTACCTGGCCGTCGGTGAGCAAGGGCCGCAGCACGTCGCGGCCAAAGCGCCGCGAGAACTGTTCGGCGCCCGCCGGCAACATGTGATGGCTGTCGGCAAAACTGGCGTCGGGGCTGGCGTAGGTCAGGTCGAACACCGGCACGCCGTGCCGATGGCTCACGTCGGTTAGATAATCGTCGATCTGCTGGCGGGCGTCGGCGCTGTAGCCGGTGCGAAATTGGCTGGCTTCGGGCATCAGAAACAACGCCGGCTCGATACCTTCGGCCCGGCAGAGAGCGAGCATTTGGTCGATCGCCCGACTCGGCCGCTCGGTGATGTGAAAATCGGCAAATGCCGGCTCATACACGCGCACCGCGTCGCGAGCCAACTGCTCGTACAACTCCCGCGTGACGGTCGACAATTCGGTGGGGGTCCAGCCGTCAACATTGAGCCGGTTCAGCGCACGAAGATCGAATTGGCACTTCGGATCGAGCCAGCGCGGCAGCCAACGCATTTGAATCGTCACGCGGTGCGACCAGCATGCCGTGAGCCGGGCGCGCCACCAGCGGCGGTAGAGATCCGG
The DNA here is from genome assembly GCA_035252155.1 of Pirellulales bacterium. Taxonomy (GTDB): domain Bacteria; phylum Planctomycetota; class Planctomycetia; order Pirellulales; family JAICIG01; genus JAICLL01. The sequence goes on along the minus strand of DATFDL010000408.1, from coordinate 3,358 downwards.
CCGGTCGTAAACATACTCGCCCATCACCGGCAAGTCGTGCCAGTCGAGTCGTGTGGGCGCCAGCGCCGTCAGCTCGCCGAAGCTAACCTCTTCGTGCAGCAGGCACGGGTGAATTTCGATCAGGATTCGCTCGGGGCGAATTCCCTCGGCCAGCAGCCGCCGCAGAAAAAGCAGTTCTTGAATCGGCCCAGCGCCCGATATCCCAAAATTGAAGACGATCGGCCGCTCACCGGCCACCGTGGGCAGCGACGCAAACTCGGGCCGTAGTCCCAAAGCCGTGCGCGAACTGCCCAACACCAGCAGCAGCGGGCGGTCGGGCTCTTGCGCCAGTCGCTGCCGCAGCAGCGCGAGCTTGCGTCCCCAAACCGGATCGCGCAGCTCCACGTCGGCGTGGTCCATCGTCAACGTCAGCACAAGCTGCACCAGCGTGAACCACACAGCGGCCCATGCGAGCGCCGCTCGCCCATGCGACGACGGTGGCGCCTTACCGCGCGGTAGTCCCTGCCCCTGTGGCCGGCTGGCATTATTCATTTCCGGCAGTCCCTGCCGTCTTCCGACTTCACACTTCCAACTTCCAACTTCTCAGAACTGAAAATAAATGAACGCCTTGCCGGCGTCGGGCGCCAAGACCAGCGTGACGGTCAGCAACAGGGCGTAACTCATGCCGACCAGCGGGGCGGGCAAACGCACCGACAACTTTTGCCACAGCCCGGCAAGCCCCGCCAGGTGGCAGGCAAACACTACGGTCGCCAACACCAACAAACTTTCCTTGTGCATGGGCAGCGATAATCCCTGATGCGCCGCGAACATGTGCCGAAAGACGGTGGCCGCCCCCGCGAACGTGGTGGCGCGGAAAAAGACCCAGGCCATGCAGACGGTGAAAAAGGTGAGCGCCACACGGCCAGCCGTGCCCGGCGGCGACAGCAAAAGCGCATCGAGCCGCGGCCGGCGACGGCAGAATTCGCGGAAGGAACGATGGCCCACCAGCAACAGCCCGTGCAGAACGCCCCACACGACAAACGTCCAACTGGCACCGTGCCATAGCCCGCCCAGCGTCATCGTGATCAGCAGATTGCGATTGGTTTGCCAGGCCGTGCCGCGGCTGCCGCCCAGCGGAATGAACAGATAGTCGCGCAGCCAGCTCGACAGCGAAATGTGCCAGCGGTGCCAGAACTCCGAGACATTCGCGGCCACATACGGCATGTTGAAATTCCGGGCTAGCTTGAAGCCGAGCATGTGGGCCGTGCCAAGGGCCATATCGGTATAGCCCGAAAAGTCGCAATAAATCTGCAAGGCATAGGCCAGCACGGCCAGCCAAACCGCGCTGGTGCGGTACTGCTCGGGGTTGGCAAAGACCGGATCGGAGAACATGGCCATGCGGTCGGCGATGGCCAACTTTTTGAACAGGCCCATTAGAAAGAACTGAGCGCCGAGCTGCAGCCGCGCCCAGTCCCAATGCTTGCGTTGACGGATCTGCGGCAAGAAGTCGCGGGCCCGCACGATCGGCCCGGCCACCAGGTGCGGAAAGAACGTGATGAAGAGCATGAAGTGAGCCAGGTTTCGCTCGGCGGGCACGTGCCGGCGATAGACGTCGACGGCGTAATTGATGGCCTCGAATGTGTAGAACGAAATGCCGATCGGCAGAATCACCTTGAGCATCGGCAGCGAGGCGGTCGAGCCGGCCGCGCGCATCGCCTCTTCGAGCGAGTGCAGGAAGAAATTGGCGTATTTGAAATAGCAGAGCAAGCTGAGGTTGGCGACGACGGTGATGCTCAGCAGCAGCTTGCGGCGGCTCGGCCGGTCGGTGGCGTCCATGCCGCGGGCCACGAAGTAGTCGATGGTGGTCGAGACGCCGATGATCAGGGCCAGCCAGCTATTCCAGCTTGCATAGAAATAGAAGCTGGCGGCGAGCAGCAGATAGATCCGCGCCGAGTGCCACCGCAGCGCCCAGTAGAGCGTGAAAACGATCGTGAAAAAGACGAGAAAGCGTTCGGAGCAGAACAGCATGCGCAGGTTCCAGCAGCCAGAAATGACGGCAATTGCCGCGGCGACGGGCCGCGAAGTATAGCGAAACGGTATGAGCGTGCAATGCCGGTTGCCGGCAAGCGGAATTGACCGGACAGCGGCGATTCAATAACCTACCGCCGCGAACCCTCGACCGCCGGCCGAAATTGAGTCAGCCCCAGATGACCGACCTCGCAACCCCGCCCTCGCACGGCTTGATTGTCAATTCGCCGGCGCGCGGTGGTGAGATCGACGAAACCCTCGGCGCCACGGGCTATTCTTACGAGTTTGTGTTGCGGGCATTCGAGCCGCTCTTGCGGCGGTGGGGCGAAGTGCGGCGCGTCGAACGACCGGAAAGCCAGGTCGATTTCGCTGTGCGCCAAATGCGGCAACGAAGGCTGGAGCCACTGCACCTGACCTTCCGGCCATTCACCGATGTCTATCTGTCGCGCACGGCCGCGAATGTGGTTTTCCCCTTCTGGGAATTTCCCGATGTGCCGGCCGGCGACTATAAGCAAAACCCGCGGAACCATTGGGTGCGAATCGCCAATCGGGCCTCGCTGGTGCTCACCGCCAGCAACTTCACCGCCGCGTCGCTGGCACGGGCGGGCGTGCGCACGCCCGTGCGCATCGTGCCAGTGCCGGTGGATAACCACTATTTTCAGATGCCGGCCTGGGATCCCGCCGCGACGATTACACTCGACTGCCCGGCCTTCGTCTTCACCCGGCCCGAAGTGCCGCCAATTTTGCTCGCCGACCCGGAAGATCGGCCCGGCCCCGATTCGACGCCGTTCCGCGTCAAGCATTGGCTGCGGTCGCTGGCCCGCCGCGTGTGGGTCGATGGCGTTAAGCCGCGGTTACCGTTGCGGTTGACCAAAGCCATCGTCGCCGGCAAGAACGCCGCCAAACGCGCCTGGCGCGAAGGCGAGATCGAACTGCCTACGCCCGACGAACGGCTAACGCTGTCGGGCGTGGTTTACACCACCATTCTCAACCCCGACGACCAGCGCAAGAATTGGCAAGACCTGCTCACGGCCTTCTTGCTGGCCGTGGGCGACCGTCCAGACGCCACATTGGTGATCAAGCTTGTCACCAGCAGCGCGGCGCCGGTCCGCGAGGTGTTGGGCTTTTATTACAAGTGTGGCCTGCCGCACCGGGCGCGCGTGGCGTTTATCTCGAGCTATCTGAGCGACGACCAGATGCGGAAGCTGGCCCGAGCGAGCACCTATTATCTAAACGCCTCGCGGGCCGAAGGCGCGTGCTTGCCGCTACAGGATTTTCTGGCGGCCGGCCGGCCGGGCATCGCCCCCGTCCACACCGCTTTGGCCGATTATTTTGACGACCACGTCGGATT
>DATFDL010000407.1:0-7089 GCA_035252155.1 Pirellulales bacterium | reverse complement strand
CCGACGAAGTCGCCCTGATGTGGTCCACCGCCCCGCCGAGGATGCCGATTGCTCCGGCGTAGCGTTGTGCCCGCCACCATCCCGGCCTCGTACCGGTGGGGCGATGATTGAACGCTAGAAACGCGGCCTTAACCTTGTCTTTTATCGTTTTTCCGCACGGTCCGCCGCGAAGCGGCGGGCCGTGCGGAAAACGAACGGGTTTTTTGAAGAAACGGGCCGTCTAGCGTTCAATCATCGCCCGACCGAGACAAGCTCGGAGTCGTGGCGGGCCCGATCAATCGTCTCCTCTCCGAATGGCCTCGCTGCGCAATTCGGCGCCCATTGATTCCGCCGCGCAAAGGCCCCACAATCAGCTTCATCTCGCCTGAGATATCGCCATGCCCGCCCCTGAGCCGATTTATACAGCCGCCAATTGCAAATCGGCGTACCAACTCAACTGGTCGTTGGCGGTGTTCTGGTTATCCGCGCCGCCGCCCGAATCGGCGTGGCTCGACGAACTGCGTGCCGCCACGGAGGCGGACGGCGTGCGAGTGCTGGAGCATTTCTCGCCGCGCGCGGGAGTGAGCCAATTTCTGATCAGCACACGGCCCGAGACGGCGCCGCCCGCCGCCGTTCGGAGCATCAAGGGGCGGCTACAGCACCTTGTGCGCAAGAGGCTTCCCAAAGCTTTCCACCGCAACTATGGCCTGCGCAGCCTTGGCTCCGTGAACTGCGACACCGTGCGGCAATACATTGAAGCGCAGACGGCGCACCATCGCATGGCCGATGCACGCGTGCAGGCGGGAATCGAAGAGTTAGAGATCAGGGGGGAGTATGACCGCCTCACCGCCCCGCGCACCAGCGCTCACGCCCAATATTGTTATAACCTGCATGTGGTGCTCGTGAGTTGCCGACGCGACGTAGAGATTCGCGGAAATGTGCTTAAGCGACGCCGCTCAATGATCGTCGCGGCTGCGGACAAGAAGGGGCACCTTATGGGCAATGGTCAGATCCTTGCTGACCACATTCATCTCGCCTTGGGCTGCGGGTTGGACGAAGCGCCGGGCGATGTGGCGATGAGTTACTTGAATAACCTCGCCTTCGCCGAGGGAATGCGGCCGGTGTATGAGTTTGGGTTCTACGTCGGAACATTCGGCGAATACGACCTTGGAGCGATCTCGCAACGCCAGGAGGCGCGGTGCGACATCGGATAACGCGACGCGCCGAATTCTTTCGTACGGCCCGGCGAGCCGGCGCCGCCACCATCCTGGCCTCGTGCCGGTGGGGCGATGATTGGACGCTAGAAACGCCGCCCTCACCTCTGTCTTTCTTCGTTTTCCTCCCGCCCCGCCGCTTCGCGGCGGGGCGGGAGGAAAACGAAAGGGGTATTTGCGAGAGGGAGCCCACTAGCGTCCAATCATCGCCCGACCGAGACAAGCTCGGGTCGTGGCGGGCGGCGGCGAAAACTACCTTGCCGTCGAGTGGCATCGGCTCGCTCGCGAATCACCCAAGCGCCAGCAGCGTGGCCATTACGCCGAGCCGACCGGCGGACCGATGGCCTCTGCATTCGGCAATTGCGCCTCGTGCCATTCCGCGTAGGTCTGGTTCGATCCTTCGACCCGCCAATAGGTTCGGCCGTTGCGGTTGCCGGCGGCCACCACGGCGGCTGCGGCGCTGGGGCTGGCGAACGAAACGTCTTCGGCGAAGGTGTAGTACGCCGGATCGTTGCTATCAACCAGCTTGCCCGATGCGACCAGTGCGTCTCGCCGCCCGCGGTAGCTCATCCAGCTCGGTACGCCGGCCTTGCGCGCCGGCGACCCGGCCAACACAATGAACTCGTCGCCCGACTCAATCGCGGTCGCTTGCTTGTCTCCCTCCTTCATCACGAAACGAGGCGATTCGCCAGGCGGACGCGTTCGGTCGACGATAACCTTCGGTTGCAGGAACGTCATTCCCAGCACGGGAAACGTCATTTGGACTTGGGCGAGAAAGTATTCCATGTCGGCGACGTCGGGTTCGGGCAAAAGCGTTGCCTCTGGATTGGTGCCGTTGGCGACCGCGGCGCGACCCGCCTGGATCGCCAACGTGATAAAGCGAGTCTCCAAGTAGCGGCCATGCGATTTGGTGATGTTGTCATCCTTGCTGATGACGACCGCGGTGCGCGTCCAAAAATCTTTCGACTCATCCTTATCGTGCGACAGCAGGCGTTTCAGCACATTGTCGCCTTCGCCGATGTACACGCGGTCTTGGTCCGGCTGGTCTGGATCGGCGCCAATCAGGCAATAAATGCCCGTGCGCCGCACCTCCTCGCGCCTGGCAACCTCGGCCAACTGCGTCCGCGGCGCCACGATGATCTTACCGGTCCAATTGATGATCTCGGCGGTAAGAATGCCCGTCGGGGTTCCGTCGACAAGATATAAGCGAATGGTTCGCCCCTTCATGGCGTCTCTCACAGGTTGGCAAAGATGAGGACCATGCGTGTGCAGTCGTTATGATACGCTGGCGAAGGCGGCCTCATTGTAAACGGCCCGTGCGCGAGAGTGGAGAGGAACGAGGCGGTACTGATCGCGCGGAGGGCCGGTCATCGAGGGCGCAAACCTGCGTCGTCCGGCTGCGCCGGGATCGGAGCTACCGTGGCGGCTTCCGCCTTGCGTCGGCGCGCCGCGGCTTGGCCACACGGCGCAACATGCCCTCGGCCCCGCCGAGGGAGTTTCACGCTGGCCGTCTAAAACTCGGCATCCTCGCGGTCCCTTTTTTTTCATGTCGTCTTGCCCGCGACGCGGGGCAGACGACGACGAAGGGGGCGGGGCACAGGCGCGACTGTAGACGGCCAACGTCAGCAACCTCCGGCCAAGCCGAAGGCATGGCAGCAGTCACGCCGGTGAGGATACTTTGTGCCCCGTTCATCGGGGCTGCTGTATCGCAACAACGTCGGGCTAAAGCCGGATGGATGCGTCGTCGCCACGAGGGTCTTCGCGTGGATTGGCGCCCCCGTTGGGGCAGACAACTTGATTGTTGGAGACCGGCATTCCAGGGTTCCGATGCGCTGCGCACTGGGCTAGCGAAAGACGCCCGTACCGGGCTACGCGCGTCGGGCGGCCGTGATCGGGCAATCGCCAATTGCGACGTGCACCCCCTGCGGCCAAGCGCCAAAGCCGTCGCGGTCCCGGCGCACCGGGATGACGGGACCGACAGCCGCCTATGGCCACTGATCATGAAACCGACTAGGGCACTCTGTTCACGGTCCATAAATCCGGCAGTTGGGCAGGGCCATCTGGAGCCGTGCCGCAACAGCCTTGGTGACTTGCGTCTCGCGGAGATCAAGCCGTCGAAGCCCTGTCAGCCGCGTGAGGTTGATGAGCCCAGCCTCGGTGATCTGAGTACCCTTGACGCCAAGGTCTTCAATGCCTGTTAAGCCTTCGAGGTGCAGCAGCCCCTCGTCCGTAATCGGTGTGCCGTCGAGCCAAAGCGTTCGCAGGCCCGTCAGCGCTTGCAGATGGGCCAATTCGGAGTCGTTGATGTGGCCGCCGCGAAGCCCGACTTCTCGTACCTCATCGAAGTAATCCGATGGCAACCAGCGCCGCAAGAACGCCGTCAGCGACGCTTCGCTCGCCGCCGGCTTCGCTTCCGCGTACCGGACGCGCGCATCGAGAGCTTTTAGCGCCGTTACCGCTTTGCCATGCCACCAGCATGAGGCACACAGGCGCGACTCGCAAGAACCTCACGGCTGCACCGCGCCGGTGTCGGCTGTCGATGGTCTTGAGCCAAATCCGCGATCTTCAACGCCTCTCGCGAAGGCTCAGGCCTTCGACGCTCAGTCGGCCCGGCTGGTGCGGCCGACGGTCAGGCCGCGCTGCGAATCGGCCCCGGCGAGCTTCATCATCTCGAGGTAGTCGAGCGTGATCTCGAGCACTTCCTGGTTGTAGAACGACTTGGGCGAGGTGGTGTCAAACACCGTGTGCTTGCTGTGGTTCAGGTCTTCGAGCTCTTTTTCTTCTTCCTTCTCGGCATTCAGCTCGGCCCGCTCGGCCATGAACTTCGCCTCGTTCAATGAGACGGTCTTGCGGCTCTTCTGCTGGCGGTAGCGGTCGATGTTCCGCAGCAACAGCTTAAAACCGTCGGAAAGCTCACGCCGGGCGGTCGATTTTTTGTCGAGCCGTGACACCATCTCCTTGTTGACCAGCCCCAGACGCTCGTGCGGCACCGGTTCGACGCGGTCGAAGGCCATCGCGTAGTCGAGCTCCGCCTCGCCAACGCCCTTCAATTCGTTGCTCATCGAGGGCAGCTCCACGTCGGACACCACGCCGCGGTTTTGCGTGCTGTCGCCATCGGGCCGATAGAACTGCTGCATCGTGATCTTCAGCGCACCCAGCTTGGGCGTGTTCATCGTCACGCGGAAGAGCCGCGCGCCGAGATCGAGCAGGCTCTGCACGGTGCCTTTGCCGTGCGTCGTCTTGTCACCGACGATCAGGCCGCGCTGGTAGTCTTGGATCGCCCCGGCAAAAATTTCGCTGGCGCTGGCGCTAAAGCGGCTGGTGAGCACCACCAGCGGTCCGTCCCACTCGGTGCCCGGCTCGGCGTCGTCCTGGTGCTCGACGTGGTCGTTCATGTCCTTCACCTGCACGATCGGTCCTTCGTCGATGAACAGGCCGGTCACGCCCTCGGCTTCGAGTAGCGAGCCGCCGCCGTTGCGGCGCAAATCGAGCACCACCGCGTCGACCTGCTTCTTTTTGAAATCGCGCAGCAGCAGCTTCACGTCGCGCGTGGTGCTCTTGTAGTCGGGCACGCCGCGCCGCGCCGCCTCCATGTCCATATAGAAGCTGGGCAGGTCGATCACGCCGAGCCGGAAGGCGCGGCCTTGGCGCGTGCGCTCGACGATCCGGCCGCGGGCTTCGCTGTCGCTCAGCTTGATCTGCTCGCGGACGATATTGTAGATCATTCGATCATTCTTGCCCGTCGGGATTACCTCCAGCCGCACCGTGGTGCCGCGCTTACCGCGGATCTTGTCGACCACGTCGGAAAGCTTCATATCGACGGTGTCGATAATTTCGCCGTCTTCGCCCTGGCCGACTCCCACAATGCGGTCTTCGGGCTTGAGCCGGCCGTCTTTTTCGGCCGCCCCGCCAGGGATCAGCTCTTTGACCACGGTGTAGCCGTCGTCGAACTGCAACGAGGCCCCGATGCCCTCGAGGTTCAACCGCATCAGAATCTCGAAATTCTCCTCCGACTTGGCCGACATGTAGGTGCTGTGCGGGTCGTACGACTGCGTCAGGCTGGTCAGATACATCTCCAACAGCTCTTCGTGATCGGTCTGGTGCATCCGCTTGGCGAAGCTGTGGTAACGGCGCGACAACCGCGCGACCGGGTCTTGGTCTTTGCCTTTCGAGTCGCGGCTCGTTCGATCGTCGTCGGTCGAATCGTCGCCCGAAGAACCTTCGGTCTTGGCCTGGTCGGCCTTCAGGAACAGCAGGTCATACTTGATTCGCTTGCGCCACAGATCACGGGCTTCGGCTTCGTCCTTGGGCCACTCGGCGGCGTCGGAATCGATGACCAGCTCTTCATCGACCGTGAAGTCGTGCTGGGCGGCCAGCAGCTCGTCGACCAGCTTGACCCGCTCGTCGATCCGCTTGAGCAGCGTGTTGAACACGGTGTACGAGAAACTGGTGTCGCCGCTTTTGAGCTTTTCGTCCAAGTCGTTCTGCTTGGCCAGAAACGAGTCGACGTCCGACTGGTAGAAGTAGTACTTGGTCGGGTCGAGCATCTTGATAAAGCCCTTGGCCGTGCGCTGGGCGATTTCGTCGTCGAGCGGATGCCGCGAGAGATGCTGCCGCCGCATCAGATCGACCACCGAAACCGTGATGCTCCGATCGCTGGCCGTGGGGCTGCTGAGCTCTGCCAGCGACGCCTGCACCGCGAAAACCACCAAGGCGGTCAAAAGCCAGGGAACATATCGCGAACGCAGACGGTGCAGGCGGAACAGCGAACGAATCATGAGACTCCCTTGTGCCGATGGTCGCCCTGAAAAGGCATAACTGCTCAATAGTCAACGACTTAAACGGATGATATACGCAAAAGCCGGGTAAGGCAAGGTCAGGGCGAGGGTTCAGGGTTCAGGGTTCAGGGTTCAACATTTTGGTGAATGCTGGCTCGCTTGCGCCAGCGGCCTTTACAGATGTTATGCCGCACGAAAAAAAGGCCGTAGGCCGTCACTGAACCCTGAACCCTGAACCCCGAACCCTCATCTGCTCCACAACCGCATCCACCAAGAGTTCGTCTGGCCCCAGGTGCTCCGTCAGCAGCCACTCGATATCGGGCCGGCGGCGTGATTGCGTCTCAATCGTGTGGCGGATGCCGCGGAGTAATTCGCCCTGAAAGAGCAAATGCGGCTGCACGACAACCCGGCGAAACGGCAGCCGGGCGCACAGCGCGATCGCCCGATCGAGCCTAGGTTCGGTGAGGGCCGCAAAGCAGGTTTCATACCAACCGACGCGGCGGGCCTCCCATCGCAGCCGCGCGAAGCGGGCCATTTCGCTATTGGCCTCGGCATCGGTGCTGCCGCGGCCGACCATTAACAGAAGCGTTTGCGAGTCGGCGATCTCTTGTTGTTGGGCGACCGCATCGGCAAACCGCTGCACCGACAACTTAACGAGGGCCGGATGACAGCCCAGATGCGGCAACTGGATCGGCTTCGGACGGCCTTGCTTCGCGGCGGCCGCGGCCAGGGCGGCCGGAATATCTTGCTTGGCGTGCCCGGCGGCAAACAGCACCAGCGGGGCTGCGGTGATTTGGTGTGCGCCGCGCTCGACGATCTGGTCGTAGGCGGAGGCGATCGTCGGTTCGGCCAGCTCCAAAAATCCGCCCTCGACAATCGCGTGCGGCAGCCGCCGGGCGATTCGCTCGACCGTCGCTTGAAACTCGGCAATGCCGGCCGGGTCGCGCGTGCCATGACCGACGATCAACAGACCGGGCGCTTCGTTCAACTGAGACATGGGTTACACGAGGTCCAGGCGGAAGAGAAGGCAAGAAATTGGGACAAAAAAATGGAAGAGGGATGGCTGTAGGGTTAAAGCATTTAGCCACGAATGGTCTGTAGGGAACGCCCTCCGTGGC
>DATFDL010000406.1:0-2186 GCA_035252155.1 Pirellulales bacterium | reverse complement strand
GACCCACGCCGAACCACCCGCACGCGGCGCAAAAAAGAGGGCGCCTTTTACACGCCGGCCTTCATCACGCGCTACATCATCGAACAGGCCCTGGGCGGCGTGCTGCGTGACCGTTTCGAAGCGCTCCGCCTGGCTCACGTCGAGTCGGCCCCAAAAAAAGGCCCCGCCCGGGCGGCGCTGGCCGACCCGAACGTCTATACCGTTGGCGAACTCAAACCCGCCGCCAGGACGGCGCTGGTCAAGTTCTGGGAAGCCTGGCAAGACGAACTGGGGGCGACGCGGCTGCTGGACCCGGCCTGCGGCAGCGGCGCCTTTCTGATCGAGGCCTTTGACCAGTTGCACGCAGCCTACGAAGCCGTCAACGCCCGGCTCCGCGAGCTGGGCAGCGGGCAGCGCACGCTCTTCGATCTCGACAAGCGCATCTTGGAGAACAATCTCTACGGCGTCGACCTGAACGAAGAGGCGATCGAGATTTGCCGCCTGAGTCTCTGGATCAAGACCGCCGAGCGCGGCAAGGTGCTCACTAGTCTCGACCACACCATCCGCGTCGGCAACAGCGTGGTGAGCGACCCGGCGGTACACCCCAGAGCGTTCGACTGGCGTGCCGCTTTCCCGGAAGTTTTCAGTGCGGGCGGCTTCGACGTCGTGGTTGGTAACCCACCGTATATCCGGCAAGAGTGGTTGGCGCCGTACAAGCCTCACTGGGAGCAGAAGTTCAAGAGCTATCACGGGACAGCCGACATTTTCGTGTACTTCTTCGAGCTCGGCTTAAGCATCCTACGCGAGAACGGCCGTTTGGCGTTCATCACGTCCGGGAGCTGGGTCCGCAGCAGCTTTGGCGAACCGCTGCGGCGATACTTGGTTGATCAAGCGGCAATCGAATCGATGGTCGACTTCGGCGAGTTTCAACCGTTTGAGGACGCCGAAATGATTCGGCCGTCGATTACTGTCCTGCAAAAGAAGCGAGGTCCAGCACGAACGCGAATTTATAAATGGCTTACGGAGGGCGAGCCGCCTCAGAATCTTTCGGAGGTCATCGCGGGCGCGCCGACGATGGGCACCGCGCACCTTTCGGGCGAGGCCTGGGAACTCGAAGCCGACGACGTACTCGCACTTCGCCGAAAGCTAGCCAGCGTCGGTCAAACATTGAACGATTACACCGGAGGAATCTTCCGTGGCGTGACGACGGGAGCCAACGAAGCGTTCGTCATCCCGACCGCATTGCGTGACGAACTAGTTCGGAAGGATCCGAAAAGCGCGGAGATTATCAAGCCATTCGTTCAGGGAACGCATTTACGCCCCTGGTACATCGAATCGTCCGACGAGCACCTGATCTTTCCGCGCCGCGGGATTGCAATTGAGGAATTTCCCGCCGTTTTGGAATACCTGACAGCACATCGCGAGGCGCTCGAGCCGAAACCTCCGAATTGGCCGGCATCGCGGAAGTGGCCGGGGCGGAAACCAGGGGCCTATAGGTGGTACGAGATTCAGGACTCGGTCGACTACTGGCAGAATTTTGAAGTGCCGAAGATCGTCTGGCCCGACATCAGCAAGCTCCCGCGCTTCAGCATCGACAGTGAAGGAAGGTATTTGGGGAATACCGCGTATATCATCCCAAGGGCCGACTACTATTTGCTCGGCATCCTTTCGTCGTGGGCGGCTTGGTTCTATATCAGCAAGACAGCCCAGCCGCTCCGGTTGCGCGCCGGGCGCTGGCAATACCGGCTCATCGCTCAATTCATGGAGCAGGTGCCGATACCCAACGCGCATGACGCCGAACGCGCAGCGATCGCCGATTTGTCGGCCGCCGCTTGTCGTCTGGGCCAGTCGCGATATGAACTGCAATCGCACGTCCGCCAACGGCTGATCGAGTCGTTCGGCATGGCGCCTGACGGTAGCGCGCTCGGCGTACTGAATGAGAAAGCCCAGGCATGGTCGGACGCGAGTCTGGCGGCTTTGGGCGCCGCGCTTAAGACGAGTTTCAAGCTCGTCTCAAACCCGCTCAAGAACCCGCGAGTGGCTGACGAGTGGGAGCCGTACCTCAAGGAGAACCGCGCGAAGGTCGATGCGATGACGCGGCAACTCGCCGACGCGGAAGCGGAGTTGAATGACCGGGTTTATCGGCTCTTCGCTTTAACGCCAGCCGAAGTTAAGCTGTTGCAGCGTGAGGTCGAGCATTAACTCTC
>DATFDL010000405.1:0-19137 GCA_035252155.1 Pirellulales bacterium | reverse complement strand
CGGCACGGAGTCCGTTCCCTACAGACATTGAACAGCGACTCAGGCATCATCGAGTACTCGACAAGGGATGTGCAACTTCCTTGAACGGTCGTTACCGCGGCTTGCGTTTCGACAAACCGGCGGCTGCTGATTTTTTCTTTTCGCCCTTGCGCTCGCTGGTTTCCTTGGCGGCGCCGTCGCGGCCTTTTTTTCCGGGCTCGGCTTTTTTGGGCGTGGGCGCCGTCTTGGCTTTCGCGGCGGCCTTGGCCGGCTCGGCTGGCTTGGCAGCCGGCTTTTCGGGCGGGGCGGCCTTTTCCGCGGTGGCCCCCGGTTTTTCGCCGGCGCGGGCCTTGGGTTTTTCGGGTTCGGCGGGCTTCGCCGTTTTGGGCGGGCGCTTCGGCAAACGCTCCTTGGCGTCGGGCGCGATCTCCAACAGAATCTTGTGCAGCGCCGGCGAATAAGGCCCGGCTGTCATGTCGGCGCCAAGCTGGTGGGCCAGCGACCCGAACTCGATGCCCTTGTTCTTGGGGATCGCCCGTTCGAGTCCGGGCACGCTGTGCGTCGTCTTGTCATGCGGTGTGACAAGCCCGAGCACGGCAAAGGCGTCGAGCAGACCTTGATCGAGCGGAATCGAATGCCCGCCCAGCGAGGCCTGCGTGACATAGGCCACTGCGAAAGGCGTCACGCCTTCGTACTTGGCCAATTTCTGCTGGGCCTGGCCGAGATTCTGTTTCTTGAAGCCTTCGAGCTCGAAGGTGTAGCTCGCCTCAAACACGCTCTGCAAAGTGCGCTTCAACCGCGCGGCGGCGGCCTGCGGGTCGGGCAGCATGTGCATTACCTCGGCCAACTCCTTGACCGTGCTGACCCGCACTTCGTTCCAGTCGAAGAAGGTGGTCGAGACCGCGGCGTACGCCTTGTCGGCCTGCTCGTACCGGGCGTTCTCCAGACAGCAAGCGTAGAGCAGTTGTTCGAGCACCGGCCGGTCGGGCGTCGGCACAGGAGTGTAGTGCTTTTTGAGCACTTTGTGCATTTTGGTCAGCAAGGCCGAACGGTTGGGGGTCGCCATGAAAAGGGGTCGGAGGTCAGGGGTCAGGAATCTGGGTTTTGGCTGGTGCAGGCAGTAGGGCGGGCACTGCCCACCTGGCATTCAGCGGTGGGCAGTGCCCACCCTACATGCCTACGAGGGTTCCTCGACGTCGTCGTCTTCGCCGGGTTCGTCGATCTGCGGCTCGCTTGTCTTGGGAAGGACTCGATCCAGGATTTCGGCGATTTGGATCGACTTTTTCACGCCCAGGTCGAGCACGAATTCAAGCCGCGGAGTGTACCGGGTATCGATCCGCTTGGCTACCTTCGATTGCAGATAACCGGCCGCGCTTTGCAAGCCCGACAGGCTCAGCCGCTGCTTGGTCTCGTCGCCCATCACCGATACATGAACCTTGGCCTGCCGCATGTCGGGGGCCATCTCGACATACGTCACGGTCACGTCTTGGATGCGCGGGTCTTTCAGGTCGGTCAAGATGGCCATGCTGACGACTTCGCGGACCGCCTGGGCGGCCTTTTGCACGCGATGTGATGCCATGTAATGTCACGGTTCGATGCAGGTAGTCCCGGCCCTTGTGGCCGGCCTGCCGGGATGCATTTTGCGATCAACGTCGCAACTGCCCGGCACGAGGCCGTGAGCTACCTGGCTTCTCATTCGTCGTCCGCTCCTTACTTACAACGTGCGGGCGATCTCTTCCACACGGTAACACTCCAGCACGTCGCCTTCCTTGAGGTCGTTGAATCCGCGCAGCTTCATGCCGCACTCCATGCCCTCGCGCACCTCGCGGGCGTCGTCTTTCTCGCGCTTCAACGATTCGAGCGGATACTCGCCGATAACGCGATTCTCGCGGATCACGCGAATCCGCGAGTTGCGCTCGATCGTACCCGCCAGCACGCGGCAGCCGGCGATCGTGCCCAGCCGGCTGATGAGGAACGTGCGCTGCACCAGGGCGCGGCCCAAGTCGACGTCGCGCTCCTCTGGCTTGAGCATGCCTTCCAGGGCCTTTTTGATGTCGTCGGTCACTTGATAGATAATGTCGTACCGCCGAATCTGCACGCCGAGCTGATCGGCCAACAGCCGCGCCCCTTCGTCGGGCACCACGTTGAAGCCGATGATCACGGCGTCCGACGCGTCGGCCAGGTGAACATCGGCCTCGGTGATACCGCCCACCATCTTTTGCAAGACCTTGAGCTGCACTTCGGGATGTTCGAGCTTGCTGAACTCCTTGAGGATCGCCTCGATCGAACCCTGCACATCGGCCCGCAGGATGATGTTCAGCAACTGCGGTTCGCCGCCGCCCAAACGCTCGTGCAGGTTTTCCAGCGTGACGTGCGCAGCCTGGCCAGAGAGGGCGATCCGCCGCGTCTGGCTGGTGCGTTTTTCGGCGATGTCGCGGGCGTGGCTGATTTCCTCCAAGACATAAAAATGCTCGCCGGCCGCGGGCGCCTCGTGCAGCCCGGTCAGGTTCACGGGCGTCGAAGGCGTCGCCGTTTCGTGCCGCACGTGCGGCTGCAAGGTGTCGTACATCGCCTTCACGCGGCCGTAGGCCGAACCGCAGACCAAAACATCGCCGACCTTCAGCGTGCCATTTTGCACGAGGAACTTGGCCACCACGCCGCGCTCTTCCTGCACTTCGGACTCGAGACAGGTGCCATAGGCCCGGCGGTGAGGATTGGCCTTGTATTCGTGCAGCTCGGCGATCGTCAGCAGCGTCTCAAGCAAGTCCTCGACGCCCAGACCTGTCAGCGCGCTGCACTTGACCACTTCGGTGTTGCCGCCCCACTCGGCCGGCAGCAGCTCGTTGGCGGCCAACTGTTGCATGATGCGGTCGATGTTCGTGCCGGGCAGATCGATCTTGTTCAGAGCGACCACGATCGGCACGCCGGCGGCGCGGGCGTGGCTGATGGCCTCTTCGGTTTGCGGCATCACGCCGTCGTCGGCGGCCACCACCAGCACGGCAATGTCGGTGACGTTGGCGCCGCGAGCCCGCATCTGGGTGAACGCTTCGTGACCGGGCGTATCGACAAACGCGATGGCCCGGCCTTCGCGCTCGATGCGATAGGCGCGAATGTGCTGCGTGATGCCGCCGCTTTCGCCCGCCGCCACGTTGGTGCCGATGATCCGGTCCAAGAGCGACGTCTTGCCGTGATCGACGTGTCCCAAAAACGTCACGACCGGTGGGCGAGGCTCGAGCTGGTCGGGTGCGTCTTGCTCTTGCTGGATGGCGCTGATCAACTGGCTTTCGATGTCGAACGCCTGCCGCACCTCGACCTCGGCCCCGAACTCGGTCGAGAGCAATTCGATCGTCTCGGATTCGAGTTCGGAAGTGATGGTCGACATAGTGCCCAATTGCAGCAGTTTTTGCAGCACTTTGGGCACGGGCACGCCGATCGAGGCCGAGAAGCTGCGGACATTGCAAGGCAATTGAATGACGACATGCCCCTTGCGGGGCGCGGCGGTGCTGACGCTGGATTTGCTGCGCGGCTTGGGTCGCGAGCGCCGCACGGGACGATCGTCCTCGACGACGCCGCTGGCGTTGATTTTCGGGCGGTCGCCCGTCGTGCGCTTGCGGTTTTTCTGGCGTTCTTCGCGGGTGCCCATCTGCGAATCGGCTGGCGCGCCCTCCTTGCCGCGGCGGCGCTCGCGTTCGCGGCGCTCGCCTTCGGTCAGCGGCAGGGGCAGCGGCGGTTTCTGAGCCTGATCGCGTCCGCCGCCCGTCTTCTTGGCGCCGGCCTCGGCCTGCGCCTTGGCGCGTTCGAGCTGCTTGATGTGCGCGCCCAACGGCTTGCCTTTGCTGCCGGCGCGGATCACGTCGGTGGGCAGCTTAATGTCAGGCTTTTGCGGCGCCGGCTCTTCGGGCTTGGCGGGCGTCGGCGGTTGCTGCGCGGTGGGCAAGGCCGCCACGCGAATCACCGGCCGCCCCGGAGCTTTCGCCCCGTCGCCGCCCGACCTTTTGGGCGTTTCAGCAGCGGGACCGATTTCGGCTAATTTCGCGCCGTCGCTCTTTGAGGGAAGCGCCGGAGGCTTGCCCGTGACTCCTGCCGGAGGTATGTAGTCGCTGGGTGTGAGCGGCCCCGACTTGGCGGGCGGGGCCAGCGTGGCGACGCCGCCCGACCGGCCGCTGGACGAGCCCACGGCGCGGCTGGAGGCCCCGGCCAAAAACGCTCGAACCTTCACCTCCTCTTCGTCGGTGAGACTGGCCAGAGCCGAACCCTTGCCGGTGACGCCCGCTTTGGCGCACCGGTCGACCATGTCTTTACTGTCGAGCTTGAACTCTTTGGCGAGTTGATAGATCCGTACGGGCAAGTGTGAATTCTCCCTCAGTTTGATTCGGACCGGCTGGGCCGGCCGAATCGATCGCAAATTAATTCATGGTGAACGTCTCCCTGTTGTCGCCCCACCGTGAAGACAAGGCGAACGGAACGAATTCCATTCGATGCCTCCGCGAGCGGGTGGACGGTGCCGTGTCAACCACTGCCGGCATCGTCGGAATGGGCCGGCTCGTTTTCCGCCGAGCCGGTTGGCGGTTCTCCGTTTCCTGTTTCTCCACCGGCCGAAGCGACCGCGCCCGCCTCGCCGCCGGCAACTGCCGCACCCGTCGCCCCGTCGGTCCCCGCCTGTGCGGCGGCGGCTTCTTGAGCGCGTTCGCGCTCCTCTGCCTCGCGCGTGGCCGCTTCGATTCGCTCCTGCTCGCGCTGGCGGCGGCGCTCTTCGGCGGCGGCGGCTTCGGCCTCGGCCGCCTTCTCCTCGGCCAGGGCTACCACCTTGTCGACCTGCTCCAACGACATGCCGCCCATCTCCATCAGGGCGTCGGGTTCGATGACCGATAGATCATCGTAAGATAAAAAACCCTCGCCGACTAGCTTTTCGGCCAAACTTTCGTCGACGCCCTCCAGCGAGCTGAAGCCGCCGACGGCCCGCTCGATCTGCTCGTCGAGCTCCTCGCGGGTCATGATCTCGATGTCCCAGCCGCAAAGCTTGCTGGCCAGCCGCACGTTTTGCCCGCGGCGGCCGATCGCCAGCGACAACTGGTCCTCGCGCACCAGCACGATGGCCCGGCCCAGCATCGAGCAGAGGATGACTTCCTCGACCTCGGCCGGCTGCAGAGCGTTGGGAATGAGCACCTGCATGTCGTCGCTCCAGCGGACGATGTCGATGCGTTCGCCGGCCAGCTCGTCGACAATATTCTTGATGCGGTTGCCGCGCACGCCGACGCAGGCGCCGACGCAATCGACGCGCTGATCGGTGCTGCTGACCGCCACCTTGCTGCGATAGCCCGGCTCGCGCGACATGGCCTTGATCTCGATCACGCCGTCGGCGATTTCGGGAATCTCTTGCTCGAACAACCGGCCGACCAGCGCCGGTCGAGTGCGGCTGAGAATGACCTTCACGCGGCTGCCGGCCTTTTTGACTTCGCAGATGGTGGCCCGCACGCGCTCGTTGGCGTGGTGGGTCTCGCCGGGAATCTGCTCGCTGCGCGGCAGAATCGCCTCGCAATTGGGCAGGGCCACCGTGGCGGCGCCGCCCTCATAACGCTGCACGACGCCGGTGATCAACTGGCCTTTTTCCTTGTCATATTCATCGTACAGCGCGTCGCGCTCGGCCTCGCGGACTTTTTGGATGATCACTTGCTTGGCCGTTTGGGCGACGATGCGGCCGAGCGTTTCACCCTCGTCCAGCGGCACGCCGTTGTGCGTTCCCTTGATCGAGCCGTCGGCGCGGTCGATTGCCACGACCACTTCCTGCTCTTCGCCGTATTGCTTTTTGGCGGCCGAGACCAGGGCGGCCTCGATCGCTTGAAAGACGATCTCTTTCTCAATATTCTTGTCGCGGTGAATCGTGTCGATAATCCGCAGTAGTTCGCTGGCATTCATGGCGGTCACTCTCTCGGCACCCGTGGTGCGCTAAAAATCGAATTGTCGAATTGTCCGAATTGTCTTGGTAGGGCGGGCATTCCCCACCCTACGTCTGCTTCTTGGAAATCTCCTTTTTCCAAACTCCCCAAACGAAAAACGGCAATCAGCCTACCCCACTTGCGGCCGCCGTACCAGACGGCTTGCCACGCGGGAGACCAGGCTAATTACCGTTGCTCGCCTCGAAACCGCGTACACTCCGCCCCGTCAGGGCATCGAACCAGTGCAGTCTAGCCGCATCGAACCAGGCCTCGATCCGTTCGCTCACCCGCGCCCCACCCAGGTCGCTGGTCTTCAATAATAATACCCGGTTTTCCTCCGCAGGCGAAGCCGTATCTGCCGACAACGGCGCGAAATGCACCACCGCCGTGTCGCCCAAGGGCTCGATCAGGTTCACCCAGCCGGTCAGACGAATGCGACCGGGCTGGGAGCCAGGGGCTGGGGACTGGGGGCTAGGGACTGGGGACTGGGCGCTGGGCGTTGGAGATTGGCAGTGAGGGGTTGCTTCACTCAATTGAATATTCTCCGGTCGAACTCCCCACACCACTCGTCCGCTAGACATGTCGCTCGGAAAATAACAAGGCTCCAGGTTAACGATCCACCCACCGCCTCGCAGTACGACGCACTCGGCGCCAGATTCCGACCGGCTTCGTTCAAGCGTTGCCTCGACGAGATTCATGGGCGGCGACCCTAAAAAGCCGGCGACAAAGCGATTGGCCGGCTGATGATAAACCCGCAACGGCTCGCCAATTTGCTGCAATCGGCCGCCATCGAGCACGGCGATCCGGTCGCCTAAGGAAAGGGCCTCCGCTTGGTCATGTGTGACATAGATCATCGTCGCCGCCAAGCTCTGGTGCAGCCGTTTGAGTTCGCTTCGCAGGCTGGCCCGTAGCAGGGCATCGAGGTTCGAGAGCGGCTCGTCGAATAAAAAGACCGCCGGCTCACGGACCAAAGCCCGCCCCAGCGCCACGCGTTGCCGCTCGCCGCCCGACAGCTCGGCCGGCATCCGCGCGAGCAACGCTTCGATGCCCAAGGTACGGGCGGCCGCCAACACGCGCGGGCGGATTTGCCCAGGCAAGACCACCCCTTGTGGTGTAGGCGTCCCGCCTGCGCTGTGTTCTGGTGCAGGCGTCCGGCCTGCTCTACGGCGGTCGAGACGGCCGCGCCACAATTGTCGCAGCTTACCGCCGCATCGCAGTTCGAGTCCGAACGCCAGGTTCTGAAAAACCGTCAAATGCGGGTAGAGCGCATGACCTTGAAACACCATCGCCACGTCGCGCTCGCGCGGGGCCAGGCGGTTTACCTTGCGGTCGCCGATCTGGATGTCGCCGGACGAGAGCGGTTCGAGTCCGGCGATCAGCCGCAGCGTGGTGGTTTTGCCGCAGCCGCTGGGACCGACCAACACCAGCAACTCACCGTCGCGAACGTGCAAGTCGAGCTGGTCGACCGCCGTCACCCCGCCGGGAAAGACGCGCGAGACTCGTTCGAGCAGAACACTGGCCATGAAGGCGCGAGCTACCTCCGGCCCATGTGGTGTCGCGGACCGTGCGGCGTCATTCGCGGCGGTCGCTGCCGCGTCATGGGCGGTCGCTGCGGCATCATCGGCGGCTGTGCGCCTTGGCCGGGTGCGCTGAAAGGAGGATGGTTGCCCAGTCCTGGCGAGAATGCCGGCGGCGTAAGAGTGGGCGTGGGCGGCTGCATCATCCCTGGTAGCTGCGAAAAGTGATCGGCGCCGGGCGACAACCCTTGGTGTAGCGGTCGGCCGAACTGAAAATTGATGGGCGGCATGAAGCCAGATCGTCGGGCCGCGGCCATGCCCGGCTGGGGGGCCGAGGGACCGCCAAGCATGCCCAAATCGATCAATTGCTGCAGCGGCACCGTGCCGGTGATCTTGAATTGGTCGCCGGCCGAAGAAACGTTGACGGCCTGCAGCAGCGCCCACTGTGCCGAACCGGAGGAATCCTTCCAGGCGTTCTTGGCCTCGTCGAGCGCGCCGCTGGTCTTGCTCCGCAGCGTTTCTGCGATGCTGGCGTCGCGGGTCTGCAACGAGACCGAGAAAGACGTGCCGAAGCCGAACGTGGCGCTGGCGGTAACCGCCGTCACGTCGCCCTGACGTATTGGCCCGCCCCGCGGAAGATCGAGCAGCCCGACATCTTTTACATGGAAGGACACGTCAGCCTGAGGAAGATCGAGCGTCGGTTGGACCTTCGCGGCGGCCTGATCGAGCATTCGCACCAGCGCCGCCCGATCGCTCGCGGCGACCATCAGGCGATCATGCGGAAAGGCGTAATACCGCAACGCGGCGAATGGCTTGCTGGCGGTTGGGTCGAAATTGCGATCGTGATAAATCGTGATGCTTAGATGCGCGCCGTCCGTTCGGCTATGCGGTAGGCTCAGCTTGGCGTTCACCGCTCCTCGCGTCGTCGCCGCCAAGTAAGTCGCGGCGCCGTCGGTCAACAGATATAAGTCATCGGGCTGCTCGATGCGTTGTCCTGCGCGCGCCGCTTCGGAAACCTCTCGGTCGAGATAGGCCTTGGCGGCGGGCACGCTTTGCACGTGATCGATGATGTCGAGCACCCGCATTCGCACCGCCAGCTTGTAGTTCGCCGGCAAATAGGCCACGGCATTTTTGTTCGCGCCGCCAAAGTGCCTCGCCCAGAAGCCAGGCTTGGGGGCGGCGTCACTCCGCGCCACGGAGTCGTTCGATTTTCCACCGAGGCTTCGGGCGGCCATCGCGATGCCGCAGACAACTACGATCAATAGCGCCGCGACCGCGAATCCACCAACCGAAAGAATGCACCAAAAAGCGGCGTTATTGTCTCGCGAGACTTTCGTCGCCTTGCATATCGGCCGCCCGCCCGGCAGTGGACCGGCCAATCCTAAACCTGCTGCCATAGGCCCCGACAGGGCCACGCTGCCGACCAGCAGCGGATCGAAGGCCACGGTCGGTTGTTGCACGGGCAAGCTGACTGCTTCCCACTCCTGCACTTCCGGCGCGGGCGCGGCAGCCTCGGGAACGCGGTTCACCGTGCCGCATTGTTTACAGCGCGTCTGCCGGCCCGCGAGCTCGTCGCGCACCGTGAAATGCTTGGCGCAGCCGCCGCAATCGAAGGAGAGCATCGAGCCTCCGCGCGGAAAGCGAGCTTCAGGAGAAAACGGTGAAAAAATGCCGGTTGCGATTGTATAGACTTCACGGGGCGGGTGCAACGCTTCGGTTGCGGTCGCCGAATTCGTGAGAAGTCGGTCCGGTCCAGCGAGCGACGGCCAGAATTCTCACGAACTCTGCTACACCGTCCACATCGCTCCTCGGACTCGTGGGCATAGCCGACTAGATGGCCTGCGGATGCCGCTCGTCGCCGTCGCGAGCGTCGGGGTCGAGCGCGATGGTCAGGGCGGCGACGTCGCGCTGAATCTCTTGCGAGAGGCGATAAGCGACGGCGAACGAAAACAACCCTAACGTGCCGAGCACCGAGACCGCGATGCGGTCTTGGGCGGCCTCTAAGAGCAACACCGTGGCCACCATCGACAGAAAGGGCACCGAGACCGCGAGCACGAAGTAAAAACCGGAGCGCTTGGCCAGGCGGTGCAGTTCGTTCGCGGCCGATGAATCGCCGGCGGCCTGTTCGATCAGGCGAGGAAAGTAGACCCGCACGGCTACGAACGTCACCGCAAAAAACGAGAGCGTCGCCGCCATCAAGCCGCACAACACCAGCGCTGTGAAGAAGTGAACGTGATCGATGGCGACGACCTTCTCGTCGCCCGCCATGCTCAGCCGCAGCCAACTGACGAAGCAAACGCCCGAAGCCGTCCAGGCGGCGGCCGTGACCCAGGCCACGTAGTCGCCCAGCCAGAGAGATCGCTGGCGCGCTAAAGCCCACTCGGGCGACGAGCGGCCGCCGCCCGTTTCGGCCGCGGCCAGCCGGCCCGCGACGCCCCGCAACACCGGCCGTGCCAAATTGAGCAGCCAGGCGACGGCCAGCGCGTAGGCGATCGGATTGATCAGCAGGATCTGGTTCGCGAAAAGCTGCTGCCCTCGCGGCGCCAACCGCGCGATGATGGCAAACCAGTTGTAAGCGATGCTCAGCCCGCTCGCCGCCAGGTTCGGTGCTAGCCCGGCCAGGACCAGTACCAACAGACAATGCCGCTGCGCCGCCAGCCGCCAGTCGCCGGGCGGCGGCTGCAACAATCGCCGGGCGCGTGGCTGCAGGCAAAGCTCAAGCTGCCGCTCCAGCTCGCCCGCGGTCGCAAAACGCTCGGCCCGATCGAAGGCCAGGCAGCGCAGCAAGATCTCTTTTAAGCCGGCGGGCAGGCCGCCGGGCAAATCGCGCACAAACGACCGCGCGCGGCGCGCTTCGACCATGCCGGCCAACGCGGTCTTCAGACTGGTCGCCGGCGCGGGGTCGGCAAACGGACGTTCGCCCGTCAGCAGCTCCCAGAGCAGAATGCCAAGCGAATAGACGTCGCTGCGCGCGTCGAGCTCGGCGGGCCGCGCATGGCCCAGCGAACCAAAGGCTTCGAGCTGTTCGGGCGACATGTAAGGCAGGCTGCCGCCGAATGACGCCGCGGGCGCCGCGCCTTCGACCTGCGAGCAAAAGCTGATATTGAAATCGGCCAGCTTGGGCGTGCCGTCGGCCGAGAGCAGCACATTGGCCGGTTTGAGATCGCGGTGCAGCACGCCGTGCTGGTGCGCGTAAGCCAGGGCGCCGGCCAATCGCGCGCCCAACCAACAGACCACCCGCGGCCACGGCTCGGCGGCCAGCTTCCGCCGCAACGACGACTCGATCGGCGGCGATTCGCCCCGCGCCAGCAGGCATTCGTCGACAGTTTTAATCAAGAGCTTCCCGCGGCGGTCAGCCAGCGAGCACTCCCGCACCCGCTCGACCACCGCCTGCAACGTGCCGCCCGGCACATATTGCATGTAGATCAAACGCAGCCGACGGTCGGCCATCGCGCGCTGGTCGTAGACGCGCACGATATGCGGATGGTCGAGCTGCGCCATCGTCTGCGGCTCTTGGCTTTCATCCGCCGAAACCTTCAGAGCGACGAGCCGCTGCATCGAACGCTGCCGCGCCAAAAACACGCGGGCAAACGCGCCCTGCCCCAACGGCAGCAACAGATCGAAGTCATCGAGCCGCTGGCCCGCATCGACTTCGGGGGCGTGCGATATGCCGGAACCCGTCTCGCGGGGCGCCGAGCCACTCGGTGCAGCGCCGGCCTGAATCTCGTCGGTGCTCTCATCGGCGACGTACGAGGCGATCGTCTCGGGCACGCACTGAGCCACATCCGGCGCTTTTGGTTCGCTGCCAGCCATGTGCAAACGCCTTTTTTCGGAATCTCGCGGCAGCCCAGCATTTGGAGCAGGGGAGCGTGGGAGCAGGGGAGATGAACTCGCAGGTGCCTCCATCACCTCGCGTGCTCCCCTGCTCCCCTGCTCGCCTGCTCCCATTCTCCTCTTCCCTTCACCGCGCCGGCCGCTGGCCCCAGGGCATCGGCATGGTCGGCGGCCGACGATGCCGATCGCGGCGCGGATCGAGCGGACGCTTGTGGAAATAATGGACGAACCGAACCAATTGCTTCACCGCCTCCTCATAGGCCTGGCGGCCTTTTTCGGCGGTCGCCAGCTCGGCTTCGCCCAGCACGCCCGTCTCTGAGTAGCTGCTGGTCCACGAGATCAGCGTGGCCGGCCCGGCCGAAAAGAGATCGACCCAATTGAAGGGGCTGTTTTCTTCGTTGAAGCTAATGGTGCCGTTCTTGATCAGGTCGCGGCGGACGTTGTCGCCGTCGAGATAGAGATAGAGCGAGGTTTCCAGCTCGCAGGCGTGGGCGCAGCCGCCGGGAAACTTGCTTTGCCGCCAGCGCGGCATGAACTCTTGATCGACCGAGAGCAACTGCCACCAGGCGGCCAAGACGCACTCGGCGTCGGTCTCCAGATTCGTGCGTCGAGCGACCAGGTCGAGGTTGGGCATGTTCGAGCCGTGCCCGTTGAGGAGCACGATCTTCTTGAACCCGTGGTAGGCCAGCGACTTGGTGATGTCGAGCACGTGGTGCATGAAGTGCTCGAAGTCGTTGTTGATGGTGCCGGGAAAATCCATGACATGCCCGGTGTAGCCATAGCAGACGGTGGGCAGCACCAGGATTTTGTCGGTGGCCTGGCGGCCGGCGCCGCGTGCGATCTCGGTGGGGCAGATCAGATCGACGTCGAGCGGCAGGTGCGGCCCATGCTGTTCGACCGCGCCGCACGGCACGATGCAGATTTTGCCCAACTCGATCGCGTCGTTGATTTCGGGCCAGGTGAGTTTTTCGTAGCGGAATTCAGTTTCGGCTCGGCTCATTCGGTATCTCTGCGTGAAAGTAGGTTCTGCAATTCCTTTTCTCGATCGACATGGCGGCTGTTATTGTACCGCTCTGTCCCCAATGACCGGTTTAAGAATGGCTGGTTTGGGAGCGACAAGCGGCGCGGCTGCGCAGAGCTCTTGCCAGAGCCGCGCGGCGAGCGGCCGTTGAAAGTCGTCGAACAGCGGTTCGATTTGCCGGACAGAGATGCGGGCCATCCGGGCGAGAGCGTCGTCCGCCGGGCGAGCCATTGAGCTATTCACCTCCGCTTTTGCCAGTTGAGCTTCGAGAAAGTCGCTCAAACGCTGGTGCTGCTGCGCCGAGAGCAACACGCGCTCATCGAGGGCTTGTAATGCCGCGGCGACCGCCGCCCGCTGGTGCATCGCCAGCCGCTGGCGCTGGGCGGCAGACAGCCGGCCGAGTTGCTCGTCGGAAAGCTTGCCGCGGAGAACTTTTTGATAGGCCGAAGACGGCTCGGTAAACGCCTGCGCCGGAGCAAGACCGCCATCGATCCGCACCTGGTCGGCCTCGACGACAATGACGCCTGCCGGATTATTTTCTCGCCCGACCACGCGCACTTGACCCACCATGCCCGCCGCGTTGTTGACGCCGACGCCCTTGACGGCGTCGTCCGGAGCGGGGGCGACGCGCTTCAGGTCGAGCCGCCCCGCCAAGAGCAACTTGGTGCGCTGCTCGTCGGACAACTCGCACGCAGCCGTTGCGTCGTCGACCATCAGTTCCAAGTAGTTCGCCGGTCGCATCGCTCCGGTGACGGACTGAACGGCTCCGAACGCGACTTGTCCGCCATTCACCTTGACCTCAATCTGCATGACATTGGCCTGCCTCACCGCGCCGCCAACAGGGTTCAATCGGACGGCCGCCGCGGGCCGGTTCATTCGCGTCAGGCGCGGTCCGCCGCCCGGAGCAACCTGCGACGCCGGCGCACTCAACGACTGAAACGCCGCCTGCTGCGCGGGCCGCAGGAGGACGGCCAGCTTCGCCTTCGGTAACACCAGCCGAGCGCTATACAACATCTCGGGTGCGTGCTGAGCGCCGGCCAGGATGGGATTGCGGCCCGACACGACCGGCACGGTCCAAGCGGTGTCAAGCAAGCGGCTGATCTCGTCACGCTGGGAGGTGCTGAGCAACAGCACCTCGTCAAGGACTGCCAAGGCTGCCAGCCGGGTGGCGGCCAGCGCCCTTTCGTGGCGCTGCCGGTCGGCTTCGTCGAGCTTGGCTCGTGCCTCGGCCGGCAGCGTGTCGGCGATCACCCGCAGCAACTCGGCATGCGCCGCTTGAGTGGGACCGGTGAGGTATTCGCCGCTTACGCCCGACGGCACCGCCACGGCGTTGCCGTTGACGATCACCACGGCCTGGCGTTGCTGGGCTTGCTGCCCGGCCAACGCCTTGGCCAGTTCCGACTGGGCATGCTCCGCGACGGCCGCGGCTTGCTTTTGCAGGGCGGCCGCTTGTTCGTCAGTCAGGTCGCACGCCCGTTCGACGTAGTGCGTCTCTAGTTCGAGGCGCTCGCGGAAGGGTTGGAGGTAAGTTTTGGCCTGGTCGAAGGCGGCGTCGAACTGGCGCACGACCTTGAGGGCGGTGGCGCGGCGCTTGGCATCGTTGGCGCGGGCCTCAGCGGCAACCTGGCGCTTGGCCTGTTCACGCGCGTGGGCCTCGGCGGCGGCCTTGACCGCGTCGCCGTCTTTGGCGGGCGGAGCCGGGACATCCGTGAGCCATCCGCCCATTAGGAATATCAGTGCGACTTGGAGAGTTTGCATGGCCAAGTTCAGGTCATTATTGCGTTTTAATGTTGTATTGGGGAACGAGAGAGCCGTCAGGGTGCCACGGCATCCGTCGCAACGCCATTGCGGTCGCCACTGGTGTAATGCCGACCGCTGCGACGGACGCCGTGCGGATCTGCTCTTCGGCCCGATTTAGGTTTGGCCCCTGCACGGCGTCCACCGCGGCGAGTTGCCTCGCGCGCCGGAATACGTCGATCACGCCGCGGTGGATGCCGTGGCACCCTGGTAAAGGCCCTTGACGATTGGCGATTTCCCATGACGCCCGTCACTCCGCATTCCGAACTCCGCACGTGCTCTGCCGGGGCATCGCCAAGGCTCTGCCCCAGCCACCGGAGCACAGCTCACCAACGCCTCAAACCTTCTTCCATTCGTGTCATTCGTGTGATTCGTGGTTTTCTCTACCCCCGTCCCGAGTCAGCGCAAGTCCGGCCGCTGCTCCAACTGATTAAAATACTCGTCCAGGCCGGCGCGGAACTCTTCGGGCAACGTGCGACCTGCCTCGCCGGACGACTGCGAAACTTCGCGCTCGTCGGCGTGGGCCTTTTCGTTGGCGCCGCTGCCCAGCAAGGCCAAGGCGGGCTGCTCGGCAGGGTCTTCGGCGCCGCCGCCGCCCGGCGTGCTGCCACCGCCGCCACCGCCGCCCTTGGGATTCACCCGCTTGGCCGCCAACAAGAGCTCGATCGCTTCGGTCTCGGCGGCGATGGCCGGCGGACCAGTGTCGGGCTTGGCCAGAATGCCCGCCGCCTCGGCCATCACCTGGCTGACCACGGTCATCAGGCTGATCTCGCGGCCGAACTCCGCTTCGCCATTGGGCAACTCGCGCATCCGGTGTGCGACGTCGTCGACGCGCACGCGCAGGCTGTCTTGCACTTCGGCCAACTCGATGGCCAGCTCGTCGTGCTCTCGGGCGTGCAACGCGGGCCGCGATTGCTCGGCCACCCGCGTCTCTTCACGCAAATTGATTTCGGCTTCGAGAATTTGCATCACTTCCAACACGAGCGAAGGCGGCAAACTGCCGCGACCCTTGCTGCCCGGTCACGTGCCGCCCGACGCCGGATCGACCAGGTCTTCGGCCCAGCGGTCGAGCGTGTCGGACCAATATTCGCATTGCGCAATGGAGAGGCCGGTCTCCTTGGGCAGGTCGTCGCCGATTTGCCGCAGCTTGCCGATGGCGTCGAGCTCGCGCATTTCGTCGAGCACCAGCTTGAACTTGGTGAGGCGACGCCGCTCGTAATAGGCTTTCATGTCTTCGCCGATGGTGCCCACCGTCTCGGCCAGCTTGCTTTGCCGCTCCGACAGATCGTGCAGCAGCTTGCGGGTGGCCAGCGTGATGTGCACCGACAGCGCGCCAAACTCGCCCGAGGCCCGTTCGCTCAAGTCGTTGGCCACGGCCAACTCTTTGCGTGCGGCCGCCTTCAGCCGCTTGAGGAACGTGCTGCCTTCGAGATTGGCCAGAATGCGGCTTAGCTCATCGGCCACCTTGGCGAACTCGGCCAGCAGGTCTTCTTGCTGCCGCACCGCCTCTTCGACCTTGCCGCCGGCTGGGCACGACTCGTTGCCGCCTTTCACCCCGCCCAGGAGAGTTGTGACGGGCAAGCTGAGGCTCGGCGAGCCGCCGCCGGGTGGCGTGCTCTGTTCGCCTTCCTTCAGTTTTTGCGATTCCTGAGTGCTCTCGACATCGGCGATTTGCGGCACCGGCGGCTTGGGCGGCTGGTCCGACTTGGGAGGACTGTCGCCGCCCTGAGGCGCGGCGCGGACTTCGCCGACTCGGGGCGCTTTGGAACCGTCAGACGAGTCCTGGTTCTCCGACGCCGAATCGGGCGATGAGTTCTTGGTCAGGTCGCCGTCATTCGGCCGGCCGCGAGGGCCGGGGCTACCGGCCGACGGCTCTGTCCCTTGTCCCCTATTCCCTGTTCCCTGTTCCCTATTCCCTGTTCCCTGTTCCCTGTCCCCTGTTCCCTTCGCGTTGGCCGCCAGCTTGGGAGCAGCCGAGGCTTCTTTCAAAAGCTCGGCGACCGAGGGCATGCGGTTGGCCGAAATGTCTTTGAGAATCTGCAGCATCTCGGCCCATTTTTCCAAATGGCCGACGCCAAACTCGGGATTGCGGGCCGCCTGCGCGACCAGCTCTTCGCCCGCCGTCACCAGACCCGAGAGCCGCCGCCCATTGGCCCGTTCGGCGGTGGCTTGCCGGTCGATGCGCTGCCGCGTGTCGGGCTCGTCGAGCTTTTCGGCGGGCAGATCGCGCAGCTCCTTGTTCGTCTCGTACAGTTGCAGCTCGCGGTCGCGCACTTCGAGCGAGTGCCGCTGCCACTTGCCGAGCTGCTCGGCCAGCCAGGCGGCGTGCTGCTCGGCGTTGAGCACGTAGAGCGTGAAAGGCGGAGAATAAACTCGGCCGCGGCCGGGCAGATAATCCTCGACATAAATCCGCAGCTCGATCGGCTGCGGCTCGATGCCCAGCTTTTTGGGGCAGAACGTGCCGGCGGCTTCCAGTTGCTCGCGGTCGTATCCACCGGCCGCCAAAACGCGCTCGCCGTGCAGGGGCGTGGTGGCCGACGGCTCGTCTTCGTCGGTGATGCCTTGCCACTCGATGCCGACCTCGCGCACGCCGAAATCGTCCTGGGCCTTGGCCGTGAACGTGAGCGTCTCGATGTCGATGACCACTTTCAGTCGCGGCAGCTCGGTGCAATAGACGCTAGGCGGCTCGTCGTCGCGGCTTTGGATCGAAATCACAAACGGCTGGCTGGCCGAAAGCCCGTCGCGGTCTTGCCAGCGCAGCTCGACTTCGCGCGGCTCGTCGATGACCAAGGGCGGGCCGGCCACCGTGGCCCCTTGCGGCGACCGCGCATCGCCGTTCACCATGGCCTCGGCCAGGTCGCGATTCGCCGTGGCCGTCAGACTTACTTCGCTGGCTTTCACCACCGACAGCGAGCCGCCGCGCACGTCTTTTTCCAGCGGCTGCTGCCGGCCGAGATACTTGGGCAATGTAACGCTGGCCAGCACGGCGGAAAGCTCGGGCCGCATGGTCGGTTCAACGCGGACGCGCCGCACGGCATCGCCCACGCGCACCGTGAGCTGGCCCGGCTCGATTTGGGCGGGCAGCTCAAACCGATACGCCCCGTCGGCGAGCGTAGTCGTCAGCGGCGTTTGCCCGCCGTATTGGGCCACTGCCTCGGCCGGTTGCCACCGCGAGCCGTCGGCCAACCGTACGTTGAAGGTGAACGGTTCGCCATGCGGCACGACCAGCCGATCGGGCACGGCCGCCAGCGCCGCAAACGTATAGCGCGGCGTATTGCGCCACGGCGCGGCGAAGCGTTGCCAGGCGTTGACCGCCGCGGCGGGCACCAGCAGCAACAGCACGATCGCCGCCAGCAACGGGCCGGCCGCCGCCCACGCCCACTGACGATGCCGCGGGTTTGGCACAGCGTCGCGAAAATCGCGCTGGGCGGCTTCGCGGGCCACCTGCGCCACCGCCGCCTCGCACAACGCGCGCGAGCGAACCTGTTCGGTTTCGTCGGTCACCAGCTCGATGATGCCGAGCAACTGATCGCCGATCTGCGGATGTTTGTGCGTGAGCAATCGGGCAAGCTGCGGCAGCCGGTGGCGACGCCAGATCCAGCGATAAGCATAGAGCGGCACGATGCCCGCGATGGCAATTGCCGCGGTCAGCAGCGCCCCGCGCACACCGGCCGGCGTATCGACCAGGCGGTCGAGCGTGAAGACGGCCAGATAGGCCATCAGCAGCCCGAAAGCCGCCACCGCCAGGGCCTCGGCCGATTTGCTCGACCAGACCCGCCGGCGAAACGCCAGCAATTGGTCTCGCAGCGTGTCCGGCAGTTTCAGGCCCCTGGTCACTTGAGCGATGCTCATGGCACAACTCTCCGTTAGGGTGCGGGCAGTGGTAGCTCACGCGAGGTCGGCGCGGCCTCGTTGATTATAGTGGCTGTTTTGCAAAAGTGGTTGCTCTTAACTTCAAAACGTTCGATCGTCCGACGTTGCAACTCGTCTTCTCGATCAAAAAGTACCGGTGCCTCTTCTCTTCTGTTCCGTTTCCTATTATCACCAGCGCTTGATCCACGGGACATCATGGCCGAAGGCTCGGCAAAGCTCCAACGCCGCTTCATAGACGCTCAGTCTATGCACTGCGGCCCAAAGTTCCAAAGCGTTTCCTTGGCTTTGGCACTTGTGACAATAATAGCGGCCGGTGTCGAGGTTGACCGAGAATGACCGGCTGCCCGGCGACGTCGAGCCATGAACGGGACAAGGGCCGTGCCATTGGTTTCCTGTGCGCGTCGTCGGCTCGAAGTTCAGTTGGTTCAAAACTTGTTCCATGCTGATTTCGGCACGGATTTTTTGGAAATCGACGCCTGGCACATTCATTCCTCCGCGTTCGCTCCGCAGTCAACGAGAACAGAGAAGAGGCACCGGTACTTATCGCACGATTCTGTTCTGCGACTCTTTGATCCCGCTGACTTTTCCTGCGTCGTCGTTTGCCGCTATCCTTCTCACTGTTTCTCAAACCGCTCTCGCACCCATGCACGGAACGATCGAATCCATGCCGACTCATCGTCGGCGAGCTCCCAATCCAAAAACTGCTCCAATTCGTTGATGCGCAGCATCGGCAGATTCAGGCTGAATTCGCTCGGAGCGTAAAGCCCGTCGGCGCCCAAGCTGAAACCCTGCAGCAGGTCGTCGTGCCATTGCCAGACTTCCGAGACGCCCAACGCGGCGTAAATGGCCATTTTATCGACGTCGC
Organism: Pirellulales bacterium; assembly: GCA_035252155.1. Lineage (GTDB taxonomy): Bacteria > Planctomycetota > Planctomycetia > Pirellulales > JAICIG01 > JAICLL01. The sequence goes on along the minus strand of DATFDL010000405.1, from coordinate 315 downwards.
CATGGGTGACGACGACCTCCAATGCCAAATCGGGTGGGGGATCACGGGCCAAGTCGATTCGCTTGCGCCCGCTGATTCTCGGATGGCTGCGGATGTAGTAGCACTCATCGGCTTCCAACCCCTTGTCGATGTCTCGCCGCCGCCAGGTCGTCGCACTGAGGCTACGCACCGGAATCCGCAGCTCTTCGGTGATCGCTTCAATCATCCGTCCAATCAGCCGCTTCACCCACTCGTGCTCGTCGGAGGGCGACATCATTTCGAGCGTTCCCTGGTCGTAGGTCATCCGCACGTGGTTGTTTGCTTCGTTGTCGCGCA
>DATFDL010000404.1:0-8378 GCA_035252155.1 Pirellulales bacterium | reverse complement strand
TTGCCTGCCGTCGGCCACGCCAACATGGTGGCGATCAATTGCGGCTACTCGTTCGGTATACGGGCAAATGTGTCGAGCGCGCGGTCGATCCGCCGCAGGCATTTTTCTTGGCCGAGAATGGCCAGGCAATCGTAAAGGCCGGGGCCGACGGCTTTGCCCGTCACGGCTACGCGAATCGCGTGAATCACCGCGCCGATCTTGATCTGCTCGGCCTCCAAAAACTCGTGCATCGCCCGCTCGAGCGTTTCGACATCGAACGCCGCGAGCGCCGCCAGGCGCGCTCGAAATTTTTTCAGGCGCTCAGCCGCTTCAGGCTTACGCAGGTGCTTGTCGGCGGCCTCGGTATCAAACGCATACGCGTCGTCCGGCAGAAAGAAGAAATCGGCGTAAGCCAAAATATCGCCTGATACTTTCAGCCGGTCGCCCGCCGCCGCCACGATCTTGGCCAGCAGCTCGCGCACGCCGGGCGAATCGGCAGATGCAATTAGCTTGGCCTTGACCAAAAACGGCAACATCCGCTCGACCTTCTCGTCGAGCGAGAGCGCCTGCATGTAATGATCTTGAAACGCCCAGAGCTTTTTCGGGTCGAAGCTGGCCGGCGATTGGTTCACCCGTTCGAGCGTGAAGTGGTCGATCATCTGTTGCCGGCTGAAAAACTCGGTCTTGTCGTCCAACGACCAGCCCAGCAGCATCAGGTAATTGATGATCGCGTCGGGCAGGTAACCCACCTGCTCATAAAAATCGACGATCACCGGGTTGAACGTATCGGCGGCCGTCGCCAGGCCCAACGCCTGGGCGATGGCCTGGCCATGCTCGTTCACCAAGGCGAAATCGCGGTTCTTTAGATACTTGTCGAGCTTGCGCTTGCTCAGTTTGTTCTTGCTGCCCGGCTCGGCCACATAGGGCAGATGAGCGTACTCGGGCAGCGGATAGCCCAACGACTGGGCGATAAAAATCTGCCGCGGTGTGTTCGACAGGTGCTCTTCGGCCCGAATGACGTGGCTGATCTGAAAATCGAAATCGTCGACTACGCTGGCCAGGTGATAGAGGCAAGTACCGTCGGCCCGCTGCACCACATGGTCTTGCTCGCGAGCCCACTCAAACTCGACCTGCCCGCGAATATGGTCGGCGATCGTCACCTTGCCCTCGCGGGGCATCTTGAGCCGCACGACGGCCTGCCGCCCCTCGGCTTCGAACCGCAGGGCGTCGGCCTCGGTGTCGGCCATCCAGCGGCGGCTATAGAGAAACGGCCGCTTGTCGCGTTCGGCCACTTGGCGTTCGGCCTGCAAATCGTCGGGCGCGGCATAGTCGCGATAGGCGAAGCCACCGGCCAACAGCTTTTGAACGGCGTCTTGGTATCTCGCCGAGCGTTGCGACTGATAATACGGCGCGTACGGACCGCCGACCTCCGGACCCTCGTCCCAATCAATGCCCAACCAACGGAAGCCGTGCAAGATGGGGGCCAGGGCGGCATCGACGTTGCGCTGTTGATCGGTGTCGTCGATGCGCAGCAGAAACTGCCCGCCATGCCGGCGGCTGAACAGCCAATTGAACAGTGCCGTGCGCACGCCGCCGATATGCAGATAACCGGTCGGGCTGGGCGCGAAGCGGGTGCGGACCATGGGCGGGGGTTTTACGGAGTGTTGCTCGATCGAAAGGCCAAGCTTAGAACGTGGCGGCGGGGCGCGTCAAACCCTCACTGCACCATCTTGAGCGCGTCGTAGGTGGGCTGCATGACCGCCGAGAACATCCGAAAGATCACCATGATGATGATCGCCGCCACCAGCACCCACACCCCAAATCCCGCCAGCGTGGTCAACGCCACCAACGCCCGCTGGGCGCGGTCTTGATACTCGCGCGAGAGGATTTCCATGGTTTCGGGCAGCCGGCCGGCGCGCTCGCCTACCTCCAAGCTGTCGAGAAACTCGCGCGGAAAGGCCCGCGTGTCGGCGAAAGCCTCGGTCACTTCGTTGCCCGTGCGGATCGATTGCAAAATCTCCGAGGTATGCTGGCTGTAATGCACGTTGCCCATGCTGCGCAGGCAGAGCGGAATGGCCCGCAATAGGTCCATGCCCGCCTCGAGCGTCAGGTACATGCTCCAAGCCAGCTTCGACATGGCCAAGGTTTGCAGCGAGCCTCCCAGCCCGGGCGTTCGGATCAAGAGCAATTGCACCGGGCGGGTCCAAGCGAGTCCGCGGCGGATGGCCCGTATCACGAGCGCCACCAAGGCGACCACCGCGGCGACGTAGAGAGAATAAATCACTACGCCGCGGGCGCCGTAGAGCCCCAGTCCCAGCAGGTCGAACGGTTTGCCGTTTTCCATTGGCGGCAGAAAGCCCATGATGAAAATCAATAGGCCGATCACTCCCACGGCCGAGATAAGCTGTAACATGGGCCAGGCGATGGCCGCCATAAAGATGCGGCGCAGGCGAAGCTGATGCTCGTAGTGTTCGGCCAGCCGGCGCAGCACTTCGGCCAGCTTGCCGGTCTGCTCGCCGACGTCGGTCAGTTCGTGAAACAGCGTCGGAAAATAATCGCCGGTCTCTCTGAGCGCATCCGAGAGCGTTTCGCCCCGGTTGATGCCCTCACCGACCTGTTCCATCTGTCTACGCAGGCCGGGCGAGCCGCGGCCGGTGCTTTCGCGCGACCAGACGCGGCGAATATCGACGCCCGCCTCCAGGCTGGTCGCCAGCCGGCGGCAGAGCTGCGCCAGCTCGCCAAGTTTGATGCGCGAAGAAAAAAAGGCCATGCGCCTAGTATGGCAGGAAATTGCGGGGAAGTCAGGTAGCCCCGGCACTCGTGGCCGCCTATGGGATGACCTCCGAACCCAGCCGACCCTATACTGTTACTCGAATCACCGGGGCATCGCCAAAGCTCTGCCCCAGCCACCGCGACTGGTTATTAGCGACAATGAAACACTGGGACACGGTTGCCATCGTGGGCGTAGGACTGATCGGCGGATCGATCGGGCGGGGGCTGCGCAGGCGCGGGCTGGCACGCGAAGTCGTCGGTGTTGGAAGGCGACAAGAAAGCCTGCGGACGGCCCAGCAACTCGGTGCGGTCGATCGCACGACGCTCGATCTGGCCGAGGCAGCCGCCGAAGCCGATCTCGTCGTCGTCTGCACGCCCGTGGGACGTATCGCGGCCGATGTCAGGGCAGCCGCCAAAGCATCGCGAAATCACGCTCTAATTACCGACGTGGGTAGCACCAAGGCCCAAATTGTGGCGGAACTCGATGGCGCGTTGCCGGGAGGCTCGCGATTTGTTGGCAGCCATCCGTTGGCCGGCAGCGAGAAGAACGGCCCCGCCGCTGCCGACGCGGACCTGTTTGTGGATCGGACCGTGCTTGTCACGCCGATTGATTCCACGCGCGAGGACGATCTGGCAGCCATTGGCGACTTGTGGGCCAGCTTGGGCGCGCGCGTTGTGAAACTGTCGCCAGCAGATCACGACCGGGCGTTGGCCGCCACGAGCCATTTGCCCCACCTGGTTGCCGCCGCGTTGGCCGCCACGACTTCACCTGACGATTTGCCGCTGACCGCTACGGGTTGGGCCGACACGACGCGCATCGCTTCGGGCGATCCCGAACTGTGGTCACAGATTTTTTTGAGCAACCAGGCCCCGGTGCTGGCGGCGCTCAGTCGTTACCAAGAGACCATCGGCCAGTTGCGGCAGGCGATTGAAAGCCGAGATGACGGTGAGCTGGTTCGGCTGCTGGCCGAAGCAAGAAACCGTCGGGACCAATTACTGTAGAACGGAATTTATTCCGTTTGCTGACCGGGGCATCGCCAAGGCTCTGCCCCAGCCACCAAGTGAGAGCAGAAACATGTGAAGTGGAACGGAATAAATTCCGTTCTACGAGACCAACATCATCTCGTTCTCGGGCAGGCACTCGCGCACCGCTCGGAACTGCGGCTCGTTGGCCAGAAAGGCGTCGACGATGGCGGGGTCGAACTGTGTGCCACGGCCGAGCACGATGATATCGCGCGCCGTTTCATGGTCGAACGCCTCCTTGTAGACGCGGCGCGAAGTCAGCGCGTCGTAGACGTCGGCCAAGGCTACGATCCGTCCGCAGAGCGGGATGTCTTCGCCCTTCAGGCCGGCCGGGTAGCCGCTGCCGTCCCAGTGCTCGTGGTGGGTGGCGGCGATGTCACGGGCCATCCGCAGGAAGGCGGCCTCGGGGTGGACGTCGAGCGCGGCTTGCAGCGTTTCGGCGCCCCGCGCGGCGTGCGTCTTCATCACGTCGAACTCGGCCTCCGTCAGCTTGCCCGGCTTCAGCAAGATTTCGTCGCGAATGGCCACCTTGCCGATGTCGTGCAGCGGCGTGGTGAGGAACAGCAATCGCAAAAACTCCGCGTCGATCTCGCCGCGATATTTGGGCAGCTCGGCCAGGTGCTCGGCCACGATCCGGGCATAGTAGCGCACCCGTTCCAGATGGTCGCCCATCTCGGGATCGCGGGCCTCCGAGAGCTTGGCCAGCGCAAAGATGGTCAGGTCGCGCGTCTCACGGGCCAGGATGCGTTCGCCCGCCCGGATGCGCACCCGCAACTCGTCGGGATTGAACGGCTTGGTGATGAAGTCGTCGGCCCCCGCCGACAGACCCTCGACCACATCGCGCGTCTGGCTGCGAACGGTGAGCAGGATGAAATAGATGTAACTGCTGAAGTTGGCCGCCCGAATGGCCCGGCACAAGGCCAGGCCGTCCATTTCGGGCATGACCCAATCGGAGACGACCAGGCGGAAATCGCCGGCCGAGAGCGCGTGCAGCGCCTGCCGGCCGTTGACCGCCGTGCTCACCTCGTAACCGTTGCGTCCGAGCAGGTCGGACAGGATGTCGCGGCTGACTTCGTCGTCGTCGACAACCAGAATGGGTGTTTTTCGTTTCATGCGCCGCCAGCGTGAGGCATTTATTTCCGTGTAGCCGCCCGCGGGGATTGTCCCGACAAGCTTAACTCACGCTAACGCAGGCTTGGCTCATCAAAGTCCGATACGCAAAGGACGGCGTTGGAGCTTAGGGATGATTCTACCGCCGCAGCCGCCGGATCAGCCACGATATCCGGCAAGACCCTTACAATCGGCATCTGAGCGCAGCCGGGCGTTCAATCTTCATCGGGTCCGCCTGCCGGACCTGGCTTTGGATCGCCTCCCGCGCTTAACGAGATATTACGTAAGGCGATCTCAGACCAGTCGGCCACGACGCCATCCGGATCGTTCGCCATGGCCTGAATCCTCGCCAAGTCGCGCGCCGAAAGGCCCTTGGCTGAGATGATCGCTTGCAGCGCCTGGCGCCGTACGAAGGGGCTGGTGTCTTCGAATGCGGCAAGCACCGCGGATCTGGCCCGCGGGTCCTCCGGCGCAATGGCCGTCAGGGTAATCACCGCCGCTTGGCGTACACCGAATTGCTGAGCATCGCGCGCCAGTCGGATCAATTCAGGAACCGCCTCTCGCGCATCGTCACGAAGACGTTTTAACGCATATATCGCGCGAAATACGATTCTTTCATTGGAACTGCGCAATTCTTCGATATGCAGTGCAAGAGAATTCTCCCGCCGCGCGCGCGGTTCAACAGCCCGAATCCCATCATCGGATAACTCTCCCAGAAGCAAGAAATCGCCACTGTCGAACCCCACCGCGATGCCCAATGTTTTAGAATTGCCTAGAATCAACGAGCGATTGACTTGCGCGAGCAACCCTCGAACCACAAAGGCTCCGTATCCAAGACACAAGGTGTATTCGGCTGCATTGCCGAGGCATCTTTTTTTCTGCTTTGGGTCGTTGGTGTCCTCGCGGTAGGCGATACGGTAAATCGCGGCAAGCAGCGCGGATTCCGCGTATCGACCTTTCGGCCACCAGTCTGGACCAACTGCCCAACTATTGTCGCCCGGGTCGGGGTCGAACCGTTCAGACCCACAAACGTAGATGTCTGAGACGGGCCTGCCATCTGGACACGGATTGAAAAGGCCGAACCAGAGTCCGCGCAACGGATCCCGAGGCGGATCGTCGACAAACGGTTGTTGGATCCAGGCCAAAAGCGACGAAAGATCGCCAAACGGAAGCGACCGAATGCGTGACCAATCTGGATGCGGGTACTTCGCCTCGCATTCGTCGAGAAGGCGCGACATCGACTCAGCAACGGGACGGCAGCGCGCGAGTTCGCGCACGATCCAGCCGTGCATCACAGCGAGATCAAATTTCATTTCGCGTCTCGCTACTCTCCTCGCCGAGTATTCGGTCTAACTCATGTTCGCTTTTCCCCGCCGCGCGAAGTCGGTCGCCGACTTCTTTTTGAATTGCCTTCAGTCGGTGCAATGCGATCTTTCGATTTTCGGGCGATGACTCCTCGCGGGGGGCATTTGCAAACGGTGCTTGTCCGGTCGTTTCTTCCATACGCGCAATTTAACTGCGTCCTCGGGAAGGATCAAGCTGCGGCAAGTGGCTCGCGTCGTGATCGGGCGTTACGCGGCCAGTGACAGCATCGTCCGCGCCAGTGCATCCCAGCAAAACCGCTCACGCAGCGGAATGGCATCGATGTCGACGGGCCGAGATGCGGCCATTTGCAGATAGGCCTGATCAAGGCTGGCCGCGTCGCACGGATCGAAATAGAACACGCCCGGCCCTTCGAGCTCGGCCAGAGAACTGTGATAGCTCGACAACACCGGTGCGCCATGCAACAGCGAGTCGAGCACCGGGAAGCCAAACCCCTCGTAAAGCGATGGGTAGACGGTACAGGTTGCTTGTTGATAAAGCTCGCAGAGGCGAGCGTCGGACACCATGCCCAAAAACTTCACCTGCTCGCGGCGCGGGTGATCGTGAAAATCCTGCGGGCCGTCCCAGAGCCAGCCCGACGGGCCCGCCCACCACAGCTCGAAACCTTCGGGCAATACCGTCGTGTTCAGAAACCAGTCGAGCAAAAAATCGCCGTTCTTCCGCGGCTCGCGCGTGCCGACCATCAGCAGCGCGTTTTCACGGCGCGCGACCCGCTCGGCATGAGCATGCTGCGACAGACACTGGCTGGGGCCCGGATAGGCGACAGCGATGTCTTTCTCCGGCACGGGGCTGAGCCAGGCCGCGTCGGCCTTGGTCGAATGCGAGATGGCCAACGCCTTGGCGCAATGTCGCGAGGCCATCACCTGCCGGTTAAAGCCATCGCGCAGCCCGGCGGTGTGCGACCAGGGCACGATCAGCGGCGTGAAATCATAAAAAATGCCGATCTCGCGGCCAAAGCGGCGGTCGGCCGGCCGCGACCAGGTGTAAATGCCCGTGTGCGTGGCGGCCGCGGCCTCATCGTAGGGTTGCTTAGGCCGGGCACAGAGCTGCCGCACCCACTGGCAAAGGTCGTCATGCGCGTCGCCCGCGTCGCCGACCTCGAGGGCGATCTCTTGACCGCGGGCCAGGTCTTGAATGAGCTCGTGGACGCGCTGGGTGCGCGGATCGAGGAACGTGGTCAATCGCAACGGCGCGAACCGATTCAAGGCTTGCACCAGCCGGGCCGAAAACCGTCCGATGCCGGTCAGCTTGGGCACCAGCAGTGGAAAGATCTCCACGTAGATCGGCCGGTCCGGTTTATTCATGCAGCCCCCGAACCGCTCAGTCGTGTGAGAAAAACCAACAGCAGCGCCAGTTTTGGTGTCGCGGTCTCGACCCCATCGAGCTTGCCTCGATGGTGACGAAGATGGTGTGCTAGTGCGAACAGAACGGCGTCGTCCGCGACCCCATCCAGCTTGTCTGGATGGTGAAGGAGATTGAGGGCCATTGCCCCGCCAACGGGCGACTTATTCACCATCCAGGCAAGCTGGATGGGGCCTACCTGCCCGAGTTGCGGCATTTGCTAGCTCACCGTCTAGTTCACCATCCGCACAAGGCGGATGGGGTCGATATTACACATCTACGACATGCGAATTTTGGTCGGTGTTCCAGCCCGCGAATCACGCTGCTTCGTGGAAATCGCGGCTGGGCGAAGCCGACAACGACAGGCCACCGGCCGCGGTCTCCGAGGCGAAAGCCAACGCCTCGTTCAAGCGCGGCCAGACGGTCTCGGTGCTGGCCCAGGCGGTCATTCGCTGGCGCGCGGCGGAGGCGAGCTGCCGGTAGGCCTGCGGCCGGGCCGTCGCCACTTCGTATGCGGAGGCAATTTGCTCGCGCAGCGACGACCAGACAATGCGGTGCCAGGTTGTATTCAACCGACCGGTTTCGTCGTCGGGCCAGGCGCAGGGTTCAGCATGCGAGGCGACGACGAATCCGACGTGGTCGTCAAAATAATCGGCCAAGGCGGTATGTACGGGTGCGATGCCCGGCCGGCCGGCCGCCAAAAAATCTTGCAGCGGCAAGCAAGCGCCCTCGGCCCGAGAGGCGTTCAGATAATAGGTGCTCGCTCGGGC
>DATFDL010000403.1:0-5461 GCA_035252155.1 Pirellulales bacterium | reverse complement strand
GCGAAAGTAGCGCTACTTTCGCGGAGCGAAAGGCGACAATAATGTTGCTATCCCTCGTTGTTATCTCGATTGAACACACATTGCTGGTCGACGTGTACCGTATCGACGATGCCGATGATCAGCGCGTCGACGGGCAAGTTTTTGGTTTCGGGCGTCAGCCGGGCACTCGATCCTTGCACGATCAATACATACTCTCCTTGCCCAGCGCCGACCGTATCGACCGCCACAAAGGTGCGGCCGGTGGTCACCAGCCGGTCGCGGCCGGCGTCGATGCGATACGGTTCGACGATCAGCAGCTTGTGGCCTTTCATCGAGGCCACTTTTTGCGTGGCCACCACGCTGCCGGTTACTTTGGCGACAAACATCTGCTTATTTTCCTTCCAGCAACGCCTTCGCTTGCCGGGCGACGACTAACTCTTCATTGGTGGGGATCACCCAAATCTGCGTTCGACTATCCGCGGCCGCGATCGAGCATTCGCCGTTCGCACGTGCGTTGACGCCGGCATCAAGCGATATGCCCAAAGGCTCCAACCCCGCGCATACGGCCGATCGAACGCTCGCGCCGTTTTCGCCGATGCCGCCGGTAAACACGATCACATCGGATCCGCCCAGCTCGACCAGGTACGCCCCCAGATAATGCCGCACCGAAGAAATGAACACGTCGAGCGCGAGCCGCGCCCGCGAGTTGCCCTGCGCGGATGCTTCTTCCAAGTCGCGTACGTCGCCGCTCAAGCCGCTCAGCCCTAGCAGACCGCTTTGTGAATCAAGCTCCTTGAGAATCTGCGGCAGCGATTTGCCCGTTTCTTTCAGCAAGACCGGCAAGGCGAAGACATCAAAGTCGCCGGCACGGTTGTTGTGCGGAATGCCCGACTGCGGACTCATGCCCAGGCTGCTGGCCACGCTCTGGCCATTTTTGATGGCGCACAACGAGCTCGATCCACCCAGGTGGCACGAGATGATTCGCAGGTCGTGCCGTCCGAAAAGTTCGGCAGCGCGGCCGGCGATATAGCGATGACTGGCTCCGTGAAATCCCCACCGCATGACGCGATGTTTTTCGGCCCAGTCGAACGGCACGGCGTAATATCGCAAACGATCGGGAACCGTCTGATGAAAACCCGTCTCGAAGGCGGCCACCAGCGGAATCTCTGGCAGCTTCTCGCTCAACAACCGCATCGCGGCGATATACGGCGGATTGTGGGCGGGCGCCACTTCGCTCATCGCTTCCATGGCCGCCAGCACCTGAGGCGTAACGCGCTGCACGCCGCTGAACGCCCCGCCATGCACTGCCTTGAATCCGATCGCAGCCACTTCGGCGGCGTCACGCAGGCAGCCGTGCTGTGCGTCGGTCAGTTGCTCAAGGCAGCGCCGCACGGCGGCGGCGTGGTCTGGCACCGCCGACACCAGCTCCTGCCGCCGCCCGCCGATCTCGACGAACGAGCGCCCCTCGCCCGAACCGATCCGTTCGCTTCCCCCGCGCGCAAGCTGCCGCTCGTCCGCCATGTCGAACAGGCGGTACTTGAAGCTTGTCGAGCCGAGATTGGCGACCAGGATCTTCACAGGTGACTGGGGATAGGTGACAGGGTACAGGCTACGACATGTATGCCCGCATCAAACCTTCGGCCGGACGGGGAATGACGTGGCTGGCCACCAATTCGCCGACTTGCTGAGCGGCGTTGGCGCCCGCTTCGACGGCGGCACGCACGCTGCCCACGTCGCCGCGCACGACAGTGGTCACCAGCCCGCCGCCAATCGCGATCTTTTTGACAATTTGCACGTTGGCCGCCTTGGCCATCGCGTCAGTCGCCTCAACCAGGGCTACCAGGCCCTTCGTTTCGAGTAGTCCAATGGCATCGTTCATGAGTGTGAATATCCTCGATTGGTAATAAAATGTTTACTTGTTAGCGCCGCACCGCGCACCGCTGTAGGGAACGCCCTCTATGGCGTTCCATGTCGGCGGCGAATGCCGCCACATTAGCTCCGACACTCCGTGGCGGAAACCAACCGGTCGCCTGTGGCGACCGCGAACCCCGTCACGGAGTGCCGGGGCTACCTTGACTTACCCCACGTCGCCCGCGCCGCCTTTCATGGCGACGGGCAAGACGGCGCTCAGTTCATCGTGCGGGCGGGGAATGACCTGCACGCTGACGACCTCGCCGATGCGCCCAGCGGCCGCGGCGCCTGCATCGGTTGCCGCCTTGACCGCAGCCACGTCGCCCGTGACAAACGCTGTCACCAAGCCGCTGCCCACTTTGTCCCAGCCCAGAAAGTCGACGTTGGCCGCTTTCATCATTGCGTCGCTGGCTTCGACCAGGCAGACAAACCCCTTGGTTTCGATCATGCCCAGTGCTTCCATTGGTTTTGCTTTCGCCATAAAAAACTCCGGTTAGGAAACGAACCACTCAATCTGCTTGTCTCAATAGCTCCACTTTCCAGGCGTGATCCAAATCGCACGCGTTGCCCTCGTCGGTGTCGAGGTGAACCTCGAGCTTGCTCGTTTCGTCGGCCCGCACGAGCAGATCGCGAAACACCACCGAACACGACGAATCGATCCGCAGGCTCATCCGATCGCCGTTCTTCACGCCGTAATGCGCGGCGTGCTGCAGATTCATGTGAACGTGCCGCTCGGCGCGAATCACGCCCTCTTTCAACTCGACCACGCCTTTGGGCCCCACCAGCACGCAGCCTGGCGTGCCCGCAATCTTGCCGCTGGGCCGCACCGGCAGGTCGATGCCCAGCGAAATGCCGTCGGTGAACGCCAATTCCACCTGGCTCTGCGGACGCGTCGGCCCGAGCACGCGCACCGAGGGAAGCATCCGCCGCTTCGGCCCGACAATCATCACCGTCTCTTCCGCCGCATAAAAACCATCTTGGTAAAGGTTTTTCATAGGCGTCAGCGTGCGACCCGGACCAAACAGCGTCTCGACGTGCTCGTCGGTCAGGTGCAGGTGCCGGGCGGAAATGCTCACCACCAACTTGGGCTCGTCGCAGGGCGCGGCGCGCTGCGTCACGATCTCGCGCACGATGCGTTCGATGAGGCCGCGATCGAGGGTATTGGTCATGACGGTAGGATGGGCATTGCCCACCCTATGGGTTAATTTGCAGTTTGACGGGCGATGAGCAGCCCTACGCCGCTCGCAATGATTTTGCTGCGCCAGTCTTCGGTGATCTCATGATCGACGACCAGATGATTCACAGCGTTCAAGGGACATAAATGGGCTAGGCTTTGGTGACCGAACTTGGTGCTGTCGGCCACGACGATCACCTCTTCGGCGGCCTTCATCATCGACCGTTCGGTCTCCACTAAGAGCAGGTTGCTATTGAAATAGCCGCGAATATTGACGGCTGCCACACTCATGATCGTTTTCCGCACGTTCAAGCGAGACAGCATGTCGTTGGCATACGGCCCCAGCGCTACGCCGGTGCGCGGGTAAACGTATCCACCCAGCAGCACCAGGTCGGTTCCGCTGCTACTCGCGAACAAGTTGGCTACCGGCAGCGAGTTGGTCACCACTTGCAGCGGCCGGCCGACGAGCAGCCGAGCTACCTCGTACGTCGTGGTGCCGCCGTCGAGCAGCACCGTGTCGCCGTTTTCAATCAGTTCCGCAGCCCGGGCCGCGATCAATCGTTTTTTGTCCCAATGAGCCGGCTGCCGCTCATCGAAGTGCGGCAGCTTAGGCGACGAGCCGGTGTAAAACACTCCGCCATGCGTGCGTTTGGCCGTGCCCGTTTCTTCCAAGTAATCGAGGTCCCGCCGCACGGTCGATTCCGACACCTGCAGCGCATCGGCCAAGTCGGGCAGCGCCGCGAAACCCCGCACTCGGACGAGTTCGAGCAGCCGGTTTCGGCGTTCATCCACGAGCACGGCGTTAATCTTTCAATGCACGACTGACAAATTATGCTCCGATTATGCCGGCACAATTGGAAGATTGCAAGCATTTACTACCACTTATCGAAAAAAATCTCGCAGCAATTGAGAGGCTGATCTGCCCGTCAGGACAGCGCGACTTGCTTGCGGAGAACAAAACAACGTGAAAGTGGATCTGACGCGCAAGGCGTTTAAGTGTATCGTTTTACGTGATGAAGAAAACGCATCAACGATCGCTTATGCAAGCGCTTTCTCAGTCACTTTTCGGCATCGCCCCGCCCTCGGCCAAATGCGAGTTTAGTGTATTCACCCGTTTCTACCATCTTGAAAGATTCCTCTCTCCCCGCAGTCTCCCAGAAGCAGGAGCGATCCGACGGCTCGGCACGCCGGCCGAGTCGAACAGCTCCCGCCCGAAACAGGCGAGCACGGCGGAGACGATCTGCTCGTTCAAGGCTTCGTTGCCGGTGATGGTTTTTGGCTCGCCGTGAAAGCTGGCCCGCAACGAGGCGAGGGCAAGCGACCAGGCCTGTCCGCCGCGCTGCCAGGCATGCTGCCCGCGGAAATCGTGGGCAAACTCATGGGCAAGCTCCGCATCAAAAGTGAATTCAGATACGTCGGCGTCAAGGGTGACTCGGCCCAAAAGCAGATCGGTCCATCGCTCGGCGCGGCGGCGGAGGCGATTGAGGGCGACGGCGTCGTGAGTGGAGATGCCCGGCCCGCGCGTCAGAATGACGAGGGTACGATTCCGGGCTTCTAAATGTCCGGCGTAGACGCTGCGCACGATCGGCTCGACATCGCCGGTGTTTCGTCGGCGGTCTTGACCCGTGGCCGTGGCCGCCCAAACGCGGGTGAGAACTTCGCTCGTCAGAATCTCCGCGAGTACACCGTTGATGCTGGTGACGGTCGAGGGATCGGTTGCCGTCGCTCCGCCAGAAGTGAGCCAGTGCGGGGGATGTATCTCGGCGGGGCCGGCGGCCGCGAGATGCTTGAGCGATTTCGACCACGACTGTAGCCGGCATTTCGAGGCCGACCAGTACTGCACCAGAGCTTCGTCCGAAAGTTGGCGGCCGGATTCGATCAGTCCAGAAGCGTTGTCGGCGACGAGGGCGGCCAATTCGACGAAGTCTTGGGCGTGCATGGGAGATCCGAAAGGCGAAGGGAAAAGAAGGGGGACGAGCAAACGGAATGAATTCCGTTCTACAGCGGGTGAAAGCAAAGCCGATACCAGCCCCGGCGGCGCGGTTCGGCCCTCGCCTTAACTCGTGATATGGCAATGGTTCCAGTACCGCGGATGGTCCGGTCCCGGCGTCGCAGGCGAGTGGCCTTTTGGCGGCGTCGGTGGCAAAAAGGCAACATGACCCGAGTCGCACGTGCGCTTTTCGGAGGATGGCCTTCCAGGCCGTCCAATACTGCGGCCAGTGCGGCGTGGCATTTTTCAGCTCCGCGGCCGAGACGGCCTGGAAGGCCATCCTCCGTGTGGTTTCGCCGAACTGCGATTCGACGTCGGTAGGGAACGCCCTCCGTGGCGTTCCGCGGAGGGGCGAGGCGGGCCGAGCCGAAGTTCCGGGAACGCCACAGAGGGCGTTCCCTACAGCC
>DATFDL010000402.1:0-10397 GCA_035252155.1 Pirellulales bacterium | reverse complement strand
TGCCGTGTCCTGCGCCGTGACGAACGTAAGTAGGTGGTGGGCGGTGCCCACCCTACGGCTGTGAGACGGCAGATTACGGCAGGCGGCCGACGGGGCGTGATTCGGCCAGCTCGTAGCGGCGGATTTTGCGGTCGAGCGTCGAGCGCTCGATGCCGAGCAGTTGCGCGGTCTGGCTTTTGTTCCAGTTGGTCGCTTTGAGCGTGGCCAGGATGTGGCGCCGTTCCATCTCGGCCAGCGATATGGGCTTGAACTCCTGCCCGGTCGGCAGCGACTCGCCGGTGTCGCCCGTCGTGGGCAGCTTGGAGAGCATCAGGTCTTCCTGCTCGACGTGGTCGCCGGCGGCCAGCACGATCGCCCGTTCGACCACGTTCTTCAGCTCGCGCACGTTGCCGGGCCAGCGGTAGCGCACCATCTGTTCCATGGCTTCGGGCGTAAAGCCCCGCAGGCGACGGCCGGTTTCGAGGTTGTACTTATGGAAGAAGTAATGGGCCAATTCGGGAATGTCTTCGGGCCGCTTGCGCAGAGGCGGCACGTAGACCTCCAGCACGTGCAGCCGGAAATACAGATCGCGGCGGAACCGCCCCTCGGCGACGTCCTTTTCCAGGTCGCGGTTGGTGGCGGCGATCACCCGCACGTCGACCTTCACCGGCTCGCTGCCTCCGACGCGCTCGAACGGGTGCCCCTCGAGCACGCGCAAGAACTTGGCCTGGATGGTGGGGCTCATCTCGCCGATTTCGTCGAGCATCAGCGTGCCTTGGTGGGCGGCCTCGAACTTGCCGATCTTGCGATTGACGGCGCCGGTGAACGCGCCGCGCTCATGCCCGAACAACTCGCTTTCCAACAAACTTTCGGAGAGTGCGGCGCAGTTCAGACAGACGAATGCCCCTTTGCGGCGCGGGCTGGAGAAATGAACGGCGCGGGCCACCAATTCTTTGCCGACGCCGCTCTCGCCGCGGACCAGCACGGTGGCGCTGGTGGGCGCGGCGCGGCCGACTTCTTCGGTGACGCGGGCCATCGCCCGGCTTTTGCCGATGATCTCGCTTTGCACGCCCAGCCGCTCGCGCAACTGCACGTTTTCGTCGCGAATCTGGTTCAGGTTTTCTGCCAGTTCTTGGCGGCGATGCAGATTTTGCAACGCTACAGCCACGGTGTCGGCCACCGCCAGCGTAAACTCCAGATCGTCGGGGTCGGGCACGCGGTTCGTCGCCGTGGCATACAGATGGATGATGCCGAAGACCGTCTTGCCGCGGCGGATCGGGGCGCAGATGACGCTGTTGGCCGACATATCTCCCTTGCTGTCGCGGCTGCCGAGTTTGCTGTCGCCCATGATGTTGCGGGCCATGACCGCTTCGCTTTCGCGGAGCACAGTGGCGGCCAAAAAGGGCGAGACGCGGTGATACGGCGACTCGGTGTCGGTGCGCGAGGCGACCAGATCGAGATCGGCCGCCGAGGGCTCGCCCGTCGCGCCGCGGCGCAGCAGCAGCAAGCCGCCGGCGTCCATTTGCGTGCCTTCGAACAGCCCGGCCAGCGCCTGTTTGGCCATGGCCACGGCGTCGGGGGCCTTGGCCAGTTCAAAGGCCAGGCGGCAGAGCTTGGCGGCCGAACGGCCGACCTTCGAGGCGCCGGCGTCGGCCTCTTCGTCTTGCGGCTCGAGATAGCGCGTCTGGCCGCGGCGATGGGTGATGGTGGCCGGCTCGGCGGCGTCGAGCACGTTCGAATCGGTGGCGGCGGCCACGGCACCGCCGGGCGCCACCGTCGACTCGGCCTCGGACGATCGCATGGTGCTGGCAGCGTCAGGGAACGCCTTCGTCAGATCGTGGACAAACGCAAGCTGCGAGTTGCCGATCCGCACGATGTCGCCCGCCGTCAGCACCCGATCGCCCTGAACCAGCGTGCCGCTGACCGACGTGCCGTTGCGGCTATCGAGGTCGCGGAGCGTCCATTGCCCGCCCGACATGAACAGCTCGGCATGGCAGCGGCTGCACCGCTCATCTTTGATGACGATCTGGTTGGTCGGGGCCCGGCCGATAGTGACCGACTGGCCGGGAATCAGCCGGAACACGTCGGTCCATTTCGAGCCTTCGCGGATGACCAGGTAAGCTAACATCCAAGATATGCCGGCGTAGGTGAGTCTTACCATCCATCCTAACCCGCGGCAGGCGTTTGACCAAGGGAAGGGGCCGACCCGATTCCTTGCTTGGACTGCGATCTTGGATTACTGTAAATGGAGCGCGATCCGCATCTCCCCGATTCAAAGGAAGGTCTCGCATGACCACCACATTTCGTCGCCCGAGCCGCCCGGCACGCCGCTGGGCCGTGCTGGCCTTGCTGCTTGTTTTCACGGGGCTGACACCGACCGTCTGGGCCGCCTTCTTTCGACAGGCGGTGGGCGGCATTTCCATCGACCCCAAAGGGGTGCTTGCCAACGCCGAGCGAGACGAAAACGGCCTGCGGCAATTTTGGCTCGACAATCTTCAGCCCGTGCCCGGCGATCTGAACCAACCGACCAAGCTGCGCAAGATTTCGCTGCGCGGATTGGCCGAGGTGGTCGGCAAACTGGCCGGCCAACCGCAGATGCCCGATGAAGTGCGATTCCTGGCCGGCTTGCAGCGCGTCGAGTATGTGCTGGTTTACCCGGAGCAAAACGACATTGTGCTGGTCGGTTATGGCGAGGGCTGGAAAGTCGACGAGCGCGGCAATGTAGTCGGCAGCACGACGGGCAGGCCGGTGATGCAGCTCGACGATTTGCTGGTCGCGCTGCGAACGGCCGATGCCGCGGCGCGGGGCGGCATCACCTGTTCGATCGATCCGACGGAAGAAGGACTGGCCCGTGCGCAAAAAGTTCAAGCTCAGATCTTGCAGCCGGGGGTCAGCCCTAAAGACGCCGCCGATTTGCTGCAAAAGGCGTTAGGTCCGCAGATGATTTCGTTCCGAGGCGTATCGCCCAAGAGTCGCTTCGCCCACATTCTGCTGGCCGCCGACTTCCGCATGAAACGGCTGGCCATGCACTTCGATCCGACGCCGATCAAGGGGCTGCCCAGCTACCTGACCATGCTCAAGCGCGCCAAGCAGCCGGGCGTTCCCAACATTTTGCCCCGCTGGTGGCTCACCACCGACTACCAGCCATTGTTGACCGACGGCAAGGGGTTGGCCTGGCAATTGCGCGGGCAGGGCGTTAAGTGCATGTCGGAAGACGATTTCGTGGCGGCCGACGGCACTCGCCAACGCTCCGGCAAGTCGAGCAAGGAAGCCCAACGCTGGGCCGACCTGATGACCAAGCACTACGACGCTCTTTCGGTCAAGGAACCGATCTTCGGCGAACTGCGTAACTGCATGGACCTGGCCGTGGTGGCCGCGCTGATCTTCAAAGAAAACCTGGCGGGGCGGGCGGCGCTCGACTTGGGAGCGTTGATCGATCCGGAAGCGTATCCGACCGAAGAATTTAACGCGCCCAAGCAAGTCGACACGAAGGTGAGCTACATCGAGACGGCCAACAATTATCTGCTGAGCGCCTCGGGGGGCGTCGAGCTCACCTCATGGCAAGCCGCCGCCGAACAGGAAACCAGTGATGAGCTGGCCTCGCTGCGCACCAAGCAGACTGATGACCGCGGCGACTTGTGGTGGTGGAACTAAACCGACGTAGGGTGGGACGAGCTTGCGAGTCCCACCATTCGGTTGCACCACTCCGATGCGTCATGGTGAGCCAAAGGTGGGACTCGTTTCGTTCGCCCACCCTACGGCCTGTCGCGGCGATGCCCCGGCAGCGCTGGTCTTTCCTGCGTTCTCGCGATACGATCTCGACCGCGGCCAGCTTCTGCCCCAGCCACCGCAATTGAAAGCCCCGCGTTGAGCACTCGATCGGTGGATGCGAACATTGACGATCCCCACGCCCGCTTGCGGCGCGGCGTCTACGCCGTGCTGGCGGTCGTTAGCATCGGCGGCATGGTGGGGCGAATTCTAGCGGTCAACTCCGTCGATTACATCCGGCTGGAAAAACATCTCAAGGACAAGGAAAAACGGGCCGACTGGCAAAAGCAGCGGCCCTTTCTCAGCGGCAACGATCGCAGCCGCTGGTGTACCGTGCGCTCGCTGGTCGAGCACGGCACTTACCAAATTGACGCGATTGTGGGCCAGCCCAACTGGGACACGATCGACATGGTCAAGCACGACGAGTTGGGCCGCGAGGCGCCCGGCGCCGAAGAGGGACATCTCTACTCCAGCAAGCCGCCGCTGCTGGCCACGCTAATGGCCGGCGAATACTGGCTGATCTACCGGTTCACCGGCGCCACCCTGGCCGAACATCCTTACGCGATTGGCCGGCTGATCATCATCACGTTCAGCGTACTGCCGATGATCGTTTATTTTCTGGTGATCGCCCGGCTGGCCGAGCGGTTTGGCGCGACCGATTGGGGCCGGCTGTTCGTCTTTGCCTGTGCGGCGTTCGGCACCTTTTTGTCGACGTTCGCCGTGGCGATCAACAACCATCTGACGGCGGCGGTCAGCGCAGCGGTGGCGCTCGACGCGGCGCTGCGCATCTGGTACGACGGCGAGCGGCGATTACGGTGGTTCACGATCGCTGGATTCTTCGCCGCTTTTGCAGCGGCCAATGAGCTGCCAGCGCTGGCCTTCACTGCGGCCGTGACGGTCGGATTGATCTGGAAAGCGCCACGCGCCGCGCTGTTAGCGTTCGTGCCGCCGGCGCTGCTCGTGGCGGGCGTATCGTTCGGCCTGAACTATGTGGCGCATCATTCGTGGAGTCCGCCCTACGCCCATCGCCAGCCGGGCGACAACTGGTATGACTACAAATTCATCCGCGAGGGAAAAGCACGCGACAGCTACTGGTCGAAGCGCGAGGCACGCAGCCCGATCGACCAGGGTGAGCCCGACGTGGCAGCCTACGCCTTTCACGTTCTGATTGGGCATCACGGCATTTTTTCGCTGACGCCCGTGTGGGTGCTCAGCTTTGCGGGTCTGGGGCTGATGCTGGCGCGCGGCGACCCCAATTGGCGGGCCTTGGGGCTGTTGATCGCCTCGGTGACGGCGGTCTGCCTGGTGTTTTATCTCACGCGGCCCTTAGACGACCGCAACTATGGCGGCATGACCAGCGGTTTTCGTTGGGCGTTTTGGTTGGCGCCGCTCTGGTTGGTTGGCATGCTGCCCGCCGCCGACGC
The DNA here is from genome assembly GCA_035252155.1 of Pirellulales bacterium. Classification (GTDB taxonomy): domain Bacteria; phylum Planctomycetota; class Planctomycetia; order Pirellulales; family JAICIG01; genus JAICLL01. The sequence continues at coordinate 5,226 of DATFDL010000402.1, read as the reverse complement.
GGCCGGCGCTCGCCGCGGGTCGCGCTGGCTGGCGTTGGTTTTGTTGGGGTTTTCTGTCCTATCGGTGAGCTATCCCACCTGGAATCCCTGGACGCATCCGTGGATCTACGATTTCCTCGAAACGCTGTAGATCCCGTGCGCCGGAAGTCAAAATGCAAAATGCGAAAGTAAAAAATGCAGAATAACCGGCCACAAGGACCGGGACTACAGTGCCGGTGCGGCCCCGCCCAGCCGGCGGTACTTTTCCTTGTATTTTTCCCACAGCCGCTTCTGACGATCGTTCAACTCCACGCGACGACCTTGGATGTAAGCCAGCGTCACTTGAGAAGGCGCCTCCAGCGGATCGCCCGTGGTTACGATCAACGTGGCGTCTTTGCCCGCTTCGAGCGAGCCAAGACGGTCGCCCACGCCCAGGATCTGGGCTGGATAAAGGGTGATCGCCTTGATGGCTTCGGCGGGCGGCAGGCCAAACGCCGCCGCGGTGCCGGCGTGATACGGCAGATTACGGACCATCGAGGCCCGCTCGTTGCTGGCGATGCAGAACCGAACGCCCGCCGCGTGCAACCGAGCCGGCACGGTAAACGGGGCATCATAGGGGTCGTCATGCCGACGCGGCAGGCGATGCACGCCTCCCACGATCACGGATACGTTGAGCTTTTTGAGCAGATCGACGCACTCCGGCGCGTCGTATCCGCCGGCCAGGATGATCTTGATCTTCTCACGCTCGGCGAACGCCAGGGCCGACTGGATCTGCTGGATCTCGTCGGCCTCGATCACCAGCGGCAGCTTGCCGTCGAGCACCGGAGTCAGCGCCTCCCAACGGGCATTATAGTCGTGCGGCGAGGGCTGCTCGCCGGCTGCCCGCCGAGCAGCGGCATAGCTGCGGGCCTCGTCGAACGTGCGATGAATCTCTTCCAGCGCCTTGTCGCGTGTTTGCAGTTGCTCTTGGGCCGACATCTCTTGCCACCAAGTAAAGACCGGCGCCATCTGCGGCCAGCGCACGTGAACGCCCGCCACCGGCTTGAGCGTCATCTCTTCCCAAGTCCAGCCGTCTAACTGAACCAGGGCGGAAGCGCCGGAGATCAATCCGCCCCCCGGCACCGTGAGCACGCTGAGCACGCCGCCTGAACGGGCCACGGGTATCAGCTCGCTGTCGGGGTTGATGGCCACCTGGGCTTTGGCGTTGGGATTGATCCGACCTGTCTCCGAGTGATCGTTGGTCGCCCGGACCAATGCGATTTCGGTCAGCCCCAGGTACGTGAAGGCGTCGATCAAGCCGGGATAAATGTGCTTGCCGGTCGCATCGATCTTCTCGACGCCGGCCGGCAACGCGGCGTCCTTGCCCACGGCGATGATTTTTCCGCCGTCGAAGAGCAGCGTGCCGCCTTCGATCTCCGGACCCGAGACCGGATGGACCGTTCCGCCGATCAAGGCGATGGGATGGTCTTGGGCCGCGCCGGGAATTTCGGGCGAAGCGTGGGCCAGGCCAGCGAACAGGTCGACGCACACCACCAACCCTATGATCTTGTTTACCATCTACTCCTCCACCCAATCATGCTCATGCCCATGCGGACAAAACTCGTCCTCGCGCGGATATCGCTCTTTTTGGTCGTCGTCCGGCCCCGCGGTCTCTTCGCCCGACGCCAGCACGCGCTGGACCAAGGCGGCCCGCATCTTGGCCGTCTCGCCGCGGCGGCGCAGATCGTCCTGGCGATCAAAATATTTGCGGCCGTCGATCCAGGTTTGCTCACAGCAGGCGTAGCTCGAAAGCGGCGAGGTGCTCCAGACCGCCAAGTCGGCATCTTTGCCCGGCTCGAGCGAGCCGACCTGCCCGTCGATACCGAGTTGCTTGGCCGGATTGAGCGTGACGAATTTCAACGCCTCGACGGGGTCGATGCCACCGTACCGCACAGCCTTGGCCGCCTCGAGATTGAGCCGCCGGGCAAGCTCGGGATCGTCGGAATTGAACGACACCACCACGCCGGCCTGATGCAGCAGCGCGCCGTTATACGGAATGGCGTCGAGTACCTCGAACTTGTATGCCCACCAATCAGAAAAGCTCGAGGCCCCCGCGCCGTGCTTGGCGATGGCGTCGGCCAGCTTGTAGCCCTCCAGAATATGTTGCAGCGTGCCGACCTTCACGCAGAACTCTTCACAAGCGCGGAGAAACGCCAGAATCTCGTCCTGGCGGTAGCTGTGGCAGTGAACCAGCCGTTTACCATCAAGCACTTCGACCAGTGGCTCCAGTTCCAAATCGACGCGCGGCGGAAGTCCGCTCGGTTTTTCGCGCCATTCGGCCCAGCGTCGGCGATACTGCTGGGCGGCAATAAAGGCGTCGCGGACGAGTTGCTCGACGCCCATTCGGGTCTGTGGATATCGGCTGCGGAACTGGTCGCCCCAGTTGCTCTGCTTGACGTTTTCGCCCAGCGCGAACTTGATGCCCGGCGGCGCGCCGGCGAACTTCATCTCATCGGCCAGCGCGCCCCAGCGGAACTTGACAACCTGATTCTGGCCGCCGATCGTGTTGGCCGAACCATGTAAGACATTCGCCGTGGTGACGCCGCCGGCCAATTGCCGATAGATCTGCACGTCGTTGGGGTCGATAAAATCGCCGATCCGCACTTCCGCGGTGATGGTTTGGGCCGCTTCGTTGATGCCGCCGTCGGTGGCCACGTGCGAGTGGCAGTCGATAATGCCCGGCGAAATGTGTTTCCCGGTGGCGTCGATGACGGTGGCCCCCTCGGGAACGACCACGTCGCGGCCGGCGGCGGTCACCTTGCCCGCGGTAATAACGAGCGTGGCGTCTTCGAGCTTGCCATTGGGGCCGCTCGTCCAGATTGTGGCGTGCTGAAACGCGACGGCGGGCGGCTGGTCCGGCGGGCCGGAGACACCGAAGGCGCCGAGCGGATAATTGACGGCATAGAGTGCGGCCCGCGCTTCGTTTTCGTCGGCGGGCGCCTTCGTCGGATTTGCATCGCCCGGCTGCGCCCCCTCACCCCCGCCCTCTCCCACAGGGAGAGGGAGACGCGTCGCGCGCAACGACGATTTCGATCCATCGGCCCATACCACAAACCCGAGCCAGCTCGGCGCGACCGGCTCGATCGACTGGGTGTCGCCGGCCGATACCGTGCCGCTGATCTGCACGACGCCCGGCCAGCCCAGCGGCTCGGCCTTGAAGCTGGCGGTCAACTGCAAGGCTTCGAGCGCCACGCGAGTGAGCGAAGTTTCCAGATCGCCCCGCTTGATCTTACCTGAGAGTTTGCCCGGCTCGCCGGCCAGGTCCATCGTCAGAGTTTCGCTGCCACCGTCGGTCCGGGCAAGTTGCAGTTGCCAATTGCCACGCAGGTCGGCCAATGGGGCGGTATCGATCTCATAGCGGCGGCCGTCCACCCACGTTTCGAGTACTTTGGTTTTTGCGTCGAACAGATCGCCGTCGGCGATTACAAAGCTGGCCAGCTTGCCGGGCGCGAGCGTGCCGATCCGTTCGCTCATGCCAAACAGTTCGGCGGGCATGACGGTCAAGGCCCGCAGGGCCGACTCGGATGGCAACCCACGACGAACCGCTTTGCGGACTGCGGCCAGGAACGCGCCGGAGTCGCTCAGGCCGAACGACGTGAAGGCGATCTTCACGCCGGCCGCGTCGAGCCGGGTGGGGTTTTCCGGCGCCAGGTCCCAGTGCATCAGCCGTTCGAGCGAAACCGACATGGCCGCCTCGGGCGTCGCCACCCGCGGGGCCTTAGGAAAATTGAGCGGCAGCACGACGGGCAGTCCGGCCGCTTTCACCGCGTCAATTCGCCGATACTCGCGGCCCGAGCCGCGGATGACGGCCTGCAGACCGAACTCGTCGGCCACCTGCTTGGCCCGCAGCAGATAAAGCTCGTCGCTGGTTTGAAACATCACCGGCGCCTTGGCGGCCGTATAGGGTTGAAGCGCGGCCAACGCGTCGCTACGTTCGGGCCGCGGCAGATTGCGGTCGTCGTCGTAGGCATGCCAGGCGGCGGCGTACCAGCGGGCGTCGCACAGCGCCTGCCGCACCAGCGCCATCGCGCCCATCGGCGACATCGGATAGTTGTCGCGGGCGCGTTGGGCCGGCGTCAGCATCAAATGCAGGGCCACCTGCCCCTTGAGAATCGAGCGCGGCCCGGTCTCGTCGCCCGTGGCTACCAAAGTGCTGACGCCTTTGATGACGCCCGTCGATGGCGCCAGCAGCCGGGCGGCAATGCCCTGCGAGCGGAGCTTTTTGTTGATCTCGGCGTCGAGTGTGTAGCGGGCGTCGGCATTGATTTGCGGCACGACGTGGGCGTTCCAATAGCCCGCCCCGTGCCGCTCCGAGCTGCCCAACCGCGAGGCCTCGGCCGACAGTTCGCCGTAGGCGTCGATCAGGCCGGGATAGATCGACTTGCCGTCGAGCTTCCAAACCCGAGCGTCCGCAGGCGGAGCGACCTCGGCGCCGACGGCCACGACCACCCCGTCGCGAATGACCAGCGTACCGCGCTGAATCACTTCGCCGGGCGCGACGACGATGCGCGCGCCGGTAAACGCATGAGCGGCCGGCGCGCCTTCACGCAGTCCGGCGGCGGGCGTGGTGGTCGGCACGTCGGCCGACACCTGGGCGGCCATTGCCGCAATGACCATCAGTGCCCCGAACCAAGCATGCCAATGCCGTTTCATTAAGCAATCCTCGAAGTGTGCGCAAGGCAGCCCTCGCGGCTGCCGTACCCCGACGATAACTTATCGCTCCGTGCAACGCCAGCAGTGGCAGAAGATCTTGAAATCTAGGACTCATCGGTTTTCCGCGACTGGCTGCCCTTGCGTAACTCGTCGAGAAACGCCGTAAAGTTCATGAGCTTTTCCAACCGCTCCTGAACGGTGAGTTTAAGGTTCTCGCGCAGCAACGTGCGGTCGACGTCTTTCATATAGACCTCGATCACCGGATCGACGTAATCGGGCGGGGCAAGCGGCGGTCGTTTCATGTTGCAAGGCCGTTCGGCAGACGAGCGGTTGGCAGAGATTCCTGCCTAAGCAATCTATTCTAACCCCCACTGCGCCGCGTGCGAGCCATATCGCATGAAAAGCCCGAAGATTGTAGAATTGAACATGGTGAACATGGGCGCAAGCAGACGGTGACAACTCGCTAATCCAGGTCATGGCGCGACCGAGGCATCCCAACAAGCACATCGAGGCCGCGATTGCTGCGGGAGAGCGACAGGGCTTCCGCATACGGAT
>DATFDL010000401.1:0-4668 GCA_035252155.1 Pirellulales bacterium | reverse complement strand
TTGCATGGGGCGTCCGCCGCGGAGCGTTTGCGCAGCGCCTTCGAGAACTAGACATAGGTGCCGTGGCGCTCGCGGCGCGTCGGCACGCGACTAAAATCTTGCCGAACGGGAACATCTTAACACGCTGCGGTGGCGCCGCCGCCAAAACCAGAACTTCCGGGCGGTGGGCGGCCGATGCTTTTGGTAAGGAGCGGACGAAAAATAGCTTCGGCAGATTTTTGTCGGCCCTCACCTAGCCTCTCCCGGAGGGAGAGGGACACGTAGGACGAAGTTATTTTTCGTCCGCTCCTAACAATCCACGGAGAGAGTTGTCGCAATGCGCCTATTCGTGATTTTTTCAATAGCGGCGTGCCTGGTTTGCATGCCCGCGGCCGCACGCGCTCAAAGCGAAGAGCCGTTCAGCCTGTTGCCGCTGCCGGCTATTTCGCCGCCTCCGGTCAGCCCCACACCGGCCCGCGCGGCAGATGGCTCCCCCGCCGGTGGACGACGACCGGTGCCGTTTGCGGGCCAGTTTCCTTCAAACGGCGGGTTTGCCGGTCCGACGGCCGACCGTCGGCTTGGCCCGCGGATGAGCCAGATCTCCGATTCGTTTGCCTCCGACAGCGTGTGGGCCGACGGTGCCGAACCTTTGCCGGCGCCGGGCGGCAACATGTCCGGCAATCCTGTCTTCGACCCGTCGATGGGCCTCGCTCCTGGCGAATCGCTGGGCGGCAGCCCCTACAGCGAAGCGCTGAACACCAGCGGACTGCCGCCGATGGCATTGCCCTGGGGCATGCAGTTCCGGCCGGGCTTTTGGTTCGGTTCGCTGTCGGGCTTGATCATGACTCGCGACGCGCCGAACGCGCTGTCGACCACTTACAACTCGTCGAACGTCAACACCAACCTGCTCGACACCGGCATGGCCCGCTCGAACTGGGCCGGCGGCGGACAAGTGATGTTCGGCCGCTGGTTCGGACCGCAGGCGTATGGCTTTCAATTCATCTACTGGGGCGTGGGCCCAATGACGGGCTTCGCCAGCGTCGCGCTTCCGGGCCAGTTGAGCACGCCGCTGAACCTGGGCAACGTGAACATCGGCCCGAACAGCGCGACGTTCTATTTTGACAACGCGTTTCAGCACGCCATCTGGCGCAGCAACACCTTCAACAACTTCGAGTGGAACGCGCTGCGGCGGGCCGTCTTTGCGCCGGTCTTCACTTGCGGCGCCCCGCGGCTGCTGTTCACCGGCATTGCCGGCATCCGCTATTTCCGGTTCAACGACAACCTGATTTTCGGCTCGGTCAATTCGCCCAACTTCAGTGACGACGGCGGGGCGTTTGCCGGCTACCTGAACACCGGCGTGACGAACTCGCTGGTCGGTTTTCAGATCGGCACACGGGTCGATTACTTCATCTTGCCGCGGGTGCGGCTCTATGCCATGCCCAAGTTCGGCCTCTACGGCAATATGGTCAACATGCGTGAGCACCTCTATTCCGGCGACGGCCTGCAGGGCTTCGATGTGCTCGCCCAGCGAAGCACGGTATCGACGCTCGGACAAATCGACGTGGGCGGAGGTTATCAGATCACGCCGCGGTTCAGCGCGTACGCGGCGTATCGCCTGATGGGAGTCACGCGCGTCGGGCTGGCCGACAACCAGATTCCGCCTTTTCTCGCCGACCAGCAGTCGATGCAAAACATCAAGACCAACGGCGATCTCATCCTGCACGGCGTGATGATCGGCGGCATGTACAACTTCTAGCGATGCCCCTTCGCTTCCATCTCGGCCCGGTAGAGCGAGGTGCGGGCCGTGATGTAAAGCGTCCGAAAATCCTTGCCGCCGAACGTCACGTTGGCCGGCGGCTCGGGCACCTCGATGATTCCCAGGTGCTTGCCATCGTGGTCGATCACCTGCAGGCCCAGGCCCGTGGCGATGTAGAGATTGCCCTTGGTGTCGATCGTCAGTCCGTCGCCGCCTCGGTTGTCTTGCCCTTCGGGCTGTTTAAGCCGGCAAAAGACTTTGCCCTTGCCGAGCTTGCCCGGCGCCTCGACTGGGTAGGCCATCACCTCGGCCTGCATGCTGGGCACTACGTACAGCGTTTTCTCGTCGACCGAGAGGATCACGCCGTTGGGTGCCTTCAGGTCGTCGATGAGCCGCTTGACCAGACCACCGCCGCCCACATAATAGACCGCGGTCACGCCCTGCGGCAACGGTTCGGGCGCGCGAAAGTGCGGGTCGGTAAAGTAGACGCCGCCCGAACGATCGACCACCAGATCGTTCGGGGCATTGAAGCGTTTGCCTTGATACATGGCGGCCAAAGGTTTCGCTTGTTGGCCGTCGGCCGAGACCACCACCACCTGCCCATCCATCTCGCAGCTCACCAGCTCACCATGAGCGTTGAACATGCTGCCGTTGGTGTGGTTCGCGGGGTCGCGAAAGACGGAGACCTTATCGTCAGGCTCCAATCGATAAACCTTCGAAGCCGGAATGTCGGCGAAATAAATCACGCCGTTTTTGTCGGCGGCGGGGCCTTCGGTGAACTCGAAGCCGCCGTGGACTTTGGTCACCTTGCCTTTGGGGCCAATGCCCGGAATTGACGAATTATCGTCGGCCGCCCGCACGGGCAGGGTCAGCACCAATCCAAATATGGCAGTCAGCAACAATCGTAGCGTCATAGGGTGTTCCTCGCGATAATGAAGTTTTTGCTTGTCCAGAGAACGCCATCGTAGGACGGGCGTTCCCGGTCGTCTAGCCACCGTCCGCGCGGCGGTAAACCCGCACCGGGCGTGACTATACTATTAGGACTCGCGAGCCGCCGATGACCACCGACCCCGCCCAATTGCTTGACGACGCCCAACATGGCTCGGAGACGGCCAAGGGATCGCTGCTCGAAACCTACCGGCCGTATCTCGAGCTGCTGGCCCGCGTCGAAGTGGGCCGCCGTTTGCAGACCAAAATCGACGCCGCCGATGTGGTGCAAGAGACTTTTTTGGAGGCCCACCGCAACTTTCGCTTGTTTCGCGGCGGCAGTGAGGCCGAGTTCACCGCCTGGCTGCGCGGCATTCTTTCGGGCCGAATCGCCAACCTGGTGCGGCACTATCTCGGAACCCAAAGCCGCGACTTGCGGCGCGAGCAAGGCATGAACATCGATCTCGACCAGTCGTCGCGCGCGATCGACCAGGGGTTCTTCGCACTGCAAAGCACGCCCAGCCAGCATGTGGCCCAGCGCGAGCAAGGGGTGATCTTGGCCGAGGCGCTGGCCCGGCTGCCGGTCGATTATCGCGAGGTTGTGATCCTGCGGCATTTCGAAGAGCTGTCGTTTCCCGAGGTCGCCAGCCGCATGGCGCGGACCGTCGACAGCGTGCAAAAACTCTGGGTGCGAGCTCTGGCCAGTTTGCGGCAGACGATGGAGAACGTTGCATGAATGGATCCGACATCAGCCATACCGAACTTGATCCTGCCAGCTCGCCCGAAGTCGGCGGCGAGCAGCTCGACGACCCGCGCGTGCTGGCGGTAGTACAAGAATATCTCGGCCAGTTGGAGCAAGGGCTGACGCCCGACCGCGAGGCATATTTGGGACGCCATCCCGAGCTGGCCGCGGCCATTGCGCAGTGCCTCGATGGTCTGGAACTGGTCCGCTCCGCATCGCCGTGCGTCAAATCGCACACGTCCGATCATCCGCTGGGCGATCGCTTCACGACCGATCGGGCGGGCTCCGAGGCGTCTCCTGAATTTGCCCCGCGAGCGTTGGGCGACTTTCAGATTGTTCGCGAACTGGGCCGCGGCGGCATGGGCGTGGTCTACGAAGCGGTGCAGTTGTCGTTGGGCCGCCGCGTTGCGCTCAAGGTGCTGCCGTTCGCCGCCACGTTCGACGCCCGGCAGTTGCAACGCTTCAAGAACGAAGCCCAGGCGGCAGCTTTGCTGCACCATACGAACATCGTGCCGGTCTACGCCGTCGGTTCCGACCGCGGCGTGCACTTTTACGCCATGCAGTTGATCGAGGGCCAGTCGCTCGCGGTGTTGCTGCGGCAACTGCGCGAGCAGGCGGGCTTGCCGCCGCCCGGCGCGGCTGACGGCAAGTCGAAAAGCGCCGCGGCCGATGCGCTCACGCGCACTCAACAGACCGCGGGCGACGTGGCCGCCACCGACGCCTACCTGGGCGGCATTGTGCCGGTGGAAAAACCCCCGCCCACTAGCAGCATTGCGCGCTCGACGGCCGGCGCCTCGCTGAACATGACTACCCGCGCGCCCCGTGGCGGCGAGACGTATTTTCAGAAGTCGGCCCGCTTGATGTTGCAAGCCGCTGAGGCCCTCGACCATGCCCATCAGCTTGGCGTGGTGCATCGTGACATCAAGCCGGCCAACCTGCTGGTCAACGCGGCTGGCGCACTCTGGGTCGCCGACTTCGGACTGGCCCAATTCCAGGCCGACACCGGACTTACGCGGACGGGCGACATGCTCGGCACCTTCCGCTATATGAGCCCCGAGCTGGCGTCCGGTCAGCGCACCGCCGTCGATCATCGCACCGACATCTATTCGCTGGGCGCCACCTTTTATGAATTGCTGACGCTCGAGCCGGTGTTCGGCGGCGAAACCAGGCAAGAGCTGCTCTATCAGATTTTGCACGGCGAACCTCGCCCGCCGCGCGCGCTCAATCGCGGCATCCCGGTCGAACTGGAAACGATCGTCCTGAA
>DATFDL010000400.1:0-2182 GCA_035252155.1 Pirellulales bacterium | reverse complement strand
GGATCGCCGCGCACGTTGTTCGCCGGCTGCCCGCCGTAGGCGGGTGGGCAGCCGGCGAACAACACTGGAAGAGATTGGGGGTCGAGACTTGCTCACTCAAACATATTCGGATTGCTCAGCGGCACGTTGGCGCCGCCCATCCGGCTCAACATGGTCTGCCCCAAGAATCGCGGCTGGATCATGAGATTGACGCCCGTATTATTCTTGCCGCCGTCGACGTAGGCCGCGATGCTGGTGATGAACGATTCGCCGACGCGTGTGAAGGTAAAATTCTCGCCGATATTCCGGTTGTGGCCCAGCGGCACTGAAGTGCTGAGCGTGGCCAGCCATTTGGGGCTGAGCTGATAGCTCTGCGAAAAGGTGAGCACGTTGTAGGTGAACGGACCGCCGAGCGAACGGACGCCCAGATAGAGATTGATGCGCGGCGGGCGCGAGAGCGTGGCCCCCACGCTGTAGGTGCGCTGCCCGCCCGCGAAGAAATCGTAACCGCCGTCGGAGAGCACCGTGAGCCGGTCGCCGACGTGCCAGCGAAAGTCGTAGAACGCCAGCCCCCAGGGCGCCCCAAAATTGTCGCGGCCGGGGTTCGGGAAGTAGACGATGCTGCTGTCGAGCACGATGTAATCGACGATTCGCCGATGGCCCAACGGTCCGCGTTTGGTCTGCCAGCGGTTGCGCATGCCTAGCCGCACCGCGGCGAACCGGTCGGCGATTTCGGTGCTGGGCGAAGCCACGAAGTTTTGCAGGCCCGCCCGCAAGTCGTAAATCCGCGGATCGTATTTCAGCGGCAGCGTGCCGCCGTAATCGAGCGACATAAAGCGCCGCTCGAAGCGATACTGAGCGTTGTCTTGCACCGGATCGTAGAGCACCAGGCTCGTCACGCGGCGATTGGCGTCGGAGGCCGAGGCGTCGACGTCGAACACCACCTTGTGGGCCAAGCCGTGCAGATTGAACAAGCTGCTTTCGACGGTGGGATTGGCCGCCCAAAACATGATGCTGCTGCGCACGCCCGCTTGCCCATAGGCCCGGCCCACGTCGGCGTTGTTCAGGTTTTGGCCCCATTGGGCCAGCTCGCCCTCGGCATAGGGCACCACCTTGACCGGGCCAAGCTCAAACGGCGCGTCGATCTCGTGCCGCGTGGCCACGCGGTCGCCCTGGTGCGATCCGGTGAGTTCCCACGGCAAGAATTGAAAATGTTGCAAGTCTTGCGGGTCGGGCGGCAGGCCGATCCGCTCGAATTGCCCGTAGCCCACGTTGGTGTGCTCGTACCAGGTGATGCGGTCGCCCAAAAGCGAGGTGCCCGACATGTAGTGGTCGAATCGCGGCAGCCAGTTCGTCTGCGTGAAGAACGGGTTGACGCGCACCTGGCCATAGGCGCTGTACGACGTGTTATTGTCGTACCTTTTCAACTCGATGTCGGTCGTTTCGTCCTTGTGCTGGTCGAACTCGGCCTCGTAATACTGCTCGAGGAAATTGTAGTCGCTTTGCTTGGCGAACTCGCCGGTGAGTTGAAAACCGTTGCTGAGTTGCTGGCGGAATTGGCCCAGCACGCGTCCGCGGAACGGACCGGGGTGGGCGATGTGCATGCGGGTGTAGCCCAGGTTGTCGAGGCCCTTGTCCTCCAACCCCCACACATCCACAAAGCCCTGCACCGGACCTTGCAATCCAAACAGGCTCGAACGATTGACCAGCAGATCGGTGCCGCCGCCAAAGCCGCGCTTGGTCAGGTCGCTCACCGTGAACGTCCAGTCAAAGCCTTCCGGTTCATTCTCGATGCCCAACAACTGATACGCATCGATTTCCGCTTCGATCCAATTGCCGAAGATGTTGTCATTTTGAAAATAGGCCGAGGTCAGCAGCGTCGAGGGCTCTTCCATGTTGGTAGTGAACCGCGGCCAATAAAAGACGGGCACGGGACCGACAAACATCGAATTGTGCTTGGCCGTCACCATCTGCTCGTGCTCGATCACCGGCTCTCCGTTGGCGTCGCGCTGGGGAACGCCGGTGAAGAAATCGACCAGCGGGCTCTGGCGGTCGTAGACCTTCATCTCTTGCGACTGCACGCGATAGCGCGGCCGGGCCATGCGGCTGGTAGTGACATAGCTGTTGCGGGCCACGAACGTGTCTTTGTCGATCTGCCGCACCAGGTCGGCCTTCATCCGCATCAAGCCGCCGAACTTGGGCA
>DATFDL010000399.1:0-7201 GCA_035252155.1 Pirellulales bacterium | reverse complement strand
ATCACGGCAGCAGGGCACTTCTCGATGAATCGTTCCACAATGCTCAGCAACATCCTTGTCGCCTCCTAAAGGTTAAAGAGCCAAAACCCTACGGGGAGGCGACTTATAGCAGGTTTTCACCATGTTGAAAGGGGTGGCTCGTCCCACCCTACGGCTGCTCGGCCCTCTACGCCTACATCCACTTGCGCGCCATCGCCCCCTCGCCTTGTCGCCCATCGCGATGTATCGCCGGGGCATCGCCAAGGCTCTGCCCCAGCCACCACGACTTAAGCCAACACAGTCTTGTGCCTCTCGCCGGGTGTCTCACGCACGTAGTGGGGCACCGCGTAGCCCGGCAACCGGCGACGGAGCTCGGCGATGAGTCGCCGGCCGGTGGCTTCGGGCGCCTCGAAGTGAGCGGCTCCGCGCACGCGATCGAGCTGGTGTAAGTAATACGGCATCACTCGTAGATCGACCAAGCGCCGGCAGAGCTCGGTCAAGATGTCGGCGTTGTCGTTCACGCCCGCCAAGAGCACCGATTGGTTCAAGAGCGGAACGCCGGCGTCGGCCAGTCGTCCCAAGGCCGCTGCGGCGGCGGGCGAAAGCTCGGCGGGATGATTGGCGTGAACCACCACGATCGGCGTCAGCCGTGTGCCGCGCAGCCAGGCCAGCAAGTCGTCGCAGACTCGCTCGGGCAAGACGATCGGCAGACGACTGTGGATGCGCAGCCGGCGCACATGCCCGATCGAGGCCATCCGATCCGCCAACTGGCCGAGCGGTTCGTCGCGCAGCATCAAGGGATCGCCGCCGCTGAGAATCACTTCGTCGATCGTTTCGTCGGCCGCGATGCGCTCGATCGCCCTTTGCCATTCGTCCGGCGAACGCGGCGACTCGTGGTAGGGAAATTCACGCCGAAAACAATAGCGGCAATGCACGGCACAGGCCCCGGTGAGCACGAGCAGGGCGCGGCCGGCGTATTTGTGCAGCAGGCCCGGCACGAGCGTCACCGGGCCATCGCCCACCGGGTCGGCCGAGAAGCCCGGCACGTCGGCCAGCTCTTCGGCCAGCGGCAGCACCTGCCGCAAGAGCGGATCGGCTGGGTCGCCGCGGCGCATCAAATCAACATAGCCGCGCGGTACGAATAACGGAAAGCCGCGGGCCGCCCGAACCGCCGCCGCGTGATACTGGTCTGGCAATTTCAAGAGGCGGCAGAGTTCGAGCGGATCGCGAATGGCGTCTTTGAGCAGCCGCTGCCAGCGTGGCGGCGGGCGATTTTCCGGGCGGACAGGCTTGCCCCCCTTTGCTATAATCAGCGATTCGTTCATTTTCTGACTTGCCCGATAGGAAACCGATTCGTGCCCAGCTACAACACTAGCGAATTCAAGAAAGGATTGAAGGTCCAGATAGAGGGCGATCCCTATCTGATGATCGAGTGCAACTTTGTGAAGCCCGGCAAGGGGAACGCGTTGTACAAGTGCAAGTTGCGCAATCTACTGCGAAACACGGTGCTGGAGCGCACCTACAAAGGGGGCGATTCGCTCGACGCGGCCGACGTGGCCGAAATCGCCGCTCAATATCTCTATCGCCAGGGCGAGGCGTTTGTGTTCATGGACAACGCCAGCTACGAGCAATACGAGCTGTCGGCCGACCAGGTCGACGACGCCTGGAAGTACATCAAAGAGGGCATGGTGTGCAACATGGTGTTGTTCAATAACAATCCCATCTCGGTGACGCCGCCCAACCACGTGGTGCTGCGAATCGAGTATTGCGAGCCGGCGGTGCGGGGCAACACCGCCACCAACCTGACCAAGCCCGTGAAGCTGGAGACCGGGGCCGAAATGGTCTGCCCGGCGTTTGTCGATATTGGCGACTTAATCAAAATCGACACGCGGACGGGGGAGTATATTGAGCGGGCGAAGGAGTGAGGTCAGGGGTCAGGATTCGGGGGTCAGGGGTCGGGGCTCTCGATCGAACTCGAAAGTCGGCTCCAGCGTGTGAGGTTGCGCAAAACCCTGGCCTCGGACGGCTGGCCTCTGACCGCTTCCCTGACCCCCGACCCCTGAATCCCGACCGCTTTCAATGCCTGACGATTTTCGCCCGATGGCCGGCTGGCCGATGCTGCGGTTGCGAGATGAGCTGCTTCGCAGAGTGCGGGAGTTCTTTCATGGGCGGGGTTTCATCGAGGTCGAGACGCCGCTGCTTTCTGCCGATGTGGTCGTCGATTTGCACCTGGATCCGTTCACGGTCGAGGTGCCTCGCGGCTCGGGGGGTCCGCGGCGGATGTGGCTGCAAACGTCGCCCGAGTTTGCCATGAAGCGGCTGATGGCGGCCGGCGGCGACGCGATTTTTCAGATCACCCATGCCTTCCGCCAAGGCGAACAAGGCCGGCTGCACAACCCCGAGTTTACGCTGGTCGAATGGTATCGCCGCGGCGACGGGATGGCGGAAGGAATGCAATTGCTGAGCGACCTCTGCGAAGAGCTGCTCGCTCGTGGCCCCGCGGAAACGATCACATACCAGCAGGCGTTTGAACGGTACGCGGGCGTCGATCCGCATCATTCGCCCGTGGCGGCATTTGCCGAAGTGGCCCGGCGACGTGGCCTGGTTGTGCCCGAAAGTTTGACGGCCGACGATCGCGATGGCTGGCTTGATCTGCTCTTGGTCGAGTTGGTCGAACCGCATCTTGGTCGCGATCGTCCCGCGATTCTTTACGAGTATCCACCCAGCCAGGCGGCGCTGGCCCAGGTGCGGCCCGGTCCGCCGGCGGTGGCCGAGCGATTTGAGTTGTATGTCGATGGCATCGAGTTAGCCAACGGCTATCACGAGCTATTGGAGGCGGCGGTACTTGCCGAACGCAATCGGGCGAATAATCTGGCTCGCACAGCAGCCGGCAAACCGGCGTTGCCCGAAGACAGCCGGTTGTTGGCAGCCATGCGAGCCGGCTTGCCCGACTGCACGGGCGTGGCCTTGGGATTCGATCGCCTGGTCATGCTCGCCGGCGGGACCGCGACGATCTCGGACGTGCTGACGTTTCCGTTCGATCGGGCCTGAACCAATTCGGACACGTTCGGCCGCCGCCGGTCGTTTCCCGTTCAGAATGAAAAAAAGTGGTGGGTGTGCCTTTCGCTGGAAGGGTTTTTGACCGAGAAGCTCTTGCCGAACCATCCACGCCGCGTCTAACGCATTAGAATTGACTCGTTCTCGGCCGCCGTTGAAAATGTGATTATGGGTACCGACAGCACATCCGCGCTTCGGGATTTGGAAGAAGCGCTCTCGAATGAGCCTGATCCCGAAACGATGCGAAAGGCCTGTGAAGATATGGACCAGCTTCGCGAAGAAACGCGCGAAAAGATTGGGATCGTCGATGTCGCGGTCGAATTCGTGCGTGATGCCCACGACCAATAAAGACTTCCAAAATAGGCGGTCACGGTTTGGGAGTGCGCCAGTCCGTAACCCGCAAGCCTCGAATCCAGGTGAAATGGGCCAGATTGCCGGTCACTAGCTCTCTGCTGGCGTCCAATGCAGTCGCTGCAATGATCAAATCGGCATCGTCGCGGGGATGACCTTGCATTTGAGCCTCCGCCCATAACTCAGCCGCGCGCCTGAGCACCGGCAAGTTGACGGGCAGAAGATCGCTTGTCCTGGCAGTTTTCAAGAATTTGGCAAGCTGTTGCCCGGCTCGCTTGGCAATCAGGCCGCGAAGGATTTCGTAATAGGTGATGCTTGAGAACGCAAGGCGTTGATGGACGGCAAGGTAATCCTTAGCCCTAGTGAGAACATCCTGGTCCTTGGCCTTGAGGACTTCAGAGAGAATATCGGTGTCGAGAATCGCTTTATCCATTACGGAAGCGGCCGAGTCAAGTTGGCGCGCGTCTTAATGATCGCGTCGATTTCTTCGACGGCGGCATCGCTGAGACCGTCATAGACACGAGTCCAATCGTCCAGCGATTGGGCGGGTTTCGCGGCGGGCGAATCTGCGGTGGCGTCGCTGACGCTGATGACCAGCCTTTGATTCGCGGCAAGTTGGCGGCCAATTACCTCTTCCAGCGCACGGCGATGCGAGGCGTCGAGGCTACCGATGTCGATTTGAACATCTACTCCCATGCGGTCATTTTACCACGTCGTCGATACGCGGCACAGACGGCCGCCGTCTGCAAGCGGCATCGCCCCGTCGGCGTGTCGCCTCATCGCCGTATCGCCTTCTTATCGCGTCCTGCCGGGGCATCGCCAAGGCTCTGCCCCAGCCACTGTGCGCGGCAGCATCGCTCGTGCAATGTTTACCGGTTGTACGGGCTGGGCCGAGGGCGCTGGTTTGCCAACGCGCGGTGGCGTTACTCTAACCTACAGTTTCGGTGACGACCCATTACGCCGGGACTGCATGATGACTTGCGAAGCGTTGGCCCACCGCCTGCAAAACCTTCAGCCTGCGGCATCGCCGCGCGACATCGCTCGGCTCTGCCTGCTGCTGACCAATCTGGTCGACGAGTTGGATGGCCTGGACGACGACGCGCTGGTCGAAGCCTGGCAACAGGCCGGACTCAAGCTGCAATTGGCCACCGACCAACATGCGGCGATGACGCTTGAGCTAGAGACGCTGGCCCGCTCCGATCCGGAAAAATTCTCGCCCGAGCAGATCTGGGTGCTCGTGCGTGCCATCAAAGTGCAGAGCCAGATTCTTTCGCTCTACGTCGGGCAGACGCCGCTCGATGTGTAGTTGCGCGTTGCGTCATGGAGTGCTCGTAGGGTGGGCCGAGTGAAACGAGTCCCACCATCGGGCTCAAACCCGAAGGGGGCGCGACGTCCACCCGCCCGTCGCGGAACGCCACAGAGGGCATTCCCTAATCGGTTTTGACATTTAATTTGGGTAAGCCGTCAACTGGGTGCCACGGCGGTGGCAACGCAGCACGGCGTCCGCCGCGGCGGCAACGCTTGCGAGAACATCGAAGCCGAGCGCGCCGCGACGGATGCCGTGGCACCCTGCAATGCACTGATCTCGGTTTATTGCCGAATTTGAATGTCAAAACCGATCAGACGCCGCTCGTAATTTCAGCCGCTCAGCGTGAACTCCGGCAAGCGCACGATTTCGCCGCCCTTGAGTGCCGACTGGTGGGCGCAAATGCCGACGCAGGTCCAATTGGCCGATTGCACGGCGTTGGGATACGGATCGCGGTCTTCGATCAAGGCCGAGACAAACTCGTGGGCCAGGTGCGGATGCGAGCCGCCATGCCCGCCGCCCTGCACGAACGATAGATGCTGGTGCTCGCCCGCATCGTACACGCCGCCCGTGGTGAAACGGCGGATCGGCTCGGGCAACAAATGGGCATAGTCGGGCACTTTGACGCGCTGCGGAATTTCAGGCTCGGGCTTCTTGGCCGTGTGGATCACCGGCTCTTCGCCCTCGATCAGCGGCCACTCGAACGTCTTCTTTGTGCCGAACACGTCGAAGCTTTCGCGATACTGCCGGGCGGTGTCGAACAGCGACCGATAGATGCGGGCCGTGAGATCGCTGTTGCGGAACTTGATGTGCGTGGTCTCAACCGCGAACGGCGAGTTGTATTTGCCGATCAGCTCTTGGCGGATCGTGCCGGAGCCGAAGCACGAGACGTATTCGGCCTCGGCCCGCGTGAGCGCCAGGCACGGCCCGACGCAGTGCGTGGCATAGTGCATCGGCGGCAGGCCGGGCCAATAGTTGGGCCAGCCGTCCATGTCTTGCTGGTGGCTGGCTTGCAAAAACTGGATCTTGCCCAGCTCGCCTTTTTCGTACAGCTCTTTGACGAACAAGAATTCTCGGGCGTAAACCACCGTCTCGGCCATCATATATTTCAAGCCGGTCTGCTTGACGAGCTTGACGATCTGCTCGCACTCTTCGATGGTGGTGGCCATCGGCACGGTCGACATGACGTGCTTGCCCGCCCGCAGCGCGGCGATGGCCTGCGGCGCGTGGTCGGGAATGGGTGTGTTGATGTGGACAAAATCGACCTGCGGATCGGCCAGGACGTCGTCATACTTGGTGTATCGTCGTTCGATTCCGAAGGCGTCGCCCACTTCATTCAGCTTGGCTTGGTTCCGCTGACAGATGGCATACATCTTGGCATGCGGATGCCGCTGGTAGATGGGAATAAACTCGGCCCCGAACCCCAGGCCGATAATGGCGACGTTGACTTTGTCTTTTTTCATGGATGGTTCCTGTCAGCGGTGAGTATATGCGATTCGGCGAATCTCGGTGGCCGGGGCAGAAGCTGGCCGGCTACGGCGCGGCAAGTCGAACCAGCTCCGTTGGCCAGCGATGCCCCGGTAAACAACTTGAGGGCGGCCAACCGGGGCATCGCCGCGGCCAGGCGTTCTTTCAAATCGGCGCCAACTGGCGCGGCTTCTGCCCCAGCCACCGCCCAATTTGGCGTCTTGCTGCGAGCAAGTATAACCTGATGGTTGCTTGCACAACACCAGGTCCCGGCGGCGCAATTCTTCAAAATGTCGCTTCAGATTTCGCCAACTTGCCCGTCTAACTTGACAGAGGGGCCGACGAACCGAAACAGGGCGATTCGCGGCGGGGCGGGAGAGCGACCCTTGGACGAGAAGGCGGCCCTCGACCGGCTGGTGGTGGAGCATTTGCCGGCCGCGCTGCGCTTTGCCATGCGGCTGACGGGCAACGCCGACGAGGCCGAAGACCTGGTGCAAGACGCCTTGGTGCGAGTCGCCCGGGCGTGGTCAAGCTTTCGCGGTGAAGCGGCCTTCCGAACCTGGTTGTTTCGGATTGTGGTGAACGCCTTCCGCGATCGGCTGCGCCGGCCGCGGATGGAAACACTGGACGAAGAGGTGAGTGATTGCCTCAGCACCGGGCCGGCCGAGATCGCCCAGCACACAGAACTTGGCGAGCTCATTGCCCGAAAGGTGTCGAGCTTGCCGCCGCGACAGCGCGAGGTGTTGGTGCTGACGATGTACGAACAATTGCCGGCGCGCGAGGTGGCCACGGTGTTGGGCATCAGCGAGGCGAACGTCTATTCGTCGTTGCACCAGGCACGAGCGAGATTGCGGAAGGAACTGGCGGAGTATTTGGAGGATTAAACGGTGTCGTTGCTTAGCGCCGGGTGACAGCGAGATGACGACGCCACGAGCCGGGCTTGCCCCGGTCGGGCGATGATTGAAAGCTAGATCGAATCGCACCCCAAAATCTCTTTTTCGCTTTTCGCGTTGCGTCCGCCGCCGAGGGCGGCGGACGCAA
>DATFDL010000398.1:0-24838 GCA_035252155.1 Pirellulales bacterium | reverse complement strand
CGGAGCGAAAGACGACAGAACGCGCAGCCGGGGCATCGCCTCGAAATAGGCGCTGCGTTGATCGCAGACCACACGCGCAGCTCTGCCCCAGCCACCGCCGGACCTTGATTTACTCTCCCCTATTCCCTGTCCCCTGTGCCCTTTCATGAATCTTCGCAACCGGATCGGACTTTACGGCGCGTATATGCTGGGTATGGCCGGCATCGGGTTTACGCTGCCCTTTTTGCCGCTCTATCTGGCCGAGAAAGGTTTGACGGATCGGCAGATCGGCGTCATCTCGACACTGGCGGCGATGGCCGCGCTGGCCCAATTCCCGATCGGCCTGTGGGCCGATCGCTTGCAGTGGCGAAAGCCGTTCTTGCTCGTCGCCTTGGTTCTGCTAGCGGCATCGACCCTCTTGCTGCCGGCCGCCCAGGGCGTGCTTTGGCTCGGCCTGCTGGTGGTTCTGTTCGCCGAAAACGGCATTTGCCGGGCCTTGGTCGAAAGCCTGTCGGGCGCCGAAGCGGCCACGCTGGCCACGCCCGACCGCGTCGGCACAGCGCTGGGCGCTCTGCGGCTGTTTCGCCCCATCGGCGTGGTGGCCGTGGCGCTGGTCGGCGGCCTGTGGGCCGAGCGGCATGGCGTCGGCTCGATCTTAGTCGGGCTGGCCGTCGTCCAAAGTCTGGCGGTGCTAGCGTGCCTGCTGATTCGAGATCAACACCGGATGGCCGAACGTCAATCGGCTGCTCTCGCCGTAGGTCAGGCTGGAAAGCCTGACCTACAAAAGGTACGATCTGCGGCCCCGCGACCGGGCTACGATCGGGGGCTGTGGGCGTTCGTGGCGATGATGGTCTTGTTTCACTTTTGCAACGCCCCTGGCGGCATCTACCTGGGACTTTTTTTGAAGCGCGAGCTGCACGCGCCCGACCGCCTGCTCGCTTATGCCTTCGTCGTCAGCATGGTCGCCTGGAGTCTCATCGCCCGGCCCGCGGGGCGCCTGGCCGACCGCATCGGCCGCCGCCCTTTGCTGATCGCGGGCTGGTTGACAATGGCCGTACGATTGGTGTTGATCGCCGTGGCCGGCACGGCGTGGCAGATCGTGGCGATCCAGGTGCTCGACGGCGTCGCCAGCGGATTGTTTTCGGTGCTGGCCGGCGCATGGGTCATCGATCGGCTGGGCGACGCGCGGCGGGCAGGCGAGGCGCAGGCGATCGTCGGCACGTCGCTGGTGTTTGGTTCGGCGCTGGGGCCGGCGGTGGCGGCGCAAGTGGTCGAGGCCCTGGGTTATCGCGGTTTGTTTGGGGCACTGGCGGTGGTGGGGGCGGTCGCCACGTTGGGCTTAATCGCCTTTGTGCCTGAAACCTTGCCAGCCAAACTGGCGACCATGCCCGCTGAAGAAGGCGAGCAGACCCTGCCGTCGCCCGTCTTCGAGCTTGTCTCGCGCGAGATATTTGTCATCGCTCCCGAGGTCCGACATGTCGACTAGTGAAGCCGCGGCATCGGTCACCGGGGCGATCTTTGCCCTGACCTACTTGGGGTTGGCACTGGGCCGCGTGCCGGGCCTGCGAATGGACCGCGCCGGCATTGCCTTGGTCGGAGCCGCCGCCATGCTCTGCGCCGGCTCGCTCAGCTTTGGCGAGGCTGCCCGAAGCGTCGATTATGAAACCATCGTGCTGCTCTTCGGCATGATGGTAGTGGTCGCCTACTTGCAGCTCTCCGGTTTTTTCGCCTTGGCCACGCGGCAGATCGCCATCCACTTCAGCGGCCCCAAAACACTGCTGGCGATGGTCATCGGACTGTCGGGCGTGTTGTCGGCATTTCTGGTGAACGACGTGGTGTGCGTCTCGATGACTCCGCTGGTGCTCGGGCTTTGCCGGCGGCTCAAGCGCCCGCCGGTGCCGTATCTGATCGGCCTGGCGACCGCCTCGAATGTGGGTTCGGTGGCGACGATCACCGGTAATCCGCAGAACATCATCATCGGATCGCTATCGGGCATTTCGTATCTGCGGTTTTGCTCGCGGCTGGCGCCGATCGCCGTGGCGGGATTGGTTCTGAACTTCCTCATCGTGGCAATGGTCTATCGCAAGCAACTTCGACAGACGGTCGTGGCGGCCGAGCCCGAGCGGCTGCGTCGGCCGCGCGTGCATCGGCGGCTGCTGGCCAAAAGCGTCGTAGTGACGTTAGCCACAGTGGCGCTCTTCTTCGCCGGGCAGCCGATCGCGCTGGTGGCCTTGGCAGCCGCGGCCGTGCTGATGTTCGACCGCACACGCCGCGAAAAAATCTATCGCACCATCGATTGGCCGCTGCTGATTATGTTCACCGGGCTGTTCGTGGTGGTCCATGCGTTCGAGCTCCACGTCGTTCGCTCTTGGGGCCTTGAGCGGTGGGAAGCAATCCGGCAGTCGCCCGTGGTGATGGTCAGCGGGCTATCGGTGGCGTTGTCGAACCTGGTGTCGAACGTGCCGGCGGTGCTGCTCTTCAAGCCGCTGATCGAGGTGATTCCTCAACACGAGCAAGCCTGGCTGGCATTGGCCATGTCGAGCACCTTGGCCGGCAACCTGACGCTGCTCGGCTCGGTGGCGAATTTGATTGTGGTCGAGAGCGCCCGCCGCTCGGGCACGGAACTGGGGTTTTTCGAGTATTTGAAAGTGGGAATCCCCTTGACCCTTCTTTCGACGGCGATGGGCGTCGCCTGGCTGTCGCTGACGTAAGCGCGCCTCTCATCGGTTTAGACGTCAAGATCGGTAATTGCGGAACCGGCATGTGGCACAGCCGCCCTCGGCTGTGCATCGCCGACGCAGTCGGCGTCGCGGAACCAGCCGAGGGCGGCCGGTCCACATGCCGATTTTTAATCTCGAAACCGATTAGGGAACGGACATCGTGCCGTTCCGTAAGGGGCGAAGCGGGCCAGAATCGCAGTTCACGGAACGGCACGGAGTCCGTTCCCTACAGAGCTTCTTTGCATCGTCCGCCGGGCTGGTATGATTCACGGTATTGTGAACCGCTTTATGCACCAGACCCGTCCATGCCCGGCGCTTACGATAAACTCGGCATCCATTTTCAGTTCCCCGACAGTTGGCGGCTCGACGAGGCCGACGCGCTGGCCGGCGAACAGTCGGTGACCGTCTATAGTCCGGACGGGGCGTTTTGGTCGGTCATGGTCCATCCTCCCACGCAGGAACTGCAACCGTTGGCCGATGCCTCGCTCGAGACCATGAAGCAGGTGTACGACGAACTAGATGCCGAAGCTGTCCGCGAAACGGTGGCGGGCATCGAGCTGCTGGGCTACGACATCAACTTCTATTGCCTCGACCTGACGAACACGGCGCTGGTGCGCGCTTGCCGGACCGCCAAGGCCGCGTATCTGATTCTGTGCCAGGCCGACGACCGCGAGTTCGACCAGATCGAAAGCGTATTTCGGGCCATTACCCAGAGCCTGCTCGTGGAACGGAATTCATTCCGTTCGAAGAAGGGAACGGAATGAATTCCGTTCTACGACCAACGGAATGAATTCCGTTCTACGAGGAAGCTAATCCTCGCGGAACTCGTGGCGCACGGGCGGAGGCGCGCCGGTCAAACGTCGAGATAGCCAGGCGTAACGCTTGTCATCAATCGCCTGAGCGGGAGCGTCGAAATAGCCCGATAATTTGGCAAAATGTTTTCGGGAGATTGGCTGATCGCTTGGTCGCTCGGCATGGCTCGAGACGATCAGCAAATAATACTCGCCCGGCCGGGGCACCACCAATTGAAAATGGCCGTCATCGCCGGCCTTGGCCAACGCCCCGCCCAGCGATTCGAGGGCGTCACGGGCCGCAACCGTCGATGCCTCGGCCGCGCCGGGATGGAACAGCGACGCTTCGAGCTTGCGAGCCGGCTGCGTTTTGGCGGGCAGCACCGCGATGACCGCCCCCGCATCGGGTTCGGATGCGTCGGTGGCGAAGGTGTAGCCAATATGTCCCTCCAGGGCGACCGGCTCGCCGCTGGCGACTGCGTCGGACGACGGCGCCGTGGATCGGGCGCTGCGGCCGATCAAATAGCCGGCGGTCAGCGCGGCCAGCGCCACCACCGCCATCAAAGCCGCCTGCGCGTAGACCACCTTCCGGCTCACCAGCAACATCGCGTCGCTGTCCCGCCCGCGGCGAACTGGTGCGGAAGAGCGCATGGAACTGACCGGCGGCGACGGTACAAGTCGCGGCGCTGATGGCAGCAAGCTCTCACCGAGTACGGGTGGTACCGGCGGAGCAACGGTCGCAGGCGCCTCGCTGGCAGGAGGTATCGCTGGAGCGGTCGACGATGCCACCGGCATCGAATCCATCATCGCGATTAAGTCGGGAATGTCATCAAAGACAACTGCCTCGGGGAATACGGGTGAATCAGGAGCGGCGGAGCCGGGCGTGGTGGGCGCCGGGGAAGGTTCGGTCATGCCCGCAGCCACAGGCGCGGCCGGCGCCCGCTCCGGCCGCGGCACCGTGTTCGGCGCGCCACACTTGGGGCAAGCGACGGTCGCCCCCACCTTACGCTGCCCCACACTCAGTGTGCGGCGGCATTGTGTGCAATGAAACTGAACCGGCATGAGCAGGCGACGAGGGGAAGTAGCCCGAATTGGCCCACGATTCTTCCAGCCTAATCGAGGCTTTCCCGGTAAGGTAGCCCCGGCCCTTGTGGCCGGCAGGGTATCCGTGCGCTAATCGGTTTTGGCGTTCAAAGACGGCAATGGCCTCTGTAGGGAACGCCCTCCGTGGCGTTCCGCAAGAGGGCGAGTTGGCGTCGAATCGCAGTTCACGGAACGCCACGGAGGGCGTTCCCTACAGACGTTAATGATGGCATTACCGGTTTTGGCCGTCAAAACCGATCAGAGGATTCCCTCGAATTGACTATTCAACTTCCTCGCTATTATCCCCTGGCCGTTCGTCGTCGGCGTCGAGCGTATTGATCCCAAGCGTCAAAACCAGACCAATCAAACCAAGCAGCCAAATCAAACCCAGCGCCAAGCCGATCCGCTGAAGAACCGCGGCACCGGCGGCGTCTTGCATCGCCGCCAAGAGTTGTGCGGTGGCCAATACCAGCACGATGGCGATCGGCAGCAGCAACAAGCCGGCGACGGCCAAAGCCACAATTCGTTTAGGAATCAACGCCAAAGTACGCCGGCCTCCAAAATACGCATCTTCCCAATTTTGCGGAATTTGCCAGCTCGTGTCAACGCCGACAAGTCGTGTGGGCGAATTGACTTAGGTTCGCCGCGCGGGAAAATGAAAGAGACCCCGGCACATTTGAAGAGGCCTTCTATGTTTCGAGCCGCCCGACCGTTTTATCACGTGACATTGGTTTGGGGCGCCTGTGTGGCCGCGCTGCTCATTGGCGCGACGGCCCATGCCGACAAGCTGGTGATGAAAGACGGCCGGGTCTATGAAGGCAAACTCGCCCGGCTTTCGAGTACGGGGCAACAGGCGGTGGCCGCCCCGTCCGACGGCGCCCCAGAAGCGCTGCCGATCGTGCTCTGCGACGACAACCTGCGGCGGATCTTTGTGCCCAAGCTCCAAGTGCAAGAGGCCATCGCCTCGGACCTGCCCGCCAGCGAGTCGTTTCGCATCCACCAGACGGTGGTGCGGCAAGGGGCGCGGGCAACTCCGATCGGGCCGCTTCTGCGAGTCGATCCATGGGACGAATTCGGCCGGCGAACCTTGCAAATGAATACCGCTCACGGGCTGGTGAGCATCCTGCAAGGGATGACGTTGATCACGCCGGACTATACCAAAGTGGAATCCATCGCGTGGGCCAAAGGCAAGAATCACATCTGGGACATGCGGATCGCGACCAGCTCGATTCCGTCGGACGCGTTGAGAAAGATTGTCCACAAGCGGATCGATCCTGAAAAAATCGAGAGCCGTTTGCAGTTGGTTCGGCTGTTGCTGCAAGGTGTGCGTTATCAGGACGCCCAGTCGGAGCTCGAGCAAATCCTCGCAGACTTTCCGGAGAACAAGAAGCAGTTCGAGCCGACGCTGCGTGAACTGCGGCAACGTTTTGCCCGGCAGGCCCTCGACGAGATCAAAGTCCGCCGCACGGCGGGTCAGCACAAGCTGGCCATGCAACTACTCGAAGGCTTTCCGGCCGAGGGTGTGGCGGGCGAGACGCTGCAAGCGGTCAAGCAGACGCTCGACGAATACCGCGCCGACTTCGAGCGCTTGAACGAAGTCGTCAAGACATTCGATAGCCAGCTTCAGGCGTTGGATGAGGATGCGCTGCAGCAGCGCATCAAACCGATCCAAAAGGAGATCGCGGAAGAACTGAATTTGCATAGTTTGGACCGCATGGCGGCTTACCGCCAGTTGCGAGACGACGAAACGCTGAAGACCGAAGACAAGCTGGCGCTCGCCATCAGCGGCTGGCTGGTCGGGGCCGACGATGCGTTGCGAAATTTGCCAGTGGCGTTGTCGCTGGTGAAGGTGCGCGACCTCGTGCGGCAATATCTGGCCGAGCCCTCGCAGGCCAAACGCGCCGCCCTGCTGAAGGAAATCTCGTCGCAGGAAGGCGCCACGCCCGAATTGGTTGCCAAATTGCTCGAATACATGTTGCCGCCACTGGGTATCGAGGCCGCGAGGGATGAGCAGCCCAAGGACGCGCCGCCGAACTTTTACGTGCTGAAGGTTGACGGCATGCCGGGCGAGCCGGCGGTGAGGTATTACATACAGCTTCCGCCCGAGTACGATCCGCACCGCCGCTACCCCACGATATTGACTCTCCACGGCGGTCGCACGACGCCGGCCTTACAGATCGATTGGTGGGCAGGATCGGTCGGCCCCGGCGGGATGCGGCTGGGACAAGGCACGCGGCATGGATATATCGTGATCGCGCCGGCCTGGGCGGTGGAGGGGCAAACAGCATACCACTATTCGGCCGCCGAGCACGCCGCCGTGTGGAACACCTTGCGCGACGCCTGCCGCCGCTTCTCAATCGACACCGACCACGTGTTTCTCAGCGGTCACTCGATGGGCGGCGATGCCACCTGGGACATCGGCTTGGCCCATCCCGACTTGTGGGCGGGCATCATGCCCATTGTCGCCCGCAACGACAAATACGTCCCGCTGCTCTGGGAAAACGCGCGCCGCTTGCCGTTTTATCTGGTGAGCGGGCAACTCGACGGCGGCAACGTCGACAGCAGGAATGCCAAGCAGCTCGACCGCTACTTGACGAAACCTGGTTTCAACGCCACCTGGGTTGAATACCAGGGTCGCTGCCACGAGAACTTTTCCGACGAGATCTTGCGGCTGTTCGATTGGATGGGGCGCTATGAGCGAGATTTTTTTCCGAAGGAATTCACCTGCAATAGTCTGCGCCCGTGGGACAATTTCTTCTGGTGGGTCGAACTCGCCGAATTCTCTGAAAAATCAATGATCGAGCCGGAGGCGTTTTCGAACAAGGGCGCGCGCCCGGCAAAAACCAAGGCGGCGGTCAACGCGGCAAACGGGCTCAATGTAACGACTGGCGCTGGAAAGACGATCGTGTGGCTGTCGCCGAAGATTGTGGATTTTCAACAAAAGATCTCGGTGAAGGTCAACGGCAAGGCGGCCCGTCTGCCGGCGGAGGGCGTGCGGCCCAGCCTTGGGGTGTTGCTCGAAGACGCCCGCACGCGAGCCGACCGCCTGCATCCCTTTTGGGCCAAGGTGGAGATGCCCAGCGGCGTCGTTAATGACGAGGAGTGAGTCGCGCTCGGTAAGCCAAAGGTGGGAATCGTTTCACTCGTCCCACCCTACGGCTCTATCGCGAATTCTCCTTCATTTTTTTGCCCTCAATCTTTTTGCCTTCCCGTTCAGACGGCCTGATTGAAGGTGGTCAGTCATTCATCCGTTACGCAGCCCTCGGAAGCGTTTTTGACATTCTTAATGTACTTGTAGAGCGTGCCCCGCGTGGCTTTGTACGGCGGCGCTTTCCATCGCGCCCAGCGCAAGGCCATCTCCGCGTCGCTGATTTCGACTTGCAACAAGTTCCGCTCGGCGTCAATCGTGATTGGATCGCCGTTTTCGACCAACGCCAGCGGCCCACCTTCCTGGGCTTCGGGCGTGATGTGCCCCACAATGAAGCCATGCGATCCGCCCGAAAATCGGCCGTCCGTCAGCAAGGCCACGTCCTGACCCAGCCCGGCGCCCATGATGGCCGAGGTCGGCGTCAGCATTTCGGGCATGCCCGGCCCGCCCTTGGGGCCTTCGTAGCGGATGATGACCACATCGCCCTTTTTGATGGCCTTGCGCTCCAGCGCCGCCAGCATTTCTTCCTCGGAATCGAAGACGTTGGCAACGCCGCTGAACCGCTCGCCCTCTTTGCCGGTGATTTTGGCCACGGCGCCCTGCGGCGCCAGGTTGCCTTTGAGAATTTGAATGTGCCCGGTCGGCTTGATGGGCTTCTCCAGCGTATGAACGATCTCTTGCCCGGCGGCGAGCCCCGGCAGGTCGGCCAGATTCTCGGCCAAGGTGCGGCCGGTCACGGTCAAACAATCGCCGTCGAGCAGGTCGTGCTCCAGCAGATACTTCATCACGGCGGGCGTGCCGCCCACCCGGTGCAAGTCTTCTTGCACGTAACGCCCGCTCGGTTTCAAGTCGGCCAGATAGGGCACACGCCGGCTCACCTTTTGAAAATCGTCGATCGTCAATTCAACACCGACGGCCCGTGCCATGGCGATCAGATGCAGCACCGCGTTGGTCGATCCGCCGACGGCCATCACCACCACCATCGCGTTCTCGAAAGCCCGGCGAGTCATCACGTCGCGAGGCTTAATGTCACGCTCGAGGCATACACGGATCGCGTGCCCCGCCCGAACGCATTCTTCGAGCTTTTCAGGATCTTCGGCGGGAATCGACGAGCTATAGGGCAGCGACATGCCCATCGCCTCGATGGCCGAGGCCATGGTGTTGGCCGTGTACATGCCGCCGCAGGCCCCCGCGCCGGGACAGCTTTTGCGAACGACCTCTTGCCGCTGGGCATCGTTCAATTTGCCGGCCAAAAACTCTCCGTAGCATTGAAAGGCCGAGACAATGTCGAGCTTGTCGCCGTCGCGATGGCCCGGCTTGATCGTGCCGCCATAGACCATCAGCGATGGGCGATTGACTCGCCCCATGGCGATCAGGCAGCCGGGCATGTTCTTGTCGCAGCCGGGAATCGAAATGTTCGCGTCGTACCACTGGGCGTGCATCACCGTTTCGATCGAGTCGGCGATCAAATCGCGCGATTGCAGCGAGTAGCTCATGCCCTCGGTGCCCATCGAGATGCCGTCGCTGACGCCGATGGTGTTGAACCGCATCCCCACCAGCCCGGCCGCCTCGACGCCCTGCTTGACCTTGGCGGCCAGCGTGTTCAGGTGCATGTTGCAGGTGTTGCCGTCGTACCACATGCTGGCGATGCCAACCTGGGCTTTGTCCATGTCTTCCGGCCGCATGCCCGTGCCATAGAGCATGGCCTGACTGGCGCCCTGGCTTTTGACCTGCGTGATGCGAGAACTGTATTTGTTAAGCTGAATGGGCATAGCCGCCTTGCTCTTCCCAGCGTATGAATCGAATCGTTTCCATTTCTTGTGCCTCTACGGTCGGTCGTCTTTATCAGTATATCATAGCTAAAGCGTTATGTCGCGCGGCTCGTTGAACAGACTTGTGAATGGACTAGCCGGCGGTCTGGCGATCGTTTGGGCGGCGCCATGTTCATTGCTGGGCCTTGCGGTGGGTGCGGCAGCACTGGTGAGCGGCGGACGCGGGCGGCGCGTGGGCCGCATTCTTGAGTTTCACGGTGGAGCGGCCCGCTGGCTGCTCGAACATTTTCCAGGCGAACCCTGGGCGATGACGCTGGGCCACACTGTGCTCGGGCGAACCGCCGCCGCGCTCGACATCAGCCGCGATCACGAGCGGGTTCACGTGCGGCAATACGAACGCTGGGGACCGGCGTTTTTGCCGGCCTATCTGCTGGCTTCGCTCTGGCTATGGCTGGTGGGGCGCGATCCCTATCGCGACAATCCTTTCGAAGTCGAGGCGTACCGCCGAACGCCCGAACGGTAGCATGCGAAAGTAAGGTCTCACTACCACTGCAAATCACGCCGCGGTTGCAATGGATAGCGGGCATCGAGCTGTTTGATCTGCTCAAGGCCGGTGTCATCCAGCTTCGGCGGAATGACGATCTGGATTTCAGCGAACAGATCGCCCGGCGCCTGGCCCGCGGCGGCCACGCCATGCCCCTTGATGCGCAGCTTGGCGCCGCTGGAGGTGCCCGGCGGCACGCGCAGCGAGACGGTGCCCTTGGGCGTGGGCACGTCGACCTTTGCGCCGCCGGCCGCTTCCCACAGCGTGACCGGAACCCTCACATAAAGGTTATCGCCCTTGCGAGTGAAAAACGGGTGCGAGGCGACCCGGACGGTCACCAGCAAATTGCCGCGCGGGCCGCCGTCGGGCGACGGCTCGCCGCGTCCGCGGAGCCGCAGCTTTTTGCCGTCGTCGATGCCGGCGGGTATCTTGACGCTGAGCGTTTCGGTCTCGCCCGATGCGCGGCGCAGCGAAAGCTGCGTTTCTCCGCCGAGTATGGCCAGGCTGAAAGGGATCTCGACTTCGGCCTCGACATCCTGGCCGGCGAATCGCTCGCCGCGGCGGCGTGCTCCGGCCGCGCGGCCCCGGCGGAACTGCGTGAAGAAGTCGCCAAAGCCGCCGGGCGCTTCTCCGCCGAAGAACTGGGCAAAGTCGATGTCTTCGGGATTGATCGTTTGGCGCCAGGCCTGCCCGCCGCCCGGCCGTGGGCCGCCACCGCCGGCCGCCTCTTGATAGGCGCTGCCGTAGCGATCGTAGAGTTCCCGCTTTTTGGGATCTTTCAAGACGTCGTAGGCGGCCTGCACTTGCTGGAATTTTTTCTTGGCGGTTTTATCGTCTGGATTGACGTCGGGGTGATACTTACGGGCCAGCTTGGCATAGGCTTTTTCGATTGCCGCGGCATCGGCGTCGCGGCTTACCCCCAAGCTCTTGTAATAATCTTCAGCCATGCGCCGCAATCGAATGATATGACCGTCTTACCCAAAACAGATTGTACGCGCTGTAGGACGACCTTCCTAGGTAATGCTTTTCCGAGTCTGTAGGGAACGCCCTCCGTGGCGTTCCGTGTATTGCGGGCGGACGTCGCCCCGCCCTCCCACGGAACGCCACGGAGGACGTTCCCTACAGTGCCAGTTGCCGGTCTCTGCCGCGATGCTTGAGCCACCGATACGCGGCCCGCAAGGGCCCCGCACAGGGGCCAAGTAACGCGTGGATCAACAAGATCCACGAATCGGCCTGACGCGGGTCCGCCCGCCAGATGGCCATCGCGTGCTTGCGGCCGGTGCGATAGTGGCCCGCATAGAGCGCGCTGCGGGTCCAGGCCCGCATGCGGTCGACGCCCGATTGTGGCGGAGCCGAGTCGACCAAGTCGTGGGCGGGACAAGGCAATCCACGGCGCCGGCAGGCGTCGGCCACGGCAGCCCTGACTGCCGATCGGGATCGCTCATAATGCACGAAGGTGAAATTCTCCGCGTGTACCCGCGACTTAAGCAAAGCCTGGGGCAGATTCGCCAACCGACCGTGCTCGGCTAGGCGCAACCAGAGGTCATGATCTTCCGCTCCGTAGTAGGCGTCACGGTAACCACCGACGTCGGTCAGTGCAGCGCGCCGCATCGTCACGGCCGGATGTCCGAGAGCGCCCAGTCCGTTGAACAGCCGTGCTTCAATTTCCTCATGCGTTTCCGGCATCGGCTCCTCGCACAAGACGTCGCCGTCGGCGTCGATCCGCAGCAACGCAGACCCCACCGCCACGCAATCCGGGTGCGATTGGAGAAACGCGATCTGGCGCTCCAATCGCTCGGCCAGCGCCACGTCGTCGGCGTCCATGCGCGTGATGAATTCGCCCTGAGCAAGGCCCAGCCCTTCGTTCAAGGCCCGCAAATAACCGGTGTTTGCCCGAGCGATCAAGCGAATGCGCGACTCGCGCGCCGCCCAGCCGCGCAAGATTTCCGACGAGCCATCGATCGAGCCGTCGTCGATGATGATGAATTCCCAGTCGCGCCAAGTTTGGGTGACGATACTTTGCACCGCATCGCCGACGTAGGATTCGGCGTTGTAAACCGGCATGAGCACCGAGCAAAGGGAGCGGCTCACGTGCGGTTTCCATTGCGGTCCACGGTCGCGGCGGCGCCGTGACTCGGCGAATCGCCTCGCAGTCGGCGACGCATCGAGCGCAGCCGATCATAGCTTTTCTCCGAGATACAGCGCCGCAGCAGGGCCTTCGTGCGCTCGACCCAGTCGTGTCGGGCGTCGGCCGCCCGCGGCAACCCGAGCGTGCCAGAGACCGCTTCGACCGCCTTACGCGCAGCGCTTTTGGTGCGCCAGGTCTCGGGCTGGTACTGCCGATACCGGCGGCGCACGCGATAAACCTCGCGGCGCATGGCGTAGCGTGCATTGCAGAGATTCCGCGCATGAAAACGCTTCAGGTAGGCGATCTCCGGCAAATAGGCGACATCACCCTGCGTGCATAGCCAACAGACGAAATCGTAGTCGGCCGCGATGCGAAAACTCTCATCCAGCCCGCCCCGCGCCAGCCCCAGACTTCGACGGAACATGAACCCTGGAAAGCCGCATACAAAGTTGCCGAGCTCCAGCAGCCGCCTGAGGCACGACCTGCCGTCGAGAGCCCGGCCTTCCCCGGCCGAGCGAAGCGCCGCAATCGCGTCGAGCGCAGGCGCGTCTTGAATCGGCATGTGCGGCGAATCAGAACCGGCGCAGAGCGAAAAGGCGAAGTTGCAGTCGGGTTGCTCATCGAGCTGCCGCGCTTGCCGCTCGAGCTTGTCCGGCAGGAAGATGTCGTCTTGGTCGATGACCGCTACATAGTCGCCTGTCGCCGCGGCCAAGCCCACGTTCAGTGGATGGGCCGGCCCGCCACTGTTGCGATCCAAGCGTAGCAACCGCAGCGGACCGAGACCTTGCATCGCGCTGACCACCTCGGCGGTGCCGTCCGTCGAGGCGTCGTCTACCACGATAATTTCCGAGGGCGGCCGCGATTGCCGCAACACCGATTCGAGCGCCTGAGCGATGAACTCGCTGCCATTATAGGCCGGCAAAAGCACAGAAATGGAAGTTCCCGAAGACATCATTCTAGTAGTTTATCATGCCGCCACCGCCGCCAACATGCCCGCAATATCTGATAAAGCTTCGGGCAATTCACTCGAACCAGGGCTAATAAGATGTCACCGGGGCCAATCCGTGTCCTAGCTCGGACATTTGCGCCAGCCTTGAGCAGGTGCGCCGTGGCGGCGCGCCGACGGCCTTGGCGTTCTTCCGCAAGACCCTGGTAGAAGTGAAGCAGCCGCCCACCGGCCGAACTTGGCAAGTGGGCCTGGGCATACTGCCGTGCATCCGCGATGCGGCCTTCGCCGAGCATGATTTCGATAACATCGGCCCGCCAACGCAAAATCGTTCGTGAGATCCGGCGCCGTTGCCGCGCGGGAAGCGCGGGCCGAACTAGTTCGGCGGTTTCGGCCGAAGCCTCCAACACCTGAATCCGCGGCAGAGTCGACCAGATGCCGCCCGAATGCTGTCGGTAGACGCCCATCACGCGGTCGATATATTCGATCGCCCCGTATTGCGCGTTCAAGATGTGCAGCGGCCAATCGCCTAGCCGTGCCCGATAAAACCATGGCGGCAGCTCGGCGATCAGTCCATTGCGAAACATGGCCGTACAAGTGACGATGAAATTGCCGTCGAGCAGCCGCGCGACGGTTGCCCGCCGCGGAGGACGCTGCGGATGGAACGGAGCCGGCGGCAGATGGCCGTCGTCGTCGACCGCCAGGGCGCCGTGGTGGCAAATGGCTACCTCCGGGTTGGAATCCAACAGCTCGGCCTGAAGCTGCAGCTTGTGTGGGTCGGTCCAATAGTCGTCGCCCTCCAGCAGCGCGATGTACCGCCCGCGGCAGGCCGACAGCACCTGCGCCAGGTTTTTATGCATCCCTACGTTTCGATCGTGCAGAATTAGACGGAGCCTCTCGGGCGCGTGCCGTTGCAGCTTGCAAAGCAGCTCTCGCGTATCGTCGGTCGAGCAATCTTCGCCGACGACAATTTCGTAATCGAAGTCGGTCTCCTGGTTCAACGCGCTTTCGACGGCTTGCACGATAAAGCGCCCATGATTGAACGCCATCATCGCCACGCTGACTTTGGCCCGTGATTCCATGCGGTTCAGAATTCTCACGAATTCTGCTACGAGATTATGTTGCCGCGGCTTTTAGTCGGGCGAGTTGCCGCCCGACTTCGCCGGCGTCGGCCAGCGCAGTGCGGAGGATATTGCACACCGCCGCGACTTGGTCGAACCCGACCGTACCTCCGGTAGGCAGCGACAATACGCGGCCCGCCACCGAGTCAGTAACGGGCAACCGCCATCCATTACCCGCCGCCGCATACGGCGCCATCCGATGACAGCCCGGATAGAAATAGCGCCGAGCCAATACGTTCTCGGCCCAGAGAACTTCAACCAAGTCGTCGCGCGCGAGGCCCGCTTTCTCGGCGTCGACCTCAACGACAATATATTGGTAATTCGCACGCTCGCCGGCGTCGTAATCGAGCATCGACAGCCCGGACACGCCCGACAACTCGCGCACATACGCTTCGTGATTTTGCCGGTTGGCGGCAATGAACTCATGGCAGCTATCAAGGCTCGTCAGCCCCATGGCAGCCGAAACCTCGCTCATTTTGCCGTTGATGCCCAGGCTGACCACCTGATCGTAACCGGCGAAGCCGAAGTTTCGCATCAGTCGCAGCCGTGCGGCCAGTTGATCGTCGTTCGTAACGATCGCTCCCCCTTCGAAGGCATTCACAAATTTCGTGGCATGAAAGCTAAAAACTTCGGCCAACCCGAAATTGCCGATCGGGCGGCCCCGCCATGTGCACCCAAAGGCGTGAGCGGCATCGAACAGCAGCGTGAGGCCGTGGCGGTCGGCGATCGCTTGCAAGCGGTCGATGCGGCAGGGACGTCCCCACAGGTGTACGCCGACGATGGCCGCGGTCCGCGGCGTAATCAACTGCTCGATTCGTCCCGGGTCGATCGTGTGGCTTTCGGCGTCGATGTCGCAGAAAACCGGCTGCAGGCCCAACCACTGTACGGCATGCGCAGTGGCCACAAAGGTGAACGCCGGCATAATGACGTCGCCCTCGACGCCGGCAGCGCGCAATGCCAGTTCCAGTGCCACCGTGCCGTTGCAGACCGCGATGCAGTGCTTGGCGCCGGTCCACTCGGCGAGCCGGCGTTCGAACTCTTGGACCAGCGGACCATCGTTGGTGAACCACCGCCGGTCGAGCAGTTCGTCGATCCGCGCCAAGAGCCGCCCGCGGTCGCCCAGGTTCGGCCGCCCGACGTGCAGCGGCTGATCGAACGCTCGCGGCCCGCCAAAGATAGCCAGTTCGTTAATGTGGTGCTTCACAAGACGCGATACTTTCGGTCGAGATCATCCTGGTTTGCCAGTGCAGCATCGGGCGCACCGCGCCCTGCCACTGCCCATGCCAACGCGGCCGCCGCTCGATGCCGTCCAAGACTTCGAAGGAGATCAGCCCGGGGTGCCGATCGAGCACAATCGTTTCGTCTTTGACCACGTACAGCTCCACCGAATGCCAACCGCTGTTGAGCAGGTCGCCCGGCAGATGTACCGCGCTGTGAAACAGTCCGGCGGGAAACGCCTCACCGTGCCAGTCGGCTTCTTCGGCCGGAAACGTGTTCAAGATGCAGACCCCTTCGGCGTTGGTCAACACGACGCTGAGGTTGAGTTGCGTATCGGGCACACGGTTCCAAAACTCGAATTCCATAACTGCCGGAGTGCGCACTGTGATCGGATCGCCCGGAGCACCATTGGCGGGGCGGATGCAGGCCCCGTGCAGCCGCACTACGTCGCCGCCCGGCGCGGTGTCGGGGTTAGGCCAGAACCGCCGCTGTTGGGCCGCGCTGCCTTCGAGCAGGTAGCGCGGCACAATCTCGCCAGGTGGGCCCATGCCGCGGATGACGCCCTGTTCCAACCAGACCGCGCGGGTGCAAAGCGACTGGACAGCCGGCATGTTGTGACTGACGAACAACACGGTGCGCCCGCCGTCGGCCAGGCCGTGCATCTTGCCAAGGCATTTGCGTTGAAACTGAGCGTCGCCGACGGCGAGTACTTCGTCGACCAGCAAAACCTCCGGCTCCAGGTGCGCGGCCACCGCGAAAGCCAACCGCATATGCATGCCGGTCGAGTAGCGTTTGACGGGCACCTCCAAAAACTCCTCAGTTTCGGCGAAGGCCACGATCTCGTCGAACCGAGCGGCGATCTCGCGACGACTCATGCCGAGAATCGCGCCGTTGAGGAAGATATTCTCGCGCCCGGTCAGTTCGGGATGAAAACCCGTGCCCACTTCCAGCAAACTGCCGACGCGGCCCCAGACGCACACCTTGCCCGAAGTTGGCCGCGTGATGCGGCTAAGCACTTTGAGCAGCGTCGATTTGCCGGCCCCGTTTCGCCCGATGATGGCGCACGCTTCGCCGCGCGGCACCGTGAGCGACAGGTTGCGCAGCGCCCAGATTTCGCCGCTCGCGCGGTCGCGCGCTTCCGCGCGGCGGCCCCAGTGCAGCACTTCCGCCAGATCTTCTCGCAGCGTCCGGTAGCGCGCCGTCGACCGGCGATCGTCCAGGCGAAATCGCTTCGAGACGTTTTGGATGCGAATGGCGTCGGGCATAAGACCTAAGGCGCGGCGAGCGGCGTTCCCTTAAGTATACGCTACCCGCGGCGAATTATGCCTCTACCAATTCCAACCGCAAACCGAGTGCGTGGGCCACTGCCTCGACGCTGGAGAGCTTCGTGTCGCGGCCATACTCGATGTCACGAATCGTGCTTGGATTCGGGATGCCGGCCCGCTTCGCCACCGCGTACCAGGTCATGCCCTGAGTCTCGCGTGCCGCACGAATTTGCGCTCCAACCCCCGATGTGGCCGGCGTCAACCGCCGCGGGTCGCGCGGTGGAAACTCTCGCTGAACGTTCTCTCGGATCGCGCGTAGTCGATCATGTCCCTCCTGGCTAGAAGCCGCTAATTCAACACCCGCGATTGACTTCGTTTGGATCAACGATCAGCCGCTATTCGCTCGATGCGTGGCAAAGTCCCCTCCCCGGGCGTGACCACAATCGGCTGATTTTGCCTGACACGTGCGATGTATTCCTGCACCCTACGAATGCGCTCGTCCGATTCTGCGGTGTCCGGCCGCTCAACTATTGAACCCGGTGATCGTGGGATCTCCGAGAACGAGTATGTCAGGAAGCGGCCCTGAGCTTTCGCACGTTCGTTTATGGCCCGCATTACGTCGTCGGTTGATCTGGAATCGCTCATATCCGGGGCATGTGGATAATGAATTTCTCAACCTGGAACTGGAGGTGTGGATATCCTTGAGCCATCGCGTCAAGCAGAAAGATGGCAGCGTTTTCAAACTCCTCCTCCGTCATCTCCAAACTCTCCGTATGATAAACCACGATACTACCATTCCGATTCGGTGCGAACGTCGCGCCGAGAAAACCGCATGCTCGCGCGATTTCCGCAATTTGAACCGCTTCGCCCGCATTTGTAGGCTCGCCAAGTGCAATGGTCAGCCCCAGCCGGCTCGTCGGATCGGTTTCTCCTGGCTTCAACCGCCGCGCTATTAGGATCATCTGTTGCGCATGACGATTTCCAAATTCTGTCGCCGCTGCTACGACTTCCGATAGTGCGCCATCTACCTGCAGATCATACGTGGGCTCAATCTGCCCCGCGTAGATACCAAACGCCTCATGGTCTAGCCGCAGCACCGTCACTTTGTGCCGGAGGAACGTCTCCAGAAGTTCCTGAACGCTTCGTTGTGTAACGCTGACAGCAATCGCGGCCGCTTCCGCGTAACGGCCCGCGTCGAACGCCGCGTTCATCCGTTTGGTCAGCTCGGCTATTGCGGGATCCGGATTGTTCTCCTGCGCATTGGTAATCCCAACTTCGTGTTCTTCGTTGGGATCGTTTAAGTACGACACAAGGTAATTGTACCACAATTTGACATGCCGTACATGGTAATCACCGAACCCTCACCTAAACCGCAGCACGGTGAACGATCTCGCCGGAAACGTATACCCCGCTTCCTGCCCGGCAAGCTCGTGCCGCCACTCGCGCTTACGCGGTTTCACGTGGTCGGGCTGGGCCGCGGTGTTCACAGCGTCGAGCGGCGCGGCGAGCTCTTCAACGGTCGCGATCGGCTTAGAAGGGCTAAAGCCTTCGAATCGCAGCCGCGTCGGCGCGTCGTGCTCGCCAAGGTTGACCACCTGCAACACCAGCGTCTTGCCGTCGGCGCTGCGCTTCGCCGAAACGTCGAGCTGGCCGCCCGCGCCTTCCGCCCGTGCCTCGACCACCACCGGCTGATAATGCCGGGCAACCATTTGCGTGACAAAATACGGCGGCTGCGGCCAGACCCGGCACGGATTCATGAAGAGCAAGCCCTGGTTCCAATCGTTGTCGTTCTGGCCGTCGACTTGCAGACAGTTGGCCGAGGCGGCCATGGCAACCCGCCCGCCGAGCCGCTCGATGAGATTGATCGCCTCGGCGTTGCCCAACGCCCGGCGGAATTCGTGATTGCCGGCGTTGAACTCAAACACCACCACCTTGTGCCGCGCCCCGCCCGCGATTTTCTCCAGCGCCTCCACGTAACTCGGCAGGGCACTCAGCGAACGGGACGGCAGCGGCCCGTCGGTGCCGATGTGAACGTCGAACCAAACTTCGCGGTCGTGCTCTCGGGCAAGCCGCAGAATCTGTTGGTGCCCGGCTAGGCCGGTGATCCGCGAGGCGGCGCCCGTGAAGTTCAGCGGGTCGTTGATGGGGTGGTCGTAAACAAAGTCGCCGACGATAATCACGATGTTCCGGTCCTTGGCCCAAATCGCCTCAGCCAGCGGCTTGAATTTCTCGTAGTAAGCCGCATCGACGCGCTCTTCGTTGCCAAGCTCGATGTACCGCAGATCATAGGGCCGGGGATGGCCGTCATCGGCCCGCCGGCGTCCCCAAGCACTGTCGGCCGGGCCGTTCACGTACTCGACAAAGTCGGCCAGGTCGCCGGGCGATTCGCCCATGTTGAGCGCCGGAATGCCCAAAAAGCCCGCCGCCTCGCACAGATCGAGAAAATCCAGAATCCCCCAGCCATTCGTCGAGTACGGATACCACGTGCCGGCCGTCGGCGGGCGGCGGTCGCGCGGGCCAATCATCTTTTTCCAACGATATTCGGGATGATTGATCATCGACCCGCCATAGCGGAGCATCGTCAGGCCCTGCGCCTGCAGTCCCTCGACTACGTCCTTGCGATCGGGCAAATACTTCGAGCGAGCTTCGCCGCCTTTCGTTTCGCCAGTGGCTGCCAATCGCCCCCATGTGCCCGGCTGCAAGAATACATGCCCTAACGTCACCGCGCCCGGCTGTGCGAGCGACACCGCCAGCCGCCCGCTGGCATCGTCCGCGTCGGGCGTCAGCGTGAACTCCAGCCGTTGCCACTCATCGCCGTCCTCGACCGCCACCTGGGCCGCGGCGTAGGAACGTGAGCCATCGCGACTTTCCAACGAGATCCGCAGGCCGGTCGACGTGGCGGCCCGCGCCCAGAGGTGGCCCTCGTAGGATCGCCGAGCGATAAAGCACAGTCCCTGGCGGTTCAATCCCTGGTTTTCGACACCGACTTCGCCTTCGCCCGAAGCGAACGCGATCTGCTGGCTCTGGGCGCCGACGAACGGCCGATCGGTCGTCAACTCGAACCGCCCGCTCGCCGTGCCGCGTTCCAAAGATCGCCACATGCCACTGACCTGGCCGCGGTCGTTTGCCGCCGGCTCAAACGCCAGCTTGCGACGCGCGCCGCCGGTTTCGATCCAGAGATTGCGGAACCGTGCTTCGCGTTGCCAAGGTCTCAAAGCCACCGTTCCCGTTTCGAGCGGCTGCTGGCGGTCTTCGTACTCGACCACGTATTGGCCATCGACCGAGACGGCGATGGCGTGGCCCTTCAGCTCGATGGACAGGGAGATCCATTTCTCCCGCGGCACTTGATAGGGCGTGTCTTTGAAGAGCTGCCAGTTGCGCCGGTGTCGACCGAGCCGCAACACCTGTGCTTGCGGGTCGAGCGACACCTCATAGCCATCGAAATTGTCGGCGCCGAGTCCCGGCCGGGCGAGCCTGACGATCAATCCAGCATTGCCCGGCTGCCGGTCGCTGAAATAAATCTCGACACCGGCCCGGCCATCGGCGAAAGCCGGCTGCTCGCTCACCAAGGTGGGACCAGCCGCCGCGGCGGCCCACACTTCATCGTCGCGCAGCTCCCATTTTCCGCCATATGCCTTGAAGCGATGGACCGGCGCGGCCGGCGACGGCTCCTGAAAACTTTCGCCGAACACCATCTGGCTATAGATGCCGCCATAGATCTCGTGATTGACATCCTCGATGCACGCCCCGGTCAGATACGGGCTGATTTCTCCCAACACGCGTCGGGCATCGATGTGGATCGTCGCCTCTTCGGCCGACAATCGGACCGAACCGGCGAGGCAAAGAATCAAGGCGAGAAAGCGCGGCAAGCGGATCATCGAATTGTGCAGCATGCGGTGATCGATCGGGGTAGCCCCGGACCTTATGGCCGGCCGCGGCAGTTTTCAGGCCGGCGGCTGGGGCCGAGTCTAGCAACGCCCCGGTTTGCCCGCCAGCGGCGGGTGGCTGGGGAAGAGTGTAACGATGCCCCGGCTGGGCTGTAGTCTGGCTGAGATTCTCGACGCGAATCCTTAATGCCCGGCACAAGGCCGGGTCTACCTTGGACCGCATCCGTCCGTGATTAAGATCCGAACCGGGCAAAGTATTCGTCGGAGCCGATGATGTTGGCCTGCACCTGGAAGTCGGTGCTGCCCGACTGCAGCGACTTGACGTCTTGCGACACTTCGCTCGTGCCGGCGTCGCGGCCCAGGTAGGCCTGATACCAGCCGAACGTGACCTGGCTGGCGAACGAATTGTTGCCGCGACCGTTGGGCGAGCTCACCAGGTCTGACAAGTATTCGCTGCCGCCGAAGACCGCCGCGGCCGCCTGCTGCCGGGCCGTGAGATTACTAAAGTCGTCGCCGGCCAACGCGGCCATCGCCCCCGAGTCGATCGAGCGATTCAAGGCGTCGGAATAGAGGGCGTTCAAAAAGCCCTGATTCGTGCCGCCGCCGCGGTTCTGGAAGTATTCCGGAGAACTCACCAAGACACCGCTTAACTGTTCCGGCGTGCCGGTCAATAGGAAAGCGCTCGATAGATCGAGTGCCGTCGGATCGGCCTGCCGGTGCAGATAAAGCTGGAAAATTCCTTCGACCAGGTCGTGCCGATACTCGATGCTCCGCTCGATGTTGAGCGTTTCCTCGGCCCGTGTGTGGCCGCTGTTGATCAGGTTCGTCCAGTACTCTTCGCCTTGCGGCTCGGCCTCACGTTTCAAGAGATCGCGATAGACCTGGGCCACGAACCGCTCGGTGCTGCTGCCGATCGTGGCGGTCGTCACCGCCTGCGTCGACACACCGCCGGTCGTGCTGATCGTAATCGTCAGTTGCCGGTCGCCGGGCGAAAAGTACGAGTGCGATCCCGTGACCGTGAAGCCGTTGCCGCCGCTGTTGGCGGCGATTGTGCCGGTCGACGTAGTGCCGTCGCCCCAGTCGATCGTGGCGGTGTAATTGCCAACCGGCTGATTGCCGGCACTGTCAGTGAACGTGGCCACGGTGGCGCTGCTGACGGTGGTTCCCGTGGGCACCGAGACCGGCACACCCACGGCCGAGAGCGAAGAGGCCGTCACGGTGGCCGTGGTGGTCGCCGTGGCTGTGGCCGTGCCGGGGCTGTCGTCGGCGAGCGTCACGCTGACGGTCTCGCTGCCGGCTTGGGCGTAAACGTGCGAACCCGCGACGCTCAAGGTGCCATTGGCCAACGTCACACTGCCGGTTGAGCTTGTGCCATCGCCCCAGTTGATGTTGGCCGTGAAATCGCCGGCGACGGCGGCCGCGTTGCTGTCGGTAAAGGTGGCGACGGTGCCGTTGAAGGTGGCGCCGCTGGTGGCGGTGATCGCCGTGGCAGTGCCGGCGGTAAGCACGTCCGCCTCGGCCACCGTGGCCGCCGCTGTGACGGTCGCCGCTGCCGTACCTAGCTTGTCCTTGATGGTCACGATTGCCGAGAACGAGCCTTCGTCGGCATAAACATGGCTGCCTTGCACCACAAAATTGCCGGCCGAGCCGCTCACCGAGCCACTCGAAGAGCTGCCATCGCCCCACACGATGGTGATGGCAAAGTCGCTGGCGGGCGTCGAAAGATCGGTATCGGTGAACGTCGCCAGATTGCCGCTGAACGTGACGCCCTCGGTGGCCGAAGCGCTGACCGCTGTGGCCGTCAGTTGGTCGGCGTCGGCCACCGTAAATACGCCGCTGGCCGAGGCCGTCGCCGAGGCATCGACTTCAGTAATGGTCACCGAAGTCGTGTACGTTCCTTCGTCGCTGTACGTGTGGTTGCCGCTCACCACTAGGTTGCCGCCCACACTGCTGACCGTGCCACTGGTGGTGTTGCCGTCGCCCCAATTGATCGTCGCGTGATAGTTCGCTCCGGTATCCGGGCTGCCGGTGTCGGTAAAGGTGGCCACGGTGCCGCTAAAGGCCGTCCCCTCGGTCGCGGTGATCGTATCGGCCGTGCCCGACAGATCGACCTCGGCCACCGTCGCGGTGAAAGTCGTCGTGGCGGTCGCGGCGCCGGTGCCGTCGTCGGCAATCGTCACCTTGACGGTATACGATCCATCGTCGGCATAGAGGTGAGTGCCGGGCACCGTGAAGTTGCCCGCCGAGCCGGTCACCGAGACGGTGTCGGTCTTGCCGTCGCCCCAGTCGATGGTGGCCTTGAAGTCGCTGGCCGCTGTGTTCGTATCGGTATCTGTAAATGTGGCGACGTTGCCGCTGAACGTGCTGCCCTCGGTCAGCGAAATGGTGCCGGGCGTTGCCGTCAGGCTATCGGCATCGGCGACATGGATTGTGGCCGTGGCCGAAGCCGTCGAACCGCCCGGATCGCTTAGCGTGATGGTCGGGGTGAATGTGCCTTCGTCGGCATAGGTGTGGCTGCCAGAAATGGTCAGTGTGCCGGCGCCGCCCGTCACCGAAGTGGTGGTCGCGCTCGTGCCGTCGCCCCAATCGATCACGGCGGTGAAGTCGGCCGGATCGGCGGTGGTGTTGTTGTCGGTGAAGGTGGCAAGCTGGCTGGTGAACGACGACTGTTCGGTGGCCGTGACCATCGCGCCGGTGCCGGTCAGTGTCGTATCGGCGTCGGCCACGCTGATGGTGTTGGCGAAAATGCCAACCAAAGTGCCAGTCAGCGACACCATCACGGTCGCGGTGAATGTGCCTTCGTCGGCGTAGGTGTGGCCGACGGTTACGCTAAAGCCGCCGCTACCATCGGCGCTTACCGAGCCGGTGGTGGAGCTGCTGCCGTCGCCCCAGTCGATAGTGGCCGTGTAGTCCGAAGCAGACGTGCTGCCATCGGGATCGGCGAAGGTGCCCAGTGACGTGGTGGTGGCCAGCGCGGTTCCCTCGGACGGCGACGCGACGGTGGCGGCGGTGGCCGTGAAATCGGGGTCAAGCACAACGGCCGAGCTATTCGTCACGGTGGCGCTCGCAGTGCCAGGTGAACTCTCCGTCAACTGCACCGTCACCGCGAAGCTGCCGGACGCGGTGTACGTGTGACTGCCGGCGACTGAAAAATTGCCGTTCGAGCCGCTCACCGTTCCGGTGCCACTCGTGCCATCGCCCCAGTTGATCGTGGCCGAAAGTTGGTTGGCCGTCGTCGCGTGATTGCTATCGGTGAACGTGGCCACGGTGGCGCCCGAGACGGTGGCGGCCTGACTGGCGGTAACTGTCCGCGCCGCGCCGGTGAACGAATCGCTTTCGGCCACGGTCGCTGTGGTGGTGGCCGAGGCCGAGGCGGTGCCGGGCGATTTTTCGGCCAGCGTGACCTTCACGCCGCTGAACGTGCCTTCGTCGCTGTAGACATGGCTGCCGGCTACCGTGAAATTACCATTGCCGCCGTTCACCGCGACCGTATCAAGGGTCGTTCCATCGCCCCAGTCGATGGTGGCGGTAAGGTCGCTGGCCGGGGTGGCGGTGTCGCTATCGGTGAACGTGGCCAGGTTGCCCGAGAAGGTCGATCCTTCGGTGGCGCTGATGGCCGTGGCGGTGCCGGTGAACGAATCGGCTTCGGCCACCACCGCCGAGCTGGTGATCACGCCGATCGCGCCGGCGGTGGGCGAGCTCGTGGAGCCGCCGATTTCTGAAATCGTCGCGGTAACCGTGAACGTCCCTTCGTCGGCGTAAGTGTGGCTGCTCGCGACGCTGAATCCGTTGGTGCCGTTGGCAGTCACCGAAGTCGTGGTCACGCTGCTGCCGTCGCCCCAGTTGATGCTGGCCACGAACTTATTGGCGTTGCCCGCGTCGTCGGCATCGTTGAACGTGCCGACCG
This sequence comes from Pirellulales bacterium, assembly GCA_035252155.1. GTDB lineage: Bacteria > Planctomycetota > Planctomycetia > Pirellulales > JAICIG01 > JAICLL01. Next base: position 329 of record DATFDL010000398.1, on the reverse strand, counting down.
AGCCGCTGAACGAGTTGCCCTCGGTCAGCGCGATTGTCGTACCCGAAGACGTAAAGTCGGCCTCGCTCACTGTGGCCGTACTGGTGACGGTCGTCTTATTGCTCTGCGCATCGATGACCACGACGCTGACGGTGCCGATTCCCACGTCTTCGGTATAGACGTGCGAGCCGGTGATGTTGAAGCCGCCATCGGTGTTGGCGGTCACCGAACCGGTCGTTTGACTCGTACCGTCGCCCCAATTGATGAGCGCCGTAAACGTGCTGGCCGTGTCGGTAGTCGTGCTGTCGTTGAACGTGGCCAGCGTTCCGCTGAAAGTCGCGCCTTCAGTC
>DATFDL010000397.1:0-3186 GCA_035252155.1 Pirellulales bacterium | reverse complement strand
CCCTGCGGAGGGATCGCGCCGCGACCAACGTCGTTCCGCTCCCGCAGAACGGGTCGAGCACGCAATCGCCCTCATTGGTTGTGAGAGTGATGATTCGCTCTAAGAGCGATAGTGGCTTCTGTGTGGGATAACCGGTCCGCTCCTTCGCCTTTGGGTTTAAGAAAGGAATGTCCCAAACATCGCTAAGCGGAACTCCGGGCTTGTTTCCATTTGCGATTACGTTTCCGTCGTCGTCACGATCATAGATGGACTTGTTGAACTCATCGCGAGACCGGCGTTGAAGAATCTGGTCCACATTCGTCGCCGGAGAATACTCGGTCCACATCTCGTTAAACGTGTATTGGTCCGATTTCGTGTAATACAGAATGGTCTGATGCGCCGGCAATAGGCCTCGCTGTGCATTGGACCATCTTCGGTAATGCCAGATGATCTCCGAGCGAAAACGCTCGGGACCGAACAGTTCATCAAGCACCAGTCGAGCGAGGTGGACGGCGTTACGGTCGCAGTGAAAGAAAAGCGATCCACGATTCGAAATCACTCTGTGAACCGCGCGAAGGCGCTGAAGCAAAAACGTGCCGTACTCTTTCTGCGAAGGCCAGAGATCCTCGAACGAAAACTCTTTCGAGCGGTCACGTGGGGCTAGTCGGTGAACTTTTTGGGTAAAAAACGGAGGATCAAGGTAGACCAAATCCGCACTGCCGCACTCCATCGCTTGGACGATGGGTAAGCAGTCGCCCAGGTGTACTTGGACCTCAGCTCTTGGGTGCATTTTCCTTTGCCAGAGTCTGTAGGATCGCAAATAGATCAACGCCAGTACGTTTCTTCACGTACCCCCACGCGGCGTCCCCATAGTGGTATTGGCCATCTACGCCTTTGTAGAGCGTTTCAAGCGTCTGCTGGATCTTGATCGCTTGGATCCGGTTTGGATAGTAGAACATGACACGAATCGGCGTATGTCCGGCGTCCACTATCGCACGAATGCGAGTATGTTCCTTCGTAATGTGGTCGCCATCGGTTGTTGCATCTCTCCACTTGATTTCGATTCCATCGGAACCGATGAGGCAATCGATTTCAAACGTCTTGGGCCTGCGACCCTGAGTATTCGGCACCCGAGCTGACCCAGAGTCTGGAAACCTTTCAAGAAAACAGAGTTTGGCAGCCTCCTCCAGGAACGAACCAGCATACTTATAGAGGAATCGTCCTTTGTTCTGGTACTCATCGACGAGACGCCCTTCCTGATCCCCGACGCCCAAGACCTGGTAGATCAGAATGTGCGACCTGTCATCATTCTTCATTTCCTCAAGGCGATCGTCGATAGCCTTCTTGAGACGGTCGGCATACTTTCGCGCAAGGAGTCGAATGCTCTCCTCGATGCCCTGCGGAGGCTGTTTCGCTTGCGTCACGTATCGCTTCCGTTTTGCCATCGAACGTGGGGCGGGACAAAGGTGGGGACAAAGATGTCGAGAACCGGGTGGGCACAAAGGTGGTGCGGACAAAGGCGTAGGAACCGATTTGAGGAATCGGTTGCCCGAACGCTCGCGAAGGAAATTGATCTTATCGTAGCGCGCCCGTTCGGCTTGTCAACAAGGCTCTTCAGCCGACCGCGATCGGCCGCCGTCACACCACCAGCCCCATCACCGGATTGCCCGCCGCGATGACCAGCGGCCGGTTCGCGGTGTCGTAAACCTCGGTCTGCGGGTCGATGCCCAGCAAATAAAACATCGTGGCGGCCAGGTCGTCGGGGCGCACGGGGTCGCGGTCGGGAAACGCGGCGTGCTTGTCGGAAGCGCCGTGGACATATCCCCGCTTCACGCCGCCGCCGGCCAGCAGCACCGTGTAGCACTGCGGCCAGTGGTCGCGGCTGATGTTCTGGTTCAGCTTGGGCGTGCGGCCAAACTCGCCCATCCAGACCACTAGCGTTTCGTCGAGCAGACCGCGCTGGTCGAGATCGGTCAGCAAGGTCGGCAGCGTCTGGTCAGTGATCGGCAAGTGCCGCTTTTCGATGATCGGATACATGCGGGTGTTGTTAAAGCCGTGCGTGTCCCAACCGCCCGACGTGGTGCTTTGCCCGCCGATCGAATCGGAAAAATAAACGTTCACAAACCGCACGCCCGCCTCGACCAGCCGCCGCGCCAGCAGGCAACTTTGCCCGTAGGTGTGCCGGCCGTATTGCTCGCGCAGGGCGGCCGGCTCGGCCGACAGGTCAAACGCCCGGCTCACGCGCGGCGAGTTGAGCATCGAAAGCACTTTGTCGTAATAGGCGTCGAGCCCGCGGGCGGCGGCCGAGGTTTCCAAGAGCCGGCTTTGGCGATCGACCAGCTTTTGCAGCTCGCGGCGGTTCTCCAGCCGCTCCAGCTGCAGGTTTTGCGGCAGGCTGAGCTCGGGCAGCCGGAACGATTCGCGGTTGGGGTCTTCGGTAATCAGCAGCGGATCGTGGGCCTTGCCCAAAAAGCTGGCGTGTTGGCCGGGCGTGACCGCCCCGTCGCGCAGCACGTAGGGATAGGCCACAAACGTCGGCATGCCGTCGGCCACCGGCGCTAGGCGATCGACGACCGACCCATAGGCGGGAAACAGATCGAGTGAATCGCGCAGGCGGATGTCGTCGAGCGGCGGCGCATGCCCGGTCAGGGCGTAATACGACGCCGAGTTGTGGTTCTTCATCGTATGGTGCATGCTCCGCACCAGCGTGACCTTGTCCATCATCTGGGCGACGCGGGGCAGTTGCTCGCAGATGCTCAAGCCCGGCACGTTGGTGGCGGCGGGCTTCAGCGGGCCGCGGATGCCTTCGGGGGCCTGCGGCTTCATGTCGAACATATCGAGCTGGCTCGGGCCGCCGAATTGATAGAGAAAGATCACCGACTTGGCCCGGGCCCGCGGGGCTGGACGTGTCTCGGCCGCCAACAGCCGCGGCAGCGTGAGACCCAGGAAACCGCAGCCGCCCAGACTGAGCAACTGGCGTCGATCGAGCGGGCAAGGATGACTCATAGCAGGTTTGCGAATCAAGGATGAATTACGAGCAACCGGTGGCTGGGGCAGAGCCTTGGCGATGCCCCGGCTGATCTTTCGCTGGGGGTCTTTTTGTAGTTGGCTTCATGAGAATATTGTAGCAAGAGACATCCTGCCTCGCAGCCTGTTCCGCCAGGCTCGGCGTGAAAGGAAAGCATCGCCCAATGGCATCTGTAGGGA
>DATFDL010000396.1:0-2150 GCA_035252155.1 Pirellulales bacterium | reverse complement strand
GAAACACTCGCGGCCGCGCTGCGCGAGCACGGCTTCGCCGCCGAGCGCCGCGGCACGAGCGACCTGGCGATCGCCGGACGCAAATTCTCGGGCAACAGCCTGCGCGTGCGGCGCAGCCATTTGCTCTATCACGGCACGCTGCTCTACGACTTCCCGCTCTCGCTGATCACCGCGTGTCTGTCGATGCCGCCGCGCCAGCCCGACTACCGCGCCGGCCGCGATCACGCAGCGTTTGTCACCAATCTTCCCTTGCCCGGCGACGCGCTCCGCGCCCTCGTCAAAACCGCCTGGCCGGTGTCGGGCACGGCAACCAACTGGCCGCGGCAGCGCGTGGCGGAACTCGTCGAAACAAAATACGTACGGCCAGAATGGAACGATCGGTATCCGGTGGCTCTCAGGCGGTAGTCCCGGCCCTTGTGGCCGGCGTTCCGAATCGAATCGGAGCCGCGCCTTGCGCCGGACACTTTGCGCCCGCTCTCGTGTCCCGATGCGCACGGCGCTGCGCATTTTGCCCCAGGCGAGGGGTATCTACGTTCTGGCGCGGTCTCCTGACCGCGACAGTTTACGAACGTCTCTGCATGTTCTGGCACGGTCTCCCGACCGTGACAGTTACCGTGACCGAAGGTCTCTTCAACAAAGATCTTCAGCGATCGGGGAGACCTTCGGTCCTGCCCGTGGCTATGGTCAGAGACCATGCCACAACTGAGTGCGATTCCTGGCATTTTCGCACAGCATATTCGAACGCAGGGAACGTAGACGCCCATCCCTCAAAGAGCGCGTCGCGTCAAGGGCCCGCCTGGATTTTCTTGTGCGGGGTACCTCCGTCCAACCCTCGGAACTTGTTAAAATCCACGTCGACTTGAGGCGGAGGATAAGCGGGCGGTGGGAACCGACGTGAGCTCCGTCCCAGGGGCCAAGACCGAAAGGGCGGGCGACCTCGCCGTCGACCGCCTTTCTTCTCTTGTCCCAGCCTTCGGTTTTGGCGCAAGGCGATAAATCGATCGTCTGCGTTGAATCGTGCATTTCGTCTCTTGTGGCCTTCGAAGCGCGCAAGCGTGTGACGGATCACGGTTCATTTTTACGGGTCCGATCGCAGTCGTTCTTGTCGCTGCCGCGCGGCACGATTGCTGCCTATTTTGTTTTTCATTTGGGTTTCGCTTTTTGAATTTCCCTGTGACTTCGGTAACACCCGGCGGCATCGCGAACCCGCATCGCGAAGTCAAAATGCAAATGCAAAGGTCAAAACTGGGAATCCGGCGCGGCGTCGGTGGCTGTTTGTAGGGGTTAGGCGGGCGGCGACGGCAAAGTTTTATGGTCATAGCGGCTGGGCGCGCGGGGTGCAAGATTTTTTGTAAAGCGGCGGCAAGGCGCGACTTGCATCAGGGGCGAATCTTGTTAAAGTCGAAACTGGCCCCGCGCTTTTGGGTTTTGCGTAACGAGTCGGCCCATGCCCGAATCCAGCTTCAGCCGTTCCGACGAAGTCGATCATTTGTTGCTCAACGCCCGGTTGCGCGACGAGCTGGAGCCGTTCTTCGACGAGTCGATCTTGCGGCTCAACATTCAAGAGATGCCCACGCCGCTGGAGAACGAATACCTGGCCAGCATGCTGGCCTGGGAGCGGGCGCCCGTGGTGCCGATCGGCCAGTGGTTCGCGCCCGAACTGAAGCTGCCGCCGCCCGACACGCTCGACGACGCCACGCTGCACGACCTGCTGTGGGACGCTATTCAAAAACTGTTTGATAAGCGGATCGTGCTCGACTTTACCGATCACCTCTCCGACCGGCAGTTGTACTGCGTCATCTATCGCGACATTCTGCCCTCGCCCGAAAAGAAGATCGATTCGTCGCGCAACTACCTGCACTGGGACTGTGCCGACGCGGGCGGCGACCCGGAAGTCTGGCTGCGCTATTACGCCTCGCCCGAAGACCGCGAGCACTGGGCCGAGCAGGGCGAGCCGCTGCCGCCGTCGGAGCCGCCGCCGTTTCCGCGTAGTTTGCCGCAGCAGCCGTTGTAGGGGCTGGGGACTAGGGGCTGGGGGCTATGGAAGGGGTCAGGGGTCGGGATTTGGGGGTCAGGGTTCGCAGAAGGGTTCAGGGTTCAGGGTTCAGCATTGCAGTTAACCCGTTCGCGCGTTGTCATCTTTCGCTCCG
>DATFDL010000395.1:0-27958 GCA_035252155.1 Pirellulales bacterium | reverse complement strand
ACTGCTGGCATTCATGGCCTGGCTGATCGTGCGACTGGGCAATGTCTGGGACGATGCTCGGACGATCCTGTTGCTGGTCGCGTTATTGTTCATGGCCGTCTCGGTGGCTTGCGATTTCTCGTTGGCCGATTTCGACCCGCGCGGCGTACGCAGTTTTCGTTCGGGCCTGATCAACTTCTTAGGCGGCTATCTGTTTGCGGTGTTGGTCAGCGAGGGGCTGCTGCTATCACTGCGCATTCGCCTGCCGTTTTGGTTTCGCGCGCCGTTTCATCTGTTTTTGGCGCTGTTCTTTTTTTATCCGCCAGCGATCGCGCCGCTGTTGGTCGATGCCTGGAACCGGTGGCTACCGTGGGCCTTGTTCGGGTTTTCGCCGGCGGCGGGACTCGTCATGCTCACGCTGCTGCCCGCGGTGCGGCGCGGCCCCGAGTACCTCCGGGGCAATGGTACGCCGTGGGCCTGGCCTTGGTTTCCCTGGGCGCTGTTCGTCGTGCTCGGCCTCGCGGTGGCGCTGCGGCATTATTCACTTTGCGTTTCGCTGCATCCAGTGCCCGGCCTGGCAAGTACGTTTCGGCCCTATTTTCTCGTGCCGTTTTTGCTCGCGGCCAATGTGGTCTTGCTCGAAGGCGCCATCACCGCTCGTCGCAGGGGTCTGCAGGTAGTTGCGCTGTGTTTGCCGATCGGCCTGCTGGCGTTAGCTGGTTATGACGGCGGCATGAATTTTTGGCACCGCGAGTTCCTGAGCGATTTCACCCACCTGACAGGCGGCACGCCGCTGTTTTACACGCTGGTTAGCATTGTCGTGCTGCACTCGGTGGCCGGCGTGCGGCGAGTGCCGTTGGCCGCCGATGCGTTGACACTCTCGGTGGCGGCATTATCAGTGGTCGGGCCGGCGGCGCAAGGCGCAAGCGGATACACAAGACCTGAACCGCTGATGCTTTTGGCGGCGGGCATCGTGCAACTTTACGCGGCGCACCGCGGCCGAAGCACCCCACGGCTGTTCGCGTCGGCGTGCTTGGCACTGGCGGCCGTCACCACTCATCGCTACGGCACTTGGTTCACCGACTACTATGGCGCGGTGCCGTGGCACCTGCTCTTGGCCGTCGTCTTGGTGATTGGCACGGTGCCGAACGACCGCTTTGCCCGGTGGTTGCAGTACGCGGGCGTCTTCCTGTTCGGCGCCTTGCTGGCCGCCTGGGGACTGTCGATCAGCGATCGGCGCATGGCACCGACATGGGCGACCACAGCGACCATCGTCTCGATGGGCTACCCGTTGGCAATGGCGGTGTTGGCGGCGGTCTATGCTCGGCTGGTTGGCAACCGGGCGTACTGGATCGTGGCCGCCGCCCATTTCGCATCATGGGCGGCCGTGACCGGCTGGCGCGGATACGGCACGGCCCGGCAGGCACTGTCCGGCCTTGGCTACCTGTTGGGTGGCGCCGCATGCTTCTTGTTCGCGGCGGTCATCAGCCTACTCAAGACCGGGCTGCCCCAACGCTGGTGGACGAGTAAAAGGCCGAAGCCGGACACCCAGCTATAACGGCCGATCTTTTCCGCCGCCACCCAGTGAGGTAAACTTACCTAAAGCAGCGCGGTGAAGGCCGCCGCGCGAGATAGGTCAAGGGTTGCCAGGTTCGTACTTTTCCTCCGATGGAAATCGTCTTCGAGTTTGTCGGCGGCATTGCCGATGGCATGCGCGTGGCCAGCCCCGCGCACCAGGCCGCCCAATTCTATCAGCTTACCGGGCAAGGCTCGGTCGGGGCGCGGCTGCGGGGCTTTTCGCAAGAGGTTGCCGAGCAGGGTGTCACGCCCCGGCTGCACACCTACGAAGTCGTGGAGCGGCTCAACAGCGGCGGCGTGATCCACGTCAGGGCCAAATATCTGCCGCAGGCAACTCAGCATCCAGCGGACTGATTCGCCCCTCACGTTATATCGCCAGCGGCGGCGAACCTATTGGGCAAACTGATGGGGGCGTGGCATCGCAAGTGTCGAAGTGGTACTGCGACCGCCGATCGGGTGACACCATTTTAGCAGCTAACGGCAGAGCGGCGCAGAATGCAGTAAAACGCACCTGGTGTCCGAACGCAACCATGGGCGATCAGTCGGTTCCGACCGGATGCGCTCCTTTAGCCGGCGGATGAGGACATCGGACATCGTGGTAGGCTCCCGAGTTCCGAACAAGTCGTTATTGAGCGCTGCGACTATTTCGACGCGCTGGCTTGGCTTGCTTGCAACTCGGTGGCGAAGCTAGCAAACAATTTGGAGAGCTTCGCGAAACCTAGTTCCTGCCACGCCGTAGCGCGCAAACGGGCGATTTCGGCCGCTGGCAGCCGTGCGCCACAAATCCGAAGGTCATGGAGCAAGCCGTTCCAGTCGCCAATGTCGCACGCCCGGACAACTCGCTCGATTTCAGCATCTGTCACTTGGTCTGCAAGCTTGGCGCGCGGCGCCGGCTGACCTCGTCGGCGAATCCAATTCAGGTCTGATCCTAAGCCTGATAAGCTTTGCTTTTGTGCTGAATCCAACTCATCCCAAAGGTGAGTCATTTCATTTTCGACCGTCTCGACGTCGTCGCTCTCTTGCAGACCATCGCGTAGCAGTCGTGAACAAATACGCGCATGTTCTTACCAGCCGCACCATTGCGGCCGTCATCCAAATGTTCTGGGATCAAATGACCGGGCAAACGCCGCCAATCATCCACCACAGAAAGACCCTTTCGATTCAATATGACATGGCCGTTTACATCAACATCGACATCGGCGAACCGATCGGGCGGCTCGCGCACGCCCAAACATTTGGACCGATCGCCAATGCGTGGAAGTCCGTCCGGTGCAATAAGCATTGGGCGAACGATACGAGGCACCGACCCAATTCCTCAACGCGCGATTCGAGCGACCATCTAATCGATCTTAGCTGATAGCCGAGTTGACAGCTACGCTAGAAGCTCGCTCACCACGTCGCCGTGGACATCGGTGAGGCGATAATCGCGCCCCTGGAACCGATAGATCAGCCGCGTGTGGTCGAAGCCCAGCAGGTGCAAGATGGTCGCCTGCAAATCGTGGATGTGTACCTTGTCGCGGCCGACCGAAAACCCCAGCTCGTCGGACTCGCCGTGCGTGTGGCCTCCCTTCACGCCGCCGCCGGCCATCCACATCGTGAAGACATCCGGATAATGATCGCGGCCCAACACATTGCTGGTCGCGGTGCGTCCCTCGCGGAAGGGCGTGCGCCCGAATTCGCCGCCGCAAATGATTAGCGTGTCCTGTAAAAGGCCGCGCTGCTTGAGGTCTTTGATGAGCGCAGCTACTGGCCGGTCCATCGTGGCACACTTGTTGGTCAGGCCGTCGGTCAGCCCGGTGTCAGCCCCCGTGCCGTGAAAATCCCAACCCCAGTCGAACAGTTGCACGAACCGTACGCCCTGCTCGACCAGCCGCCGAGCCAACAGGCAGTTGTTGGCAAAGCTGGCCTCGCCCGGCTTGGCGCCGTAGGCGGAGAGCGTGTCGGCCGACTCGCGCGTAATATCCATGACTTCGGGCACAGCGGTCTGCATGCGGAAGGCCAGCTCGTACTGGGCGATGCGGGTAAGCGTTTCGGGATCTCCCAGCTCACGGGCTTGCATCTCGTTCAGGTCGCGCAGTGCATCGAGCGTTTCGCGGCGCACGCTGCGGTCCATGCCCGGCGGGTCAGAAGCGTAGAGCACAGGGTCGCCCTTCGAGCGGCACTGCACGCCCTGGTAGACCGAGGGCAAAAAGCCGCTGCCGAACGAGTTTTTGCCGCCGTTGGGCTGCACGCCGCTGGAGATCAGCACGACAAAGCCCGGCAGGTTTTCGTTCTCCGAGCCAAGACCGTAGGTGGCCCAAGCGCCCATCGAGGGCCGACCGGAGCGCGGCGAGCCGGTGTAGAGCAGCAGCTCGGCCGGAGCGTGGTTGAACTGATCGGTGTTCATCGAGCGGATGACGCACATCTCGTCGGCCACTTCGTGCAGGTGCGGCACAGCGTCGGAAAGCCAGACGCCGCCCTGACCCTGCTGGGCGAACTTGCGCGGCGTGCCCAGCAGCTTAGGCGTGCCCGAGGTGAAGGCGAAGCGTTTGCCTTTGATGAGGCTTTCGGGGCAGGGCTGGCCGTCGTGCTTCACCAGTTCGGGCTTGTAGTCGTACAGATCGAGATGCGGGGGCGAGCCGGTCAGGTGCAGGTAGATCACCCGCTTGGCCTTGGGCGCGAAGTGCGGCGCTTTGGGGGCCAGCGGATTGACGACGCCCGCGACGGCCGGACGATCGCCGTGGAGCAACGATGATAGGGCGAGGGCGCCCAGCCCCAATTGGCAGTCCTTGAGAAAATGGCGACGAGTGAGCGCTTGCGAGCGAGTAAGACGGATTTCGTGACCTAACGAGTCAGTGTTTTTCGATGCCATGTAGTCGTTCTCTATTACCGGCCGTTTACTCATAAAACCCGCTGCCTTGGCGATTCCCCGGCATTATACCATCATGGGCTGCAATCGTCGTTGTTAGCCAATCATCACGATTCCGCGGCCTCTCGCAGCGCATGGTCCAGCAAATCATCGACGCGCAGCTCGCTGGCCACGCGGCGCACCTCGCGCACGCCTTCACCGAACTGGTCCATATCGCATTTCCCGGACGCTCCGTAATAAATCCGGCTCGATGGTCAGCTCCATCCAATCATCGAGAAGGTCATCCGCCGGTGCGTCCGGGCACCTCTCTCGAAAACCGGCCTCAAGCAACAGCCGCGCCGTGCGATAAAGCCCCGCGATTTGCCGCCATTTTTCGTCAAACGACATCTTGCGATAGACCTCGATCATCACGCGTTCGGCTTCGGGTGTTGTGTCATTCAAGCCGCCGGGGCATCGCCAAGGCTCTGCCCCAGCCACCGCTGTTTTCAGTTGCGGGCTCAAGATCAGCGCTTCATCAACGTCTCGTCCAGGTTCAACAACACGTTGCCCACCACGGTCCAAGCAGCCAACTCGGTGACGTTCATCCCCTCGGGCACGGTGCCGAGCGGATCGGTGGCCAACTTTTGCGCCTCGTCGGCTTGGCCGCTTAAGCGGGCCAATGTCTTTTCGTAAAGCTGCACGAGCCGGGCTTGTTCGTCGTCATGCGGCGGACGGGCCACGCAGAGGCGAAAGGCAAATCTCGCCCGATCGGCCGTCGTCGACCTGCCGCTTAACACCACGCGCCGAGCCAGCGCCTGGGCCGCCTCGACATAGACCGGATCGTTCAAGGTCACCAGCGCTTGCAGCGGTGTATTGGTGCGCACGCGGCGCACCGTGCAGACTTCGCGGTTGGGCGCGTCGAACGTGGCCATCGAGGGATAAGGGCTCGATCGCCGCCACGTGGTATACAGCGCCCGGCGGTAACGGTCTTCACCCGCGCTGGTCTGCCAATCGATGCCGCTGCCAAACGCGGCGCTGAGCCCCAGCGATGGCTGAGGTGGCTTGACGGGCGGGCCGTACATCTTGGGGCTGAGCAGCCCGGCCGCGGCCAACGCCTGGTCGCGCACCATTTCGGCCGACAGCCGCACGCGCGGCCCACGCGCAAGCAGGCGGTTGTCGGGATCGCGCTCTTCCAGCTCAGGCGTCACCCGCGACGATTGCCGATAACTGGCCGATGTCACCAGCAGCCGCACCAGCGCTTTCAAATCCCAATGCGTGCGCACCAGTTCGGTGGCCAGCCAATCGAGCAACTCAGGATGCACGGGCAATTCTCCCTGCGAGCCGAATTCCTCGCTGCTGGCCACAATGCCGATGCCAAACAATTGTTCCCAATAACGATTGGCAATGACGCGCGGCGTCAGCGGGTTGCTTTCGTCGATCAGCCAGCGAGCGAGCGTCAGTCGATTGCGCGGAGCATCGGCAGGCAACGGCGGAAACGCCGCGGGCGTGCCTTCGCTGACTTCTTGCCCCAGATCCATAAAATTGCCGCGATGCTGCAGTTGCGTCTTGCGGCGCTGGCCTTCGGGCAACTCGCGAAAGATCGGCACGGTGATGGGCTTGATTTCGGCGAGCTGCTTGTTGAGATCGGCGGCCTGTTGGCGGACCGTCGCCAACTCAGGGGCCAGCGAACGATAATACGCAGCGATTTGCTCTTGCTGTTCGGCGTTGCGATTGCCCGCCGGCAGACGCAAAGCGGCCACGACCGCCTGCGACGTGCGGGCAAATTCCGCCGCACGCACGTCGTCGGTCAGCGACAGCCGGAAGCGGCCCAGCGTGTGCTCGGCCGATTGGTAAGCATGCTCGAGGGTGACCGTCAACTTTGAGCCGGCTTTTAATTCGACCGGCGACTTGGCGACCACCGTCAGCGTGTGAGTTTGCCCTGTCTGACCACCGACCGCCCAGCCCTTTTGCTTCGGATCTTTATTATTGAGCACATCGGCCGGATCGAAGCCCGATTGGGTGTAATCGGCCAGCGCGGCAGCGAACTCGATCGCCCGTGGTCCCGAGAGCGATAGCTCGGTGCTTGGCTTCGGAACGTCAGTCGGCGCCTGTTGCCAAACCGGCTCGCGACGCTCGTTCAGTACGATCAACCTAAAGCCCTTGAGCCTGTCTTCCAACGCGCCATCAGTGCGATTGAAGATGACGATCCGATCGAGCGGCTGCTCGCTCTTCAGATCGACCTCCCACCAGGGATTCTCCGATGGGGCGGTGTGCGTGGTGCTCTTGGCCTGCGTGAAGTGACCGTCGGTGTTGCCGTCGATCGCGAGCTTGGCGGGGCCACCGAAGGCCGTGCTGCTCTGCGAGGCCTCGCCGCGCACCGCCACGTTGTCGCCACCGTGGAAGATCTGCACCTCGGCCAGCGACATGATTTTTTCTTTGCCCGGCAGCTCGATCCGCACGAACCGGCCGGCGACCGCCTGCCCTTCGGGGGGCGCGACCACCGCCGACACCTTCGAGAGGACGAAATTGCCGCCGGCGTGCCCCGGGCCTTTGCCGGGCAGGGCGTCGTCGGTGAGCGCCTCTAACCGCAGGGCGACCAACGTGCCGGCTGGCGGCGATAATTCAACCGTATAGGTGTCATTCTTCGCCCCGGCCGCGACGCTCACCGTGCCGTCGTCGGCCACCGTCGTGCCTGCCGCGGCCTGCGATGCCACCGAAACAGGCTTGGGCGATTGCCACTTCAGATCGAGCGGAAATTCCTGCTCCCAACGTGCTTGACCCGCGGCCAGCTCCGGGGTGGGCGTGCGAAGCGTCGCGTCGGCCTTGGCCAATTCGTCTTGCAAGAGCTTGCGTCGCCGCAGTTGCTCGTCGCTGTAGACCGAGAGCAGCGGCGACTCGTCGCCCCGGTCGGCGTCTTCGGTATTGTTAAAGAAAGCAAAAAACCGGAAGAACTCTTCCTGCGAAATGGGGTCGTACTTGTGGTTGTGGCACTGCGCGCAGGCGATGGTCGTGCCCATCCACACCGCCATCGTGGTATTCACCCGATCGACCACGGCCACGTTGCGAAACTCTTCATCGTTGGTGCCCCCCTCGTTGTTGGTGAGCGTGTTGCGATGAAACGCGGTGGCGATCAGTTGCTCGTCGGTGGCGCCGGGCAGCAGGTCGCCGGCGATCTGCTCGAGAGTAAACTGATCGAACGGCTTGTTGGTGTTGAGCGAGCGAACGACGTAATCGCGGAACAGCCAGATGGTGCGGGCCGGGTCGTCGGCGTAGCCGGCGGAGTCGGCATAGCGGGCGAGGTCGAGCCACATCCGCGCCCAGTGCTCGCCATAGGCCGGTCGCTCCAGCAGTCGGTCGACCAGCTTTTCATACGCCAAGGGGTCTGGATCGGTAACAAAGGCATCGACTTCTTCAAGCGTCGGGGGCAAGCCGGTCAGATCGAGCGAAACTCGGCGGATGAGTGCATACCGATCGGCTTCGGGCGAGGGCCGCAGCCCTTCGCGTTCGAGCCGGGCCAAAATGAAATGGTCGATTTCGTTGCGCGGCCAGGCGGCGTCTTGCACAGGCGGCAACTTGTGCCGAATCGGCTTGACGTACGACCAATGCCCGGCGTACTTGGCTCCTTGCCGCACCCACTGCGTGAGCACCTCAATGTCGTGCGCGGTGAGCTTCTTGCCGCTGGCCGGCGGTGGCATTTTTTCCGAGTCGTCTTGTGAAGTGATGCGTCGGATCAGCTCGCTTTCTTCTGGCTTTCCGGGCACGATGGCCGCGTACCCGCCCAGGTCGGTCAGTGCGCCATCCGGCGTATCGAGCCGCAAACCATCGGCGCCGCCCTTGCGTTCGGCGGGATCGGGGCCGTGGCATTTGTAACAGGTGTTGGAGAGGATCGGCTTAATGTCGCGGTTAAAGTCAACCTCGGCAAGCGGCGCCTGGGCGCTGCCGCGCGACGCCGCGGCGAGGACGATGAGCAATAATGCCGCGAGGCCGGTGGCTGGGGCAGAGCCTAAGCGATGCCCCGGCTTGGCCGGCGCAGGGCCGGTTTTCGCAACGGGCGTCAACTCGCACAGCCGACGAATGGATAGCATGATCTCGAAGACAAAGGGCGGGCGGTGACTGGGACGACCGCAAGGCGGCGCCCCGGCGTGAAGCACTGGCGATTATAACCCAAACCGCGGCCGGCGAGAAAGTATCGTCTGTAGGGAACGCCCACTGTGGCGTTCCGTGAATGGCCGGTGGACGTCGCGCCGCCCCACGCGGAACGCCACGGAGGGCGTTCCCTACAGATGCCGAGCAATGATTAAGTTCACATCACTTGCCGGCCGACTTTTCCAACGGCGCCTCGGCCGGGTCGAGGTCGGCAAACGGCAGCGTATCGGGCAAAATCCGCACGGCGGTGGTCAGCTTCAGCGGATACGGTCCGCCCACGTCGAACGTCAACTCGACAAGAAACGCCGTCCAGCCCTGCTTCGGCGGCTCGACACGGCCGGCATACGCTCCGCCGTCCTCGTCCGCCAGCGGCTGGCTGCGGTACGCCTTGCCGATCGTCTTTAAACGAAAATCACGGGCCTGGGGGTTGGTGGCCTGCCACAGCGTCACGGCGGTTGGACGATCGGCGGTCTTTACGCGAATCGATCCGTCGTCTTCAAAAGTCCACAAAATCTTGGGCCGGGGCCGGTCGGCCAGAATCGTTTGATAAAACGCGATGATGCTCTCCAGCGCGTCGGAGTCTCGCAGACTGTGGTCGGCGTTGGGCACATAGCGCAGATATTTTTCGCCCGGCAGGTCGTCGAAGTAGAATCGCGACGAGTCGGGCGGGAAATACTGATCGCCCGCCGCGTTGACGACGAACTTGGGCATCGTCAGTCGGTCGCGATACGAATAAGGATCTTCAATCGCGTACAACTGCTTGGTTCGAGCCTCGTCGACCCGTCCGGTGAGATGATGCCGAAAATAGTCGCCGATGGCTTCGGCATAAAAACCGTAGGCGGCCACGTGGTGCCGCGAACACTTTGGCACATTCACCACGTCGATGACGATGGGAATGACGGCCGCCACCCGGCGATCGACGGCGGCCGTACACCAAGAAGTCCAGCCGCGCTTCGATCCGCCCGCCACCACGAATCGCTCGATCGTTATCCGACCGGCATCGTCGCCGGCTAGCAACGCTTGGACACAGTCCATTGCTCGGACCGCGCTTTTGACCATCGGCAATCGAGCGAGCCAGGTCTCATCGCCCGTCTTGAGAAATTCATTCCAGGTGTAGGCGATAAAGTCGTCTTCCTTCCGCGGCACGCCGTCGCCGTGCAGCACCAGCGGCTGATTGGGCACCATCCGCAGTTCAGCGACGACCGATTGCGTGGTCTCGGCAATTTTGAGCGTGGCCGGCTCGGCCGATTCGGGCGGCTCGCCGCCATTGGCCCCTCCGCCAATTCGTAGCAGCGCGATCTCCGCCGCCGGCCGCCGCGGCACCGCGACGATCAGCCAGTGTTGCCAAACGGGCCGATCGACGTCCTTCGGCGTCCGCCACGTCTGCGACTTGAGATCGACGATATACTGCGTGAGACCGTCCGAGCGCACTATTCGCAAAAGCTTCCAGGCATACGTCGGGTCAGGCTTGGCAACGTAGCGGTCGAGCGCGGTTTCGTCGGCGCGAAGTAAGCTCGCAACCGAGGCCGCAAAGAGCGCCATCGCTGCGATCACGGTCTTTCGTCGTAAGCAGATGGCTGGCGGGCTCAGCGTCTTCATATTTTCTCGGGTCCGTTTGGTATTCATCATGTAGGCGTAGGCTGGGACGAGCTTGCGATTCCCACGATTTCGCCCACCATACCGCAGGGCCTATCACGTCGAAAGATACAGGCTGCAATAAAAAAGCCCTGCTCGCCGCAGCGAGCAGGGCCATCGTCTGATTCGAGTAGTGCTCACGGACGACCTAGCAAAAGGTCATCCTACGAACACTGAGCGTCTGCATTTACTTAGTAGCCACACCCGCAGGTGGGCCCAACGCCGCAGCAATCGACTGGCGGGCAGCAGCCGCGGTGGCCGCGGTGATGCAAAAAGTGGTGCAACCGGCCATGACGACGACCACAGCAGGGATCGCCACAAGGGTCGCAGCAGGTCGGCTCGGGAGCGCAGCAAGTCGGTTCGGGCATGCAGCAGGTCGGCTCGGGAGCGCAGCAGGTCGGCTCGCAGCAACCGGCCATGTGCCGGCGGAAACCGAAGGCCTGAGCGTCTTGACTGAACCATGCGACCGCGCCGGCGATCAGCAACAGCGAGAACAGAATCTTGGCTTTCATTCGGGAGGTTCTCCAAAAGGGAGCAGGATGGTTGGCACCACCGCCGGCGGCCAGCCGGTGGGCCGAAGCCAGCGGTGCGTGCTATTTCCAGCAATCGTCCAACGCTGCCGCTTGCGTGAGCTGGGCAAGCTGCGTTCGGTTTTTGCAGGATGCGATTCAAGCGGCGCACGGCGCAATGCTGCCGATTGCAGCGAGTGACGCACCGGAGGCAATCGGGGCATTCCGCGGGATCGTCAAAACCGGCCTGAATCATCGCCCCGCGAGGGTAGCTCCGGGCCTCGTGCCCGGCGGTTCCGACGTCGTCCGCCGAGAATTCAGCTTACAACGGATGTGACGACAAACGCCGGCCACGAGGGCCGGGACTACCGGGACCCATCGCCGCCGCCGTGTGTTACGTTTGTGCATCCCGGCGTCAGGCGGTTTGGCGGCGGAGTCATCGCATGGCGGGAGTGGTTCGAGGAGGGTGAATGATGTTGAGCGAGCAGGCGGCGCCGATTCTTTCGACTCTGGCCGACGATCCCGACTTGGGATCGATCGTGGAACTATATGTCGAGGAAATGCCCGGCCGCGTGGCAACGTTGCTCGCGCAATTCGACGCTGGCGACCGGGCCGGCCTGACCACCTCGGCACATCAGATCAAGGGCGCGGCAGGCAGCCACGGCTTCCATCAAGTGACACCAGTGGCCGCTCGGCTCGAAGCCGCTTTGCACGACGACCGGCCCGACGTGGAAATCAACGAGGCGTTAGACGCGTTGGTCGACATCTGCCGCCGTGTGCGAGTTCGGTAAGCCGCCGATCACCGGTGGCTGGGGCAGAAGCTGGCCGTCTTCGGGATTGCAACCACGTTGACGCGCCGGCGGCCAGCGATGCCCGAAAGGCTTGGCCGGTGGCTGGGGCAGAAGCTGGCCGTCTTCGGGATTGCAACCACTATGACGCGCCGCCGGCCAGCGATGCCCCGGAGCTGGTGAACCCGCCGGGGCACCACCGCGAAAGGCCGGCTCGGTAATGACGTCGCTTGAAGCGCGGCTCTGCCCCAGCCACCACATAAGGACGACGGCCTGGAAGGCCATCCTACGAGCTACGCGGCCGAAAGGCTTGGTCCAGCGGGTTCGGCTCCGTCGGGATTCGTCGAAAACCCGGCCCGTGCCTCGGCCGCGGCGCCGCGGTTGACGTAAGCGATCGTCGCCGTCGATGGATCCCAGCCCGCACGGGCCCACCGCACCGAGGCCGAAGTCGGCCGCCAACTGGCCGCCGGCAGCCAACTGGCCGGCGAACGAGCATGCACTCGGCGCAGCACCCGCACCACGCGACGCACCGAATGCGCCCGCGGCTCAACCACGCGCCAGAGCAGCGCCAGGCTGCTCAGCCGGCCGACTGCCGAAATCAAGAACAGCCAATGCAGCCCGCTTAACGTTACGGGGCCAAACGAGTACGACACTTCGTGAAAAAAACCAGCCAGGTATCCGCCCGCGATGGCCGCGCAAGCCGTCACCGGCCCCACCACCGCATTGAACACGGCCATGTAGGGCGAGGCATTTTTCCGCGGCGAAAGCTTGAGCACGATGTTGTTCGGCCCGACGGCGATCGGCGAGCTGAACACGCCCGAACAATGCACCGGAATCAGCAGCCAGGCCCACTCGGGGCTGATGAAAATCCACCAGATCGGATAGATGGCGTCGCCCAGCGTCGCCAGAAATACCACGGGCCGGTGACCAAACTTTTCGGCCAGCCGGGTCCAAAAGCGGTTGGCGACCAGGCCGCACACGCTCGACAGCGTGCAGAGCACGGTGACAAACCAGAACGGCAGCTCCAGGCGTTCGAGCATGTAGACCGCGAAGAACGGGGCCGACACATTCACGGCCAGGTTCCAATAGCCGTAAAAACCAAGCAGCCGGCGGAAATTGCGATCGCGCAGCGGCGCGGCCAGCAGGCGGCGCATGGGGGGCGCGGCCTCGCGTTCAGGCTCACGATCGCTGGCGGGTTCGGGAATCGCCGCCATCAACGGCAGGCCCACCAGCCCGCAGAGCATGGCCGCTGCGAAGACAATCACGAACCCCGCGATCGACTCGGTATGCCTTTGGTTCCACCAGTCGATAAACATGCCGCCCACGATGCTCAGCGTCAGTGCCAGTACGGTGTCGATCTGGTTTCGCCGGCTTAGAAAACCGATGCGGATGGTCTCCGGCACCAGGTCTTTGATCCACGAGAGCCAGCCGACGCCGCCCACCGCATTGAAAGCATTCGAAGCCGCCAGCAGCCCCAGCAAGGCCCAAATGGGCCAGCGGGCGCCGTTGCCGACCGCACAGAGCGGGGCCAGCAAAATCAGCAGCCACAGCAGGCGGCTGGCCGTGAGCGCCCCCAGGCAGACCCGCTTGCGGTGGCCGGTGCGCTCAATAAGAAACGCGCCGAAGAGTTGTGCGACATTGGCGATGGCGGGCATGGCCGCCATCAAGCCGATCTCGAACCGGCTGGCGCCCAACGCCAGCGCGAAACCGGTCAGAAAAACTCCGCCGGTCAATGTGCCCATGGCGCACGCCAATGCGCCTTCGCTGATCGATAGCCGCATCGCGCGGCTCAGTTTGCCGAATTCCATTGGCCACCCAACGTTCCCGCCGTGAAACGAAGGGGGCGATTTTGCTTTGCCCGCGCAAGCGTGTCAACGGGGGTTGCTTGAACCCTGGGAACGGACGAAGAATAATCGCTCTCCCTCTGGGAGAGGTTAGGTGAGGGCCCACGCCGAAGTTATTTTTCGTCTGTTCCGTCCGCGGGCGCGCGGTCGGCCCACCGTGAGCCGAACGAAAACCGGCAGCAGACCTCTTAACACGCGCTCGACTTGGTCGTGAAGTGACCCGGCGACCGACGAGAAAAGTTCCGAATGCCCACGCCCGCAAGGCCGGCGGCGAGCTTTTTTTTCGCGCCGCGCCGCACCAGCCATACGTTATTATTTCAACTGCGCGCAAGCGGGGCAAGAGAAACGCGTGCCGAGGTGATGGAAACATTGAGCCAGGGTGCCACGCGGTGCCACGACATCCGTCGCAGCGCGCGTAGGCGTCGCGTTAGGCGCAAGCTAGATCGCTGCGACGGACGCCGTGGGGATTTGCCGCCCGGCCCCCATCCCGCACGGCTCATTGCCTGTCCAACTGCCCTTTTTCGCGACTTTCCGGCCGCAAACTCTGGGTGTCTTCGTCCCCCTAGAAGTCAGGTCGCCAAGGCAGGTCAGGGCCAGTCCCGGCGCGCCGGGACACGAATTCTGCTACGCCGTCCGCCGGCAAGAAACCCACTCGGCCGGCGAATAACTATCAAACGCACCCTAGTCTGCCTGCCATGTCGACCGCCGCCGCTGCCGCGACCACCGCCGCTTTCGACCCGCGCCACATCTCGCGGCCCGATCCCGCGTTGATGCGGTATTACCTGATCGCCTCGCTCCTTTCCGGGCCGGGCTTCTTTTTCGCCATCCTGCCGCTCTTCTTCAAATACGAGACGCTCCGCTATCGCTTCGACGACGAAGGCATCTCGATGAGCTGGGGCATCCTGTTCCGCCGCGAAATCTATCTCACCTATCGCCGCATCCAAGACATCCACCTCACCCGCAACCTGCTGCAACGCTGGCTGGGCCTGGCCACCGTCTCGGTGCAGACCGCCTCGGGCAGCAGTGGGCCGGGCATGAGCATCGACGGCATCTTGCAGGCCGACGAGCTGCGTGATTTTCTCTACACCAAGATGCGGGGCGCTCGCGATCACACGGCCGAACCCGCCCAGGCTGCTCCGGCCGACGAGGCGCTGGTGCTGCTGCGCGAGATTCGCGACGCGCTCGCCCGGCAAGCAACCGCTAAACCAACCTCATGAGCCGGGCCATCGTCAGTGAGCACGTCGATCGGGCTAGCCGCTGGATCTACCAGGGGCTGTGGGCGGTGCTCGTGCGTTGGTTCCGCGTGCCCGACCGTCCGCCGCAACTGCCCGTCGCCGCCGGCGACGCCAGCGAGTCGTTCCGGCCGGCCGAAGGTTTTTTGCGTTATTTGAAGTTCATGTTCTGGCTCGGGCTGACGCTGATCGACGGCCTGGTGCTGATTATCTGGATCGTCATCGCGGTGGCGTCGCCTTTGGCCGGGGCGATCACGGCCTTGCCGGCGTTGGCCATCGCGGTGCTGCCCGACGTCCTGGCGTACCTCGCCATCCATCTGCGGTACGACACCACCTGGTATGTGATGACCCAGCGCAGCCTGCGCATTCGCCGCGGCATTTGGGTCATTCACGAGACCACCATCACGTTCGAGAACGTGCAGAACGTCGAAGTCCGTCAGGGGCCGGTGCAGCGCTTCTTCGGCATTGCCGACGTCTTGGTCGAGACGGCCGGCGGCGGCAAGCAGCCCTCCGGGCAGCACGGCGCCGAATCAACCAATTCGCATCACGGGCTGATCGAGGGCGTCAGCCACGCGGCCGAAATTCGCGATCTCATACTCTCCCGTTTGCGCCACTCCAAGACGGCGGGCCTCGGCGACGAGCTTCACCACCCATCTTCCGCCCCCAGTTTGTTGCCCGAGCATGTGGCAGTGTTGCGCGAAATTCGAGACCTGGCACAGGGAGCGGTAGGGAGTCAGGGGGCGCGGTCAAGTGGTCAGGGAATGTAGGTTGGGCGTTCCAGCCTGGCGCGGGCCGCGCTCATTTCGCGGTTTTATTTTGTCGCGGGGCGCGGGATTGCATTTCATTTTCCGCCCACTCCGATTCATCGGCATCTGCCGTTCTATTCCGTCGTGCCCCGAATCTCCGATCAGGTCAAGGCTGCGCAAAAAGTTCAGTTCATCACTTAGGACCGGGGCCGAGGCAATAATGCATGATCAGACATGACGGTTTGTGCATACCAGCGAAATGGCTCCGGGCACGAATTGCGAGCGTCGCGGAACACGGCGCGACCGTTCGCGCGGATTAATCCGTCACACGCTTTGACGCTTCGCCGGTTCCGCGATCCGCCAGCTCAAAGAGCGCCAAGTATGGCTCGTAGGCAAAGCGGCGGTTGCGCTCTAGGCCTGTCACCTCGCGGAGCAGCCCCACGTCGAATAGCTGCCTGGCGATCTTGACATGGGCCACGCCACGCAAAAAGAATCTCAGCCAGCCCTCCCAATCGCCGCGTTCGCGGATGGCCGTCAGGCGGTCGTAGTATTCGATCCGATGTTGCTTCAGATATTAGCTCAAATACAACAGCGGCCGCGCCAGCACGCCACGCGCGCAGAGTAAGAACGTGATCAACAAACGCCCAACGCGGCCGTTACCGTCGAGGAACGGGTGGATCGTTTCGAATTGGGCATGAGCCAGGCCACATTGGATGAGCACGGGCAACGAGGCGTCATGAAGAAACAATTCCAAGTTGCCGAGACTGTCCATCATCTCCCCGACAGGCGGCGGCACAAACGACGCATTTGCCAGTGTCGAGCCCACCGGACCAATCCAATTTTGGCTTCGCCGAAATTCGCCAGGCGTCTTTTCGCCGCCGCGCGTTCCGTGGAGAAGAATTCCATGGATCTCGCGGATCAGGCGTAGCGACAGCGGAAGTTCGGGGAGCCGCTTCAGCCCGTGGTTCATCGCGGCCACGTAGTTGACGACTTCGCCCACGTCGCTCGGCAGCGCCTCGCCTTCTGGATCAATTTCGAATTCCAATACGTCTTCGAGCGTGCTTTGCGTTCCCTCAATCTGCGAGCTGAGCACGGCCTCCTGCCGAACATACATCGCCACAAACAGGTCCGAATTCGGCAGCGTTGCGGCCACGCCATCTAGCCGCTAGTCGTTGGTCGGCCTCTGAGAGCGAACAGACGAGATCTTCGTCGTAGGCCACCGGCGGCGATGGCGGAGAGGCGGAGGCAAAAAAGCCCTATAGCCCTGAACCTGTGTTACAACATGCCCGATCTGGGGCACCGGTTTAAAACATGTGCCCGCGTAGGACTGATTGCGGAAAAGAAAGCAACCCTCGCCGAGACTGCCGACAAGATCAACCGACCGTTGATCCCAGAGCACGCTCGCGCCTGCTGACCGCGTGCTTTCGAATCCGGCATTGGCTGAATCGTTCTACAGTCGCGCAAGCGATCGGATGGGCCGCTCAATTGAGCGAGAGGCGGTATTCAGGCGGCTTCTCAATCTTCGAAAGAGCGGTGCTCTTCCGCGATTGCGCCGCAAGTAAGGACGAGCGACCAATCAATTCCAGGTGCGAGGCCCTGCGGTGTTCGCAGGGCCTTTTTTCTTTCCGCGAAGCCGATTCGACTCAGCTCTTCCAACCTTAGGCGCGCAGCAACTCGGAGAGCCGCGGACTTTTTAGCCCAGCGTACCGGCGATTTCGTAGAGCTGTTGGGCGTCGACGACCTGGTCATTCGATTCAACCAGCCGCTGGATCGCCGCTTTGTGAACCTTCACTTTATGCTGCCGACGCCGATGGCGCCAAAAGCCATGCTACAATGCGCCCATGACCGGACGATTCCAGTTCAGCTTGCGGAGGTTGTTCTGGTGGACGACGTGTGCGGCCTTGCTGCTTGGCGTCCTCTCGTGGCTGGCTCCAGAGACGCGGTTTGCTTTTTGGATGTTCGCTCTGGTGTTCGCCTACTTGTTCGGGATGCTCTTCGCCGGCGTGCTCGCCCTCGCAGTTGTCATTTTTTGCTGTAAGCTAGCTCGCCGAGCGATAACGCGAATGATGATCGCCGTCGGAAAAATCGCCGGCCATTCGCCTTAGCCCCGGCCGCCGAAGGGAAAGCAACACAGTGGCCATACAGTATCCCGATTCTGAACGTCAAAACCGATTCGCGAATTGGCCGAGGTGGATGTTATCGGCGAGAGCAGGCGGAGGGACGCGTCGTCATCGCGCGGCGATGGCGCTGATCGCCGTGAGTAGCTTAGCCTTCATTGGCTCGCGCGGCGCAGCCCAAACCCTTTCCGACGAGATAGCCAAATCGAGGCCGCCGCCAACCATCGGCCAACCGCAGGAGGCCGCCGGCTTGCCCCTGCGGGGTTGGACGCAGTGGGGCGGCAGCTCGTTGCGGAACAATGTGGCGGTCGGCGGCGAAATTCCCGTGGCCTGGGAGGCGGGCAACTTCGACGTCACCGGCCGCTTGCGGCCGGGCCCCCTGAAGAATGTCGCCTGGGTCGCGCGGCTCGGCTCGCAGACCTATGGCAGCCCCGTTGTGGCCGAGGGCAGAGTCTTCATCGGCACCAATAACAGCACGGGCTATCTGAAGCGCTATCCGGCCGATGTCGACCTCGGTTGCTTGCTGTGCTTCGAAGCCGCGACGGGCAAGTTCATGTGGCAGCACTCCAGCGAGAAGCTGCCCGAGGGCCGAGTTCACGATTGGCCGCTGCAAGGCGTCTGCAGCACACCGCTGGTCGAAGGCGACCGTCTTTGGTTCGTCACCAATCGAGGCGAGGTCGTCTGCCTGGACATCGATGGCTTTTTCGATGGCGACAACGACGGGCCTTACCGCGACGAGCCCAGCGAAGAATTCGACGAAGCCGACGTCGTCTGGCAACTCGATATGATGGGCCCGTTGGGCGTACGCCAGCACAACATGGCCAACTGCTCCGTCACCGCCTGGGGCGACGTGCTGTTTGTCTGTACGTCGAACGGCGTCGATGAGGGGCACGCCCATGTTGCCGCCCCGCAGGCCCCCAGCTTTATCGCGCTCGACAAGCGCAGCGGCCGCGTACTGTGGACCGATAGCTCGCCGGGAGAAAACGTCTTGCACGGGCAGTGGTCTTCGGCGGCCGCGGGCCTGCTGGGCGGCGTACCGCAAGTGATCTTCGGCGGCGGCGACGGCTGGCTCTACAGCTTTCACGCCGCCCAGTGGCAGCCAGGTCTGCCCTATGGCCGGCCAAATCTGCTCTGGAAGTTCGATTGCAATCCCAAGACGGCCAAATACAGCGTCAGCGGCCGCTCGACGCGCAACCATCTCATTGCCATCCCGGTGATCCACGACGGCCTGGTGTACGTGGCGGTTGGCGAAGACCCCGAACACGGCGAAGGGAACGGGCACCTATGGTGCGTCGATCCGACCCGCCGCGGCGATGTGAGCGCCGAGCTCGCCGTTCATAGAGCCGATCCAAAACGGCCAATTGCGCACAAGCGGCTACAAGCGGTCGAGGCAGACAAAGGCGAGCTGGCGGTCGATAATCCGAATTCGGCGGCCGTTTGGCACTACAGCCAGTTCGATTGGGACGGCGACAGTCGGATCGCCGATTTCGAAGAGCGGATGCACCGCAGCATTTCGAGCGTGGTGGTTGCGAACGGCCTGCTGGTCGTGCCCGACTTTAGCGGGCTGGTGCATTGTCTCGACGCGAAAACCGGCCGGGTGCATTGGACGCACGATCTGTTCGCGGCCTGCTGGACTACGCCGCTGATCGCCGACGGCAAGATCTACGTGGGCGATGAGGAGGGAAAGATCACGATCTTCCCGCTTTCGGCCGATCCCTACGTGGCCTTGGCCGCGCGCGAGCTCGGCTGGTTCGAGGCCCGGTACACGGTCGAGTTGGGCAATTCGATTTACAACACCCCGATCGTCGCCGACGGCGTGCTTTACGTGGCGACGAAAACCCATTTGTATGCGATCACTGCAGGAGCGAACCAATAGGAAGTTTGAAGTTGGAAGTTTTCAGTTTTCAGATCTGCAAACTTCACACTTCAAACTTCAAACTTCCAACGCTTGATTCGTGGTGGTCTCGCGGCCCCTCGATGCCGATGAAAAACCGCCGAAGGCACTCGCAGGGATCGGAGCGGCGAGTGCCGTTCGGCAGAGTTTATCGGGCGGGATCGTCGTGCTCCGCTTCTGGTTAGTCTTCTCCTTCGCCGCCGTGGTGATTGTGCTTGTTGAAGAATTCGTCCGAGGCCACGAAGCCTGCCTGCACGTCTTCGTTCGTTACGCCGTGCTGGAAGGCGGTGACCCAACCATTCACCTCGGTCTGGCCGGGCTGGCGACCCAGCAGATCGTCGTAGTCGCTTTGAACGAGGATGCCCTCCCGCTCGGGGCTGGCCGCGAAGCCGAGCGCCACCAGCGACCGCGAGGCGCCCGCGTTCAGCGCGTTGACCCAGAAGAGCTCGCCCGCGGTGTCGGGCGCGCGGCCCAGCAGGTCGAAATACATGTGATCGACCCAAAGCTCGTTCGTGCCACCCGTGTGTTCGAAGAACTCGGGCGTGCCGATAAAATCGGACTCCAACTGCTCGTCGGTCAGCCCGGCACGGAGCATATTGCGCCAGAAGATCAGGCCGGCGTCGTCGGCGTCGCGTCCCAGAAACTGCTGGTATGCCCGCTCGATCTTGTCGTCGAAGAACTCGTCACTGTGCGTCAGCAGATTTGCGAACGCCAGCCGCGACATGCCGTGCGCGAGGTCGTTGTCGAAATTCTGTAGCGAACCTTCGTCGACCGGGCGGCCCAAAATGTTTTGGAAGGCCGAGGCGATGAAGAAATCGTCCGGGTTGACGTTGCCGATCGCCGCCACCGTATGGGTGGTGGTCGAGGCGCCGCCTTCGTCTTGAATGGTGACGGTCACCACATAGCTACCGGTCGCCGCATAGGTGTGGCTGCCCAGCACGCTGAGCGTGCCGTCGCTGTTGACGGTCACCGTGGCGTTGTGGTCGGTGACGCCGTCGCCCCAGTCGACCGTGACGGTGTAATTGCCGATCGCTTCGGCCCCGCCGAGATCCTTAAACGTGGCCAGCGTCACATTGTTGAGCGAAAGATCGGCCTGCACCGGCAAGATCACGCCGTGGGCCACGAGCGGGGCATCGGTGATCTGGGCCTGCTCGTTCACGGTGGTATTATTGCCGCTATTGGTCAGGTCGGTGATCGTGACGGTGACGCTCTGCGAACCTTCTTCGGCGTAGGTGTGATTGCCCAGCACCAAAAAGCCGCCGTTGCCGGTGGCGGTGACGGTGCCGGTAGTAGGAGTCGTGCCATCGCCCCAGTCGATGACGGCCGAATAATTCGAGGCGACCGGATTGGCGGCGGTGACAGCGAAGGCCGCTACGGCGCCGTGGAACACTGTGCCTTCGACCGCTTGCAGCGTGGTGCTGGTGGTCGTCAGGGCGGTACTGCCGGCGGCCTGCAAACTGCCGAACAGCCCGTGAACGCCGCCGATGCTCCCCTGGTTGCCGGTCACGTTCACGGTGGCGTTGCCCACCACGTTCACGTCGAAGGCGATGAGCTGAGCCGTGATGCCGTCGTCGAGATCGCTGAGCACGTTCAGGCGGCCGTTGCCGGTGGCCGAGACCACGGCGCTCGGCGCATAGAGAGCGCCGACGACGTTGATCGAGCCATTGCCGTCGATCGAGATGGGCGAGCCCGAGCCGCGCGCTTCGAAGATGGAGACGCCCTGGAACGTGCCGCTGGTGGGTGACGTTAAGTTAATGCTGCCGTTGCCGGTGACGCTGATACCATCGTTGGCCGTGAGCGGCGCGTTGAAGATCATCACGCCTTGACCGACCACCGTGCCGCCACCGCTGACGCTTAGCCCGCCCCCTTGCAGGTAATAAATACCGGGCAGCAGCGTCACCGAGGCTTGTCCGCTGACGTTGATGCCGCCGGTGTACACGCCCGGTTCGAGTGTGACGTGCGTATGGTCGGAGATCGACAGCGTGGAGTTTCGCTGCACGGTGAGCGACGAAATGTCGGGCGCGGGAAGCGATGACAGTGGATCGGACACCGCCGACGCGCCGACGTTCAGCGTGCCTTCGACCGTGCCATGTCCGGTGCTGCTGACGCCGGGCACGCCCACCACGTCGATCGTCCCTGCCGACACCTCAGCATTTCCGATGACCCTGATCGCCGAGCCGCTGCTCGAATCGACGATTAGTGTTCCGCCGTTGGCAACGTTGACGCTGGCGTTGCCAGTGGCGCTCACTGCGCCGGCGCTCGATGGATCGAGTGCAATCAACGACGCGGCGCTACTTGTGGCGCTATTGCCCGTGGGCGCGGAGGCGAAGAAGAGTGTATCGGCGTCGCCGGCCGACGTGCCATTGCCGAAGGTCAGTCCCAGCAGATGCGGAATGGAGATGGTCGTGCCGGCCGCATTGGTCAACTGGCCAACGATCGTGCCGTTGGAGGGATCGATGGCGGTGATCCGTCCGTCGCCGAAGTTGCCGACCAACAGATCGCCGCTGAAGGCGCCGAAACCGCTGGTGGCGTTGCCCAGCGTGCCCGGCGCGATGGCCAGGCCCCAGGGAGCGTTCAGATCGCCGCCCGTGGCGAGCCGATTCGAAAATGTGCCGTCGAGATTGAAGACATCGACGATGCCGCCGGTTTGCGACAACAGCCGTACCGGAATGACGCCGGGCACTTCGTTCTCGTCGTTGTCGTTATCGTTTTTATTGCCGTGGCCGTTTCCGTTTCCGTTGCCATTGTCGCCGTTTCCATTGCCATTTCCGTGGCCGTTTCCGTTCCCGTTGTCGCCGTTGCCGTTACCGTTCCCATTGCCGTTTCCATTGTCGCCGTTGCCGTGGCCGTTTCCATTCCCATTGCCATTTCCATTGCCGTTGCCATTTCCATTGCCGTGGTCTTTGGCGTCGTTCTGGGGGCCGCCGTCTTCGTCGCCGTCGTTGTCGCTGGGCTGACCGCCGGTGGTCGTGTAGGCGGCATAGGTCACATAGAGCTGCCCGTTGAGCACTTGCACATTGAAGGGGCTAAAACCAGCGGGCAAATTCGGGTCGGTGAACGAACCGGCAAGCGACACCTGATTGTAGCTGGTGTTGAAGACGTCGATCGTGCCGTTTTGAAAGTCGGCGGCAAAGAGATAGCTTTGGCCGTTGGGAGCAGTCGCCTCGGCCAGGCCAGTGAAAACGGCGCCATCGACGTGGGCCACGATCTGGCCGTGCTGCACTGAGAGCTGCCCGCCGGGCGAAACCGTGACTGCGGGGCTGGCCACCAGGTTTCCGTTGAGCGAGGAGAAGATAAAGCGTGCGGGCACGACCGCGCCGGTGTCGTCGGTGAGCGTGAACGAGCCGTTGCCGACAAAGGCCGCGCCGGTGGGCAGGCCGCCCGGCAGAGCGACATCGACCGGCGTCTTGACGAACGAGCTGCCGTTCACATCGCCCTGATAGAGCGTGGCGGTGCTCGATCCGCTATTGGCCACCCAAAAACTGCCGCCGCTGCTCGCTTCGGCCACTCCCCAGGGGGCAATCAACCGCGGGTCTTGGATCAGGGCTTGGCCGGCCTGATCGGAGACGAGATTCGTCTGCACAAAGTCGGTGGCGAGCAGTTTGCGCGATTCGAGTGTTTCGATCGCTTGCCGGCGGGGCCGACGTCGGTTTTGCTTGGCGGTGCGGTGATGGCGGGGTGTCAGACGAGTGGGGTGCCACATGCGAACGGTCTCCGTGAAAGAGCTGGCCCAAATCTGTTGCCGGGTGCCCCGTGGGGCGTGCCAGCCGATTGCAACTGGCATACCGACTGGTGGTTTGCGTAATCCAGTCAGCCTGCGGGGGCGGCGATGTTCATGCGCTCCGCCATACGGATCGCGCGTCGATGCGTTTCGTTCGCGGTGCGAAACGACGCCCGTTTTCATGGGCGAAACGCGACCACGCGATCGGGCGCACGAGATCGTGCGCCGTTCCATGTCATAGGCGGAGCCAACCCGGACGAGAACCATGTCCGGTCGCAACGCAACCAGGATGGCCGCTCAGGGAACAATTTGCAAGGGGCGGCCCCCAAAAAAAACGGGCTGTCGCCATTCTGGCGAACTGAAGGTTTGAACAGAAGGCCAGGACCACGGGAAGCACCGCCGTCAGAATCGCGCCGATGACATAAGCCGGGGCGCCTACGACAACTTTGGTGCGGCTGAGCTGAAACCTGCCCTTGACGAGCGTAACGATGCCGAAGACGAACATTCCGATTTCGACGAGGCAGCACATGCGAAGATCTCGCGGTTGGAGGTCATGTACCCCTCACTAGCCACAGCGGCGGTGTTTCGATGGCTATAACCGATCGCGCGGCCATCGTCAAGTTTTTTGCAGTGGCAGATACCGAACAGAAGGCAATAAAGGACACGAAGAGAAAAAACGGCGATCGCCCATTTGTTCTTCTTCGTTCTTTGTTTTCTTCGTTTCCTTCTGTTCAAAACCACTGTTGAGAGAGGTTATCCGCCGTTGCCGGTGACCAGACTGGTAAACTCCCAGCGCACGCCCTGGCCACTGCCGTCGCCCAAGAACTTGATCAGCGATTGCTTCTGGTTGCGATTGAGCGAGTTGATGGTGTCGTGCAGGCGCCGCTTGGGATCTTGTTCGGGATGGGGCGGCAGCGGATCGTCGACGCGGGGCGGCCAGTGTTCTTCTTGGAACGCCGCCAGGATCACCTCTTGGTTGGCGGCCGGAACTTTGAATTCTTTTACGATTTTTTTTCCGACGCGCAGTTGCTGCCGGTCGCGGTCCCAGACCGGCTTGAGCGACTGCTCCAGGAGATCGCCGTTGGCGCCGGCCAAGGCCACACCGCCCGCCGGCGCCGGGGCATCCAACAGCGCGGCGCCGTCGCTGGGCAATGAGGCCGGGCCGACCGTGCCCAAGCGCGACCCCGGCGACTCTCGGCAGATCCTCCGCGCGAAATGCTCGCCTGCTTCGGTGAGCACAAAACACGTCCGCTTGCCAAACAGCAGCACCCCGCCCTGGCGAAAGGTGCGGACCGGCTCGCCGGGCATCGTCAGCTCGGCCGCGTGCTGCACATATTTCTTACCTTCCAACCAGCGGCAATCCCAGTTGGTCACGCCTAATCGACGCAGCGACGTAAGCTCGACCGCGAAATCCCACGGGTCGCAGCCCAGATCGCGCGCGTAATCGTACGACTCGACCAGCGAGGCCAAGGCGCGATAAACGCGATCGGGCAAGGCGATCTCGACACCGCCGCGCGCGTCGCCGGCGCGCGGCGAAAGCACGCCCTCAGCTCGTGGTTCGCTGGACGTTGGTTCCACCAAAGTGCCTCGTAGAGTACCAATCATTGCTCTGCCGCTTCCGCCCCGGAGGCGATCGGCGGAGGCCCCGCCGCCGACCTGGACGCGAAAAAAAAACCCCGCACGGTTCAACCCGACGGGGCACAACATTGCCTACTAATTTTAGGTCGCTGCGGGACCTCTGGTGGGAATCTAGCGAACCTTTGCGGGTTCTGTCAAGGATCGCGGCCGTAATTGCATCACAACTATGGATGCGGTAACGGGTTAGAGACTGTTCTCTGGGCGCCGAGCTGAGATTGCCGTGAACCACCGCCTCGTCTATAGTTTCGCCCCATTGTGTTCGTCCGGGAATCCACTTCTTCGTGAAACGCATTCTCTTCGTGCAACACATCTCGATCGAGCGAAAAAACGCCGCTTGGCGGACTGTAGGTTTTACCCGATTGTTCAAACAGGCATCGGCGAACGCCGTGAGGTTTGTGAGCATCGTCCTGCTCGCCTCGCAAATACTTCCGGGCCTGTCAAAAGCACAGGAACCACATCGGACGCTCGAGGAGGTGCGCGAGTTCGATATTCTGGTGCAAGGCAAGCCGGCCGGCGCCAGCGTTGTGCGAATCACCGACCGCGCCGACGGCACCACGCGCGTCGAGACCGAGGCGCATGTCAAAGTCAGCTACCTGGTGTACGTGTACCGCTACGAATTTCACGGGCAAGAGACCTGGCGCGGCAAACGCTTGCTATCGGCGGACAACCGCGCCACCGACGATGGCAAGAAGTTTGAAGCCCGCGCCAAAGTCGGCAACCGCGGCGGAGTGATCGAAGCCCAGGGCCGCACGATCACCGCGCCGGCGATCGACATGACCACCAACTATTGGCAGGCGCCCGACCTGACGGGGACGAAAACGCTTTCGTTCATGAATGCCGACCGAGGCACGATCCACACGGTCACGGTCGAGCGGCTCGGCCAGGAGCCGTTGTCGGTAGGCGGGCGGCGGCTCGAATGCACGCACTATCGCGTCAGCGGCGACGCCGAAGCCGAGCTGTGGTTTGATGGCCGCAACCGGATCGTGCGGCAGACATCGGTCGAAGACGGCTATCCGACGGAACTTCGTTTGACGCGCATCCAAAGCAATCAAGTTCGCCGCCAATGACTGACTCTCGACATCTTCGCGTGTTTCGCGGCGTCCCAACGCGGCGGCTGGCCATTGTGGCTCACGGCGCGGCTGCGCTAACGGCGGCCGAGTTGGCTGCTGTTCGGCAAGCGTCGAACGACGGTTCTTCGCCAAGGCTCGGGCCGCGGTTTCATAAGCTCAAGCCGCAGTTTCTCAAGCACAGCGAGGAGCAAACGTTGGCGGCCCTAGTGGCGGCATCGGCCGCCCTCGACCAGCATGGCCTCGTTATCGACTTCGACCAATGGGCGATTGTCTCGTCGACACGCTACCTGGCGCGCGAGGCGTTCGCCGCGGTCATCGACAAATATCAGGTCGATGGACCGTGGGGCGTGTCGGTGCAAGCGATTCCGCATGGCACGCCACACGCCGCGGCCAGCACACTGAGCATGGCGCTGGGCATCCATGGTCCGTGCATCGGCGTGGGTGTCGCGGCCGGCGACGAGTCGCAGGCGCTGCTCTCGGCGGCGGGCCTGTTGCAAAACCCACGATGGATCGGGGCGTGGCTTTTATTCAGCGCGTGGTCGTCGCGGCCATCGCTGCAATTCGGTTCTGATGCGACCGCCGACTCGACCTGCATCGCCGCGGCGCTGGCGGTGATCAATCCCGAGTTGCACCTGCCTGCAAAAGTCCCCGTTCTTGGCCACATCGAATTCCGCGTCGGGCAGGACGCAACATATCCGTCGAGCACCGAGCACGAGGCACGAGTCGCATCGGCTCTCACCGAGTTTTTCGTCGGCTGGGGACAGGCCGCCGACCCCTGGCGCGGCCACGCCGGCGCCGAGTTGCAGATTGCGATCGGCCGAGACGATTCGTGCATCGCGGGGCATGTAGGGCAATCGGAACATAGCCACGACGACCTCTCACAGCAAGTGCGGGCGGCTTAAAGAGATTTCGTCGCACACGCGAAAATGCAGCACGAACAACCTATCTGGATTACCGGCGTCGGAGCACTCAGTCCGTTGGGCTGCGGTTTCGACGAAATCTCGAAAAGCCTGCTGGCGGGCCGAAGCGCCATTCGCCCGATCGCCGATCTGGAAGTCCAAGAGCATCCGTGCAAAATTGCCGGGCAACTGGTTCTGCCGCCGTCGCCGCCCGAACTCGATGCCGCCGCATACAACCGCTTTTTCCCGCTCGAACAATGCGCACTGGCCTGCAGCGTGCAAGCGCTCAAGGACGCTGGCCTCTGGGAGCGACGGCATACGCTGCGCATCGGCGTGGTGTTGGGAGCGGCCGCCGAATGGATGTCGCACTGGGACGCCGACACGCGCCGCGGCGGCAAGCTTATTGACTGCGCCGCGCCGGAGTACAAGCCCCTGACCGATACCCTGCTCGAAACGCTGGGCCTGTCGGGGCCTGCCATGTCGGTGGCGGCCGCTTGCGCCAGCGGCAACCTGGCACTGGCCCAGGCCTGCGATTGGCTCCGCATGGATTGGGTCGATGTGTGCCTGGCCGGCGCCTGCGACATGGGCGTGACGCCCTATTCGTTGGCCAGCTTCGGCAACTTGCGGGCGCTTTCACGTCGCAACGACCAGCCCACCGCGGCGGTGCGCCCGTTCGACCGCGACCGCGATGGCATGGTGCTAGGCGAGGGCGGAGCAATGTTCGTGCTCCAAGGTGCCGACCGCGTCGATCGCCACGTCGAACGTGTCTATGCGGAAGTCGCGGGCGTCGGCATGACCAGCGACGGCTATCATCTCGTTACTCCCAGCCCCGATTCGACGCAGGCGATCGCAGCCATCCGCGAGGCGCTCGAACAGGCAGATGAGCAGCCCGGAGCGATCGACTACATCAACGCTCATGCGACCGGCACGCCGGTGGGCGACGCCAGTGAGTCACGGATGTTGCACGCCGTGCTCGGTCCACACCGCATGAAGACGCCGGTCAGTTCCACCAAGGGGATGACCGGCCACCTGCTGGGGGCGGCCGCGGCCATCGAAGCGCTGGCTTGCCTGACCGCCATGACGTATGGCGCCATTCCACCGACGATCAACCTGGACAATCCTGATCCCGAATGTGAGCTCGACCACGTGGCCAACACCGCCCGACCGGCCTCGGTGCGCGTGGCGGTATCAAATTCGTTCGGGTTTGGCGGGCACAATACGTCGCTGGTGTTGAAGGCAATTTGAAAAACTGGTTCGCCAATGAGCCGACGTCTGTAGGGAACGCACTCCGTGGCGCTGGCGCGAACTGCGATTCGGCCTTGCCCCGCCCCTCAC
>DATFDL010000394.1:0-4516 GCA_035252155.1 Pirellulales bacterium | reverse complement strand
TCCGATCCGTGAGGAACGGCCCGATTACGTCTTCTCCGGCCGGGCAGACGGCCAGGCAGTACGCGGCTTTGTAGTTCGCCCCGAACGACAAACTCTGCCACATCGAAGCCGACTCCGCATCACTGACTCGACTGCGGTAGTCGCGGGCGCTGCTGCTGTCGGCGACCTGTTCGACCCAATCGGTGAAGCCGCCCATGAACTCCCGGTAGTTATGGGTGTAGCAAGCCGAGAAGTTGAAATCTCCCTCGGACGAGATGGCCCCCACAGGACATGCGGCCACGCACAGTTTGCATTCCAAGCAAGGGTTGTAGTCGATCGGCCGGCTGGACTCGGAAACCTCGGCATCCAACAAAATGGTCCCCAACAGAATGAAATTGCCGAACTTCTCATGGATCACGTTGCGGTGAATGCCCATCATTCCCAGCCCTGCCGCCACCGCGACCGGCTTGTGCGACACAACCCATCCCTTGCCGGGAAACTGGTCCATCTCCATCGGGAAGCCCATCGCCGGGTTCATGGCTCGGATTCCCCGGTCTTCCAGCGTCTGAACGACGCTCCGGGCGATGTCGTTGACCTCATCGCCGCTATGGTGGAATTCCAAGTTGGCGACCGAGCGAGCCGGGGTCCGAATGGCCTCTCGATTCATGCGAACCACGAAGCTGATCAGTGTTCTGGTGTGGGGGAACGCCTTGAGGATGTTTTCGCGCTGGTCGTCCAGCGCGGGTCTCTCAATCTCGACAAACCCCACGTCATCGGCGCCAGCATCGAGGACCAGTTGCTTCAGCCATCCGGCATCCAGCGCCTCCTTTTTGGGCGGAACGGCAGGTCCGGTCCTGCGGTGAATCCGCTGCACGGTCGGGTGATCTTCGAGCTTCATGGCCGCTCCTTGTTGTAACTCGCTGGCGACCTTGTCAATCATCGCGTGCATAGGCTCGGCACCCACGGCCTCAGAGCCACCGACGCACCTGGCCCTTATATGCCATGTACTCCGCTCCGAAGAGAGACGACAGCACCTGCTCTTCGGGTTTGATTTGGAAGCGCTTGATGTACAGCACGAAAATGGGAACAAACACCAGCGCCACCGGATTGAACAAGAAGACGGCCCAAGCCAAGAGCGTGAGAAGCAGGCCAAGGTACATGGGGTTGCGCGTGAAGCGATAGACGCCGGTGGTGACCAACGATGAGGCGGCGCTGGCTTTGATCGGGTTGATTGTGGTTCTTGCGCGGCGGAAGGCGACCATGCCAGCGATGCTGATGCTCTGCCCGATGAGGACGAGGACGAGGGCTGCCCCAACGCGGACTTGGAGCGGCACCTCGGGCTGGCCAAGTGAAGGCGCAAACCACATGAGAAGTGCGAGGCACAGAGCCACGACCGGGGGAGGCACTGTGAGCTCAAGACGATTCATGATCAGACCCGCTCGACGTCTTCTTTCACCAAGGAGCAGGGCGACCGCCTCTTGGCGACTCAGGTTCTTCGTCTCGTTCATGGCGTTCTCCTTGTGTGGTTGGTGCTGTCGGTTCGTTACCATGACGGTCTCCTTTATTTGTATATGCAAAGATCGTCCAAAAAAACACGGGCCGGTCAGTGGCCGGCTTGCGACATGCCCACCTTCCTGGCGGCTTTGTCGAGCAGGGAAATCCCCTCATTTCCCAAGAGTTCGCTGGCCCGGCGTTGGGCCTTCTCCCAGGCCGGCACCGCCTTCGCGATCAGACGCTTCCCCTTGGGCGTCAGCCGGAAGGGCTGTGCGCGGGCATCCTCGCCGGGCACGACCTCCACCCAGCCGTGGGCCTGCAACGGCTTGACGTTGCGGCTGAGGGTAGAGGCATCGAGTTGCAGGATCTCGCAGACTTGGCCGGGCCGCGCCAGGCCGAGCTTGGCCGTCACGATGAGGATGTTCAACTGGCTGGCCTTCAGGCCCAGCGGGCGCAGGGCGTCGTCGTAGATGCTGGTGATAGCGCGATTCAGCATCCGCACCCGAACGGCAACGCACTCGCCGGCAATCTTGTCAATGATCGCTTGCATAGGCTCGGCTCCCACTTCATGCCTCCTCGAATTGATTGTATATGCAAATATAGGCTGGTCAAGAGGGGTGCCTGATCTTTTCAGAGGGAATCCGAAGCCGCGTGCGCACCGCACTAGAACGGCCTGGCCACCATCCAGCGCGAGCTAAAGCGCGATCCGTCGGCCGTGAACACCACCGACGACCACAGCAACACGCCGCTACACCGAGCGATGCAAGCGGAAGACACGGCCGTCGTGCTCGACAACGGTGGCCGCACCCTGCCCGATCGCGTCGAGCAGTTCTCCACCGCGATCGTGGCCGTGGACTTGCCGGCAGACGCGGTTGTAGGCGTCGTTCTCGCCGACAGGCTTCAACCCTTCGTCAGGATAAGCGTCTTGAGCTTGCGGATTCCGGTTTGGACTCAACCCGTCTCAAATGGCGTTACGTCACAACTGTAGCCGATTCCGAGGACCGACCGTCCGTCTGTCAGGACACCGACACCATGTTCATCCTCGAAGGGCGCGCTGAAACCGAGTTCGACAATTGGCTCGTCATATTCGTAAACCGATTTGCGGACTACGATCGAAGACAGTTGCATCGCCGCCAGCAAGTCATCGGGCCCGGTGAGCGGTCGCGGTTGCGGAAACCACCATTTCATCTCTTCCGAAACTTGCGCGAGGTCATTGTGCCACCACATCCCCGAGTTAGGGCCCCGACCGTTAAAGTCATCCCAAAGGGCGTTGGTAACCTTAGGCACGAGATCGGCTTGGTTTGTTAGCACCTTCGCTGCCAGTTCAAGCGCGGCGGGCGAGGGTATATCCTTGTCACCCTCTGCCTCAAAAGCCAATTCGTACTTAACTGCCAGCTTGCCGCCTTCCGAGTCATACGCAAAGGCAAACGCATTGAACGCCGGAGCATCGACGATCGCGACCCACGCCCATTGATCGAACGTGAAAGATCCTAAATCGGGGTGATTCCACGTCGGCTTCTTCATGGTGGCCGTCCGGCGCATCTCGCCACGCTGCAGACAAGCCGTGATTCGCGAACGATGCAGGCTGATGATGACAAAAGGCGAAGCAAGACAGCCACATTTTAATCGGTCGGGCCGTAACGCGGCAATGCGCCCGAACTGCCGCGTTGATTGGCGGCATGGAGGCATCAGCCGCCGGCCACTTGGACAGGCTTTGACGTAGGCGGGAGGAACGGGCAGTGGATGGGGCTCGCGAACAGCGGTGCATGGCAGGTTCACCCTGCGGAACCGCCACCCCTCGTTCGAGCTCCCGCGCGGCGAAATCTTACCGCACCGCGTGTTCCAGCGGGTAGAATGCGCACAGAATGGGGCAGGAGGTTCATTGCATGCCGGAAATTCGAGTTGGCATCTCGGGCTGGAACTATCCACCTTGGCGAGGCAACTTCTATCCCGAGAAGTTGACGCAGCAGCTCGAGCTGGCGTACGCGAGCCGGCGGTTCAATGCCATTGAGATCAACGGAACCTTTTATTCCTTGCAGCGCCCGGCAAGCTTTCAAGCTTGGTATGCGGCCACGCCGCCAGGGTTTGTGTTCGCTCTCAAGGGCGGACGATTCCTGACCCACATGCTCAAGCTCAAGAATCCGCGACAGGCCCTGGCCAACTACTTCGCGTCCGGCATGCTCGGTTTACGCGAGAAGCTTGGCCCCATTCTTTGGCAATTTCCAGCCGCCATGCCGTTTCACGAAGATCGGTTTCAGGAATTCTTCGAGCTGTTGCCGCGCGATACGCTTGAGCTGGCGAGCCTTGCCCGAGAGCACGCCCCGATTCTGAAGGGCCGCGTCTTTTTCGAGCCCGATGCGCCCAGAACCGTGCGCCACGCCGTCGAGTTCCGACACGAGACATTCTTGAGCGAGCGATTCATCGCACTGTTGCGCAAGCACAACATCGCTCTCGTCGTGGCCGACGTGGCGAGCAAATACCCCACGGCAGAGGACGTGACCGCCGACTGGGTCTATGTGCGCCTGCACGGTTCCCGCCAGCTCTACGTCAGCGGCTATTCGCCGCGCGAAATCGACGCCTGGGCGGCAAAAATCCGGGCATGGCACCAAGGAGCCGAGCCAACCGCCGCCAGGCGCATCTGCGGTCCGGCGAAGCCGGCAACCAAGGGGCGCGACGTCTATGTGTTCTTCGACAATACCGACGTAAAACTCCGCGCGCCGGTCGACGCCCGTCGAATGGCCAAGGTGTTGGGTGTTGGCCCGCGTGAAAACGCCAGCCGCGTCCTGGCCGACCTTGGCATGAAGCCCCGCGCAAAAAACCGAAAACGCGCCTCGCGCAAGCCCGGCCGATGAGTGAGCTAGGCGCGGTGCATCGTGCGAAGCCCTGCGGCGGGAATTTGCCATGATTCGTACTCCTTCGCTCTGACAGGCTGGTGAATCCCGGACTGTGCCCGCCGAACGTACGGCGCAAACAGTACGGCCCACGAGTACGCGCTTCGATGATACCTGGGGCCGACTTCACAGTTTACCACGTCGCCTTTACG
>DATFDL010000393.1:0-4074 GCA_035252155.1 Pirellulales bacterium | reverse complement strand
GGTTGACTTGACCAACCTGACCCGCGATGCAATCGAAGTTCTGACGAACAAGAAGCTGCTGCACGCCTTCCGTTACTTGGCCGGCCCGCCCATTTCTATCGACGACCTCAAGACGGTTGCCGACGCCGCGCAGCTCAACGCCAAGCAACTACGCGCAAATTACGCGTTGGTTGAAAGTGTAATTCAGGTTGTCCTCATGGGCTTGGATCGGCGTCGGTTTCCATGGATCACCGAACACCGAGAGCCGACCGAAGCCGAGCGACATGCGGCGATTTTGGCTTCCACGGCGCTCATGGCCACCCAGCGGGTCGGCACAAGGCGTCGCAGCGAGGGCAAGCAGACGCAAGAAGCGCGAGTTGAAGTTGAACTTGCGTCTGGCGGGCTATCAAAAGTCGATCGGCGCAGAGTGCAGACATTCGCTGATGCACCGAATCCTGGTCATTTTTGCGGCGAGAGCTATTTGGGCCACCGCAAAGCCGATTTTATCGTGCGGCTGTGGGACAATCGGGTCATGCCGATCGAATGTAAAGTGTCCAATTCTGCCACCAACTCCGTCAAGCGACTGAATAACGACGCCGCTGCCAAGGCCGAAGTTTGGCGTAAGGATTTCGGGGAAACCCAGGTGGTTCCCGCCGCGGTATTGAGCGGCGTATACAAGCTGCATAACCTGATTGATGCGCAGGCCCGTGGCTTGGCGGTCTATTGGGCATATGATCTCAAAGCCCTGGTCGACTGGATTGAGCAGACACGGTCACATTAGGCATAACCGGAGCGGGCAACACGCCCCTTGGGGCCTTTTCGCAGCGGGGCGATTCGGCTAAGATGAGCGATTCGGCATATTTGCCAGCGTAGCTTCAATTGGCAGAGCACCGCATTCGTAATGCGGGGGTTGTGGGTTCGACTCCCACCGCTGGCTCTGGAGACTGTTGAGGTTGCACGGTGATTGTGGTACGAGGGAGAAACGCTTCATGGCGCAAGCGATCGACGTCGATCTGAAACAATTGGTGCTGGCCGAGGGGCCGTTTGGCCCGGCCGAACTTAAGCAATGGACCACCGCGCTGGCGGCCGACGTGGCCAACTATCGCCTGCTGCGCGACGCCCTGCAAGAGCTCGAAAGCAAGTCGCCGGCGAACGCCGCCGGCCGGCTGCGGCTGGGCGTGGGCCACTTTCTGCTCGGCCGCTATCGCCGGTCGATTGACTCGCTGGAGAAAATCGATGGCAGCGGCTTGGAAAAGGGGCTCGCCAAGTTCTATCTGGCCAAGGCCCACCAGGCCGTCGAAGAGTATCCGCAGGCGGCCGCCGCGTTTCAGGCGGCCGCCAAAGACGGTTACGATGCCGACGCGTGCGCGCTGGGCCGGGTCGAGTCGCTGCGCTGCCAGGGCGACGCCCGTGGGGCCTTGAAGGTGCTCGATGGGCTGTCGGGCGCGATCGAGCAAACCGCTGAATACCTCTATCAACGTGGCGCCACCGTGGCGGCCATCGGGGGCAATCCCAGCGAAGTGGTCGCGCTGCTCGAACGCGCCGTCGAGACCGACGCCCGGCACCCCGGCGCATTGTTCGCGCTGGCCGTCGAGAACGATCGCCGCGGCAACGACGAAACCGCGCTCGAGCTTTATCAGCGCTCGGCGTCGAAGTTCCCGGCGCATTTGGGGGCGCTGCTGAATCTGGGCATTCTGTTTGAAGACCGCAATCAATACGAGAAAGCCCGCCAGTGCTATCAGCGGATCCTCGACGCCAATCCGAACCACGGCCGGGCGAGGTTGTTTCTCAAAGACGCGCAAGCCTCGGGCGAGATGTTCGTCGACGAAGACGCCCAGCGCCGCCGCGACCGGCTGGGCCATGTGCTGAGCCTGCCCGTCACCGATTTCGAGCTTTCGGTCCGCAGCCGCAACTGTCTGCAAAAGATGGGGCTGCTGACGCTGGGCGATCTGGCCCGCACCAGCGAGCAAGAGCTGCTGGCCAGCAAGA
Organism: Pirellulales bacterium; assembly: GCA_035252155.1. Classification (GTDB taxonomy): domain Bacteria; phylum Planctomycetota; class Planctomycetia; order Pirellulales; family JAICIG01; genus JAICLL01. The sequence continues at coordinate 2,106 of DATFDL010000393.1, read as the reverse complement.
ATTTCGGCGAGACGTCGCTGGTCGAAATCAAGGAGATGATGTCGTCGAAGGGGCTGGAGCTGGGCCAGTTCGCCGGCGAAAAGCGGGTGGTTGAGAGCATCTTCGAGCCGGAGATCATGACCCCAGACGAGCAAGCCCTGCTCAGCAAGCCGATCGCCGACTTGAACCTCTCGGTGCGCGCCCGCAAGTGCATGATCCGGCTGGGCATCAACACCATCGGCGAGCTGGTCCGCCGCACCGGCGACGAGCTGCTGGAGTGCAAGAATTTCGGGGTCACCAGCTTGAACGAGGTCCGCGAAAAACTGACGGTCCACGGGCTGCGGCTCCGCGGCGATTGACGACTTTTGTTCAACCAGACGCCGTGGAATTCTCGTTTCGCGTCGAGCATCAAGACGCACGCTGCCGCGCGCGGCGGGCGACGTTTCATACGCCGCACGGCGATGTCGACCTGCCGGCCTTTATGCCGGTGGGCACTCAGGGCACAGTCAAGGGGCTGACCGTCGAGCAGATCGGCGCCACCGGCGCCCAGATGGTGCTCGGCAATACTTATCATTTGGCCCTGCGGCCGGGCGAAAGCGTAATCGCCGAACTGGGCGGTCTGCACGCCTTCATGGGCTGGAACGGCCCGATCCTGACCGATAGCGGCGGCTTTCAGCTCTTCAGCCTGGCCGTGATGACCCGCATCACTGAGGCCGGCGCGGTGTTTCGTTCGCACATCGACGGTAGTCTATTGGAACTGTCGCCCGAACGAGCCGTGGCCATTCAAGAAGCCTTGGGCAGCGACGTGGCGATGGTCTTGGACCACGTGGTGCGGTTGCCCAGCGAGGCCGACGCGGTGCGCGACGCCACCGAGCGCACGGTGCGCTGGGCCGAGCGCTGTCGGGCGGTCCACCGCCGCGCCGACCAGGCGCAGTTTGGCATTGTGCAGGGCGGCCTCGACGAGCGGTTGCGAATTGACTGTGCGCAGCGGCTGGCTGAACTCGATTTTGTCGGTTACGCCGTGGGCGGGCTAAGCGTGGGCGAAACGCCCGACGAAATGTACCGCGTGTTGAGCTTTACGGTTCCGGCGATGCCCGCACATAAGCCGCGGTATCTCATGGGCGTCGGCCGCCCGCAAGACCTATTGGCGGCCATCGAGTGCGGCATCGACTTGTTCGATTGCGTGATGCCGACGCGCAATGGTCGCAACGCCGTGGCGTTCACCGACGAAGGACCGCTCCGGCTGCGAAACTTGAAATTCGAGCGCGACGCCCGGCCGCTCGAAGCAGACTGCCCCTGCGCCGCCTGCCGGCACGGGCGAGGCTATCTGCGGCATCTCTTCATGGCCCGCGAGATGCTTGGCCCGGTGCTGCTTTCGATTCACAACTTGACGTATTACCAGCGATTGCTCGCCGGCGCGCGCCAGGCGATCGCCGCCGATCGCTTTTTGGAATATCGACAACAGAAGCTCGCTGGCTGGCGCCTGTAGAACGGAATTCATTCCGTTCCGTCAGGCTGGAAAGCCTGACCTACGGGTTTGGTACGGCGGCGACGAAACGCCCGCCGCTTTCGTACCAGCCTTGCGGCGTAAAGCGGCAGCGATGCACGTCGAGCAGAAAGCTCAGCCGGCGGCCGTCGCCCTTGTCGAGCGAGACCACCACCAGCCGTTGCGGCAGCGGTTCGGGATGAAAGAAGCCCAACCCGCGTTCGGAAAGGTGTTTGCCCACCACCGTCAACGGCGGGCCGGCCGGCGTGCGGCCATCGCCCAGCATGGGATGCAGCGTAATCAGCCGGGGGTAAGGATAGCGCTGATCGGCACGACGTTCGACCAGGTGCCCGCCCGGATAAACGGCCGAGAGCAGTTTCCAAACTTGTTTGCGCACGGCGTCGTCGGGCTGACGGCTTTCGACGTCCGAGCCGACCGGCTCCAAAACCAGCGTACTCATATCGCCCAGATCGAAGGAGTTCTAACTGCCTGAATCGGCCTGACGTGTGCGGGCGCGGCGGCCGAGAACGGCCACCGACCCCAAGGGTTCTATAGGTCGAAAACCGGGCGGTGTCAAATGGTGTCGCGTGGGCACCGTCTGTAGGGAACGCCCTCCGTGGCGTTCCGTGAACTGCGATTCG
>DATFDL010000392.1:0-7395 GCA_035252155.1 Pirellulales bacterium | reverse complement strand
CGACTCCGAATCGTCGTAGGTATCGACCGCCGCGTTGTTGGTTTGGATGTCGGTCAGGTTGGCGGTGGCGTCACTATCGCTATCGGTTTGCTCGGCGTTGGCGTCGTCGTCGCCTTGCAACGTCATGGCCGGCGCGACCAGTGGCATCTAAAGGGGACTGGTCCATTTTCTAAGAACTCACGATGCCTCCGGCTCGTCTTTCCGCGGCCGACCGCGCGGGCGGAGCATCAACACGGCCATTGGTCAATATTGGACCCGTCCCCTTTAGTTTCCTTTAGTTTCCCCCGACCCGACTTGACCGCCGTTTTGGTTTTTTGACCACACGGCCGGCGTCGGTCTGCTGTTTCCGCGCCATTCACTTCTTCCGATATGGCGACGCGTGTAACGCAGTCAATACGGCGTTGCCAATGTGCAGCGCGCCGGTGTCGCGAGGGATGTATTTGTGCGGGCCGGCGCACATGATGTGAAGCTGGTCGTCTTCGATTACTACCAGACAATCCTTAAGACCTCGCTCGTATTCGCCGTAGCTTCGTACCTCAGCAGCCGCGATAATCGGTGAGCGGAATGCAAGCAGATTGGGCATAACATCTACTTCTGAAAAATCGCCGAACGCCTCCAGTATGGTTTGTCCAAGACGTTCAGCATCATCCTCCGGGGCTTCCCTAACTGGCTCCTTGTCGATGTATGTCCCGGCCCCTGGAGACAACTGCGGGATAACGAAAAGCCGGCCTTTTCGAAGGCCGACAGAAACTGCGGGCTTTACCATTTCTCGAACTCGCTATTTGACTTCGATGAATTCGACGAAAACAAGGCCTCTCTCCGCACCATACGCTTTGACCTTTTCGAATATCGATAGCTGTTCAGCGGTGGCGATGCCTGGCTCGATGCCAACACGAAGCGCTCGCTGCTTAATGTCCACTATAATAATTCGGACACCTTGTCCCTCGATAAAGCCTTTCTGGTTAACGACCGGCTTGAATTCCGCAATATCCCGAACCCACCCCCGTAAGCCGCTTAGCAAGCTTACAGAGTTCCGCCCCGCTAACTCAGTTGTCTTAATGCTGACTGCCAAGCCGCTCCCTGGCTGCCACTCGTCGATGTATGCGAACGCGAACGGCGTGTTTTTACCAAGCTTTTGTTCGAGAATGATCCCACGCTTTAGGGTATCCGCCAGCCCCCACGCGCCGCGGTCCACCGGCTCCACGAAGAGCTCGAGCTGTCGCAAGCCGCCGGAAGCTTGCGGCAAGGCGGCCTGTGCAGCGGCTGGGTTCTCAGCAATCTCGACTAAAGCCAGTTGTAGCTGCGGTGGATTGTTTTCCATCTCAAACAACGTAAGCTGCCGCTTCACACCCGCTAATGCGGAAGCGTCTTGCTCGGCGGCGACGGGCAAGGCGGCAGCAATCCTCGCGGCACCAAGCCGAGCCGGCAGGCTGGGCACTCTCAAGGTGAATGGCGCACGGTTTGCTGGAAGCACACCGCCTGCTTGCAAGGTTCCGCCGGTCATGCGAAGACCGCCAGCCATCGCGCCAGTAACCTGCGAGCCGGTGACCAAGATCTTTTCGGCCTGCTCAAAGCCCTCGATCGGCCGCTCCTGGAGCCGGTCGTAGCCGGCGAGCGCGTCAGCGAGGGGGTTAATCGGCACTGCGACTTCCAGCAGGCCGAGCGTGGTAAGGCGCGTGGCGCTGGGATTGGAGTTCCCCTCATCCTTGGCGCGTTTGAGGATCGTTTCGGCCAAGGGGTCGCTCCGCGTTGCCTTCCAGGCCGCCCCGAGCTGATCGCGTTGATCTGCGGTGGTTACAACCTCGCTGCCCGCACCCACGTAGAACCCAATCGACTCGACACTAATGACGATGCCACGACCAACGCCGAAGAGAACATTGCCAAGAAAACTGACTGGCACATCGACTATATTGTTGCCGGTCGGTGTAAAGTCAGTCGGGGCGATGCCCTTCATGGCTTTTTGCCCGTCCGCGCTCATCCAGCTATAGGCCGCGGCAGGAGTTTTCAAGAACTCTTCCTCACTGATGGTCGCTTTGTCCAGTTGTCCCTGCTCCCAAAGACGTCGCGCGGCATCCTCGTCGGATAACGCACCAGACTCGGGGGGCTGCTGTCCGCCCTCTACGATTTCCGGCTCGCCGGCCGACCGGTTTTCAACATTGACTGGTGTTTTCGCACGCTCTGGCGATTTAAGTAAGAACACGATGACCGCCGTCGCCGAGACGGCGCGCGAGTTCGATGCATCGCTAGTTTCACTCGCCGCGGAGTCGGCGACTTCAGTCTCGTTGGCTGGCGGCGTTTCTTTGTTCTGCTGCTGCGTCGGTTGGCCGCCGGATTGATTGCCGCCGGCGGGTTCGCCTTGCACCTGCATCGCCTTCGCTTGGCCTTGTGCGGGCACGTTCATGAGCGAGCCGGGCGCGGAGGACGATTGCGTGGATGCAGCGGCGGACTGCGTGCCGGCGGTGGTGGTGGGAAGGGGCGATTGAGCGTAGCCGCCGGGGCCGACGGCGCTGGGAGTGTTGGTAAGATCGAGCAGCGTACCAGCGGGGCCGGTGATGTGAAGTGCGGGGCCGACGACTTCGGAGAGCGGCAGCGACTTGTATCGCAAGATGTCTTGCAACTTGAACGGGGCGGGGTTGCCGTAGGTCTGCCCGCCGCCGCCGAACACGACGGCAGTGCTGGCGAATGAGACGTCGCCGCTGCTGGGCGTCCAGCCGCTGGGGCCGGCGGCGACCGGGGTCAACGGCACCTGGCTGGTGTAACCCTGCCAGCCGTACACGGCCGGGCCTAACAGCGAGACGCCCGCCATGAAATTCGGCGCGTCGGTCCACTTGTTGCCGCCGCCCATAAACTGGCCCGTCTGCCAGAAGTAGCCGGCGTACTGTTGCAAGACAAAATCATTCGCTTCGTACAGTTGTTGGAAGTCGGGCGTGAGCACCGGCGCGGGGCCGTCGGTCGGCGCGATCAGCGTGTACGGCAGATAGCTGAACACCGCGTCGGTCGCCGGGCATCTAAAGCGGGCATCTAAAGGGGACAGGTCCATTTTCTAAGAACTCACGATGCCTCCGGCTCCTCTTTCCGCGGCCGACCGCGCGGGCGGAGCATCAACACGGCCATTGGTCAATATTGGACCTGTCCCCTTTAGTTTCCCTTGCGAGATTCTCGACTTACGACGATTCGACGCGACGAGCGGCGCGATGATCGGCGGCGCGGACGACGCCCAAGCCAGCCGTGTCGGATGATGGTGCGTCTCTCGTCGTCATTGTTGGAAAAGGCCAAGCCGGCGGCACCTTATCGTGGAACGGAATTCATTCCATTTGTCGCCTTTCGCTCGGCGAAAGTAGCGGCGTCATTGTACGCCGCAGCGGCCGTCGCCGTGCGTTTTTCAAGGCATCGGCCGGACAAGTAAATGGTCGAAACGCCTTTGGACATCGGAGCCATGCCTTGAAAAATCCAACGCTCGTAAATCGAGCGGCTTCCGCCTCACCTCGTCGCTGAAAACCGCATCTTGAAGAACAAGGTTGGAAAGAAGCGAATCCCCTTGACCGACGACGAACGGCGGATGCTGGCCGTGAAAGGCAAGGCGCTGGGGCGAAGGGCCCTCGAACAAGTTGCCACGATCGTAACTCCGGACACCATTCTCCGTTGGCACGCGAGCTGATCGCCGAGAAATGGAATCACGCCGACAAACGCAAAACGCCAGGACGGCCGAAGATCGATAAACAGATTGACGAGCTCGTGCTGCGGATGGCGAAGGAAAACCCGAGTTGGGGTTACGATCGCATTCAAGGCGCCTTGGCTAACCTGGGCCATGAGGTTTCCGACACGACGGTCGGCAACATTCTCAAGGCCCACGGCGTCGAGCCAGCGCCCGAGCGAAAGCGCAAGACGACGTGGACGACTTTTATCAAGGCGCACTGGGACGTGTTGTCTTCGATCGACTTTACCACGGTCGAGGTCTGGACCAAGTGGGGCTTGGCCACCTTCTACTTGCTGTTCGTGATGGAACTGAAGACGCGGCGGGTTCACCTGGCGGGCATCACGATGAATCCCCACGGCCCGTGGATGCAACAGGTCGCGCGCAACCTGACGGCGTTTGACGACGGCGCGCTGAACGGCAAGAAGTATCTGCTGATGGACCGCGACTCGAAGTTCTGCGAGGCGTTTCGGAGCACCATCGAGAACGAGGGGACGGAATGCGTCTTGCTGCCTCCGCGAAGCCCGAACTTGAACGCGAACCTCGAGCGCTTTATGCGGTCGATCAAGGACGAATGTTTGTCGAGAATAATTTTTTTCGGCGAGGCGTCGCTGCGCAAGGCGGTCAATCAATACCTGGAGCACTACCACTTGGAGCGCAATCACCAAGGGCTCGACAACAAGCTGATCGAGCCGCGCGAGGAAGTTGGCCGAACCAGCGGCGAGGTCGAATGCCGCGAGCGGCTGGGCGGCATCTTGCGATACTACCACCGCAAGGCGGCGGCTTAGTCGCCGGCGTCTCGATTCTAAAATATTCCAGGTCATCGCTGTCTCGCTCCGCGCGCCGAACGCGACTTTGCGCGTTTCGGCGGGCCTTCGGCCCGCCGAAATCCGCCGCCAGCACATTTCGCACCGACGCTCTTTTCGCCCGCCGGCCTCCGCCAACCCCTGATTCCGACCCGACTTGGCCCCCGTTTTGGTTTTTTCACCACACGCTGTTCCGTTTGATTGCCTCAAGGCGGCTGCGCGATCTGAAGGAATTCGAGGTACCGGTGTATTGGACCCGTCTGATCTAACACAGCCGCAAGCGAGGCGCAGAGAAGCCAACCATTACCGGCAAGCGCCAAGAATAGCGGAAGCACCCAGCCGTCGCGCCTTCGACAAGCGCCGACGGTAGCCAGTACCAGCGGAACAGGCGCGATCAACGCGAATGTAACGGCAAATCTTTCCAGCCAATACAAATCCACCGCCATGACCAGTGCGGCCAGAAGGTCGCCACCGAGCGCGACATAAGATAGGATAAGTGACACCGCAATCAATGGTGAGCGTTTTCGTCTCATTGCAACCCAACAGAACCTATGTCCAGGCCGCGGCGCTAGCTAATCTGACTCCTGAATCAACTCCCGGACGGTCTTACCTAGATCCTCAGCACTACCTGCGACCGTTAAGATAACGGCATTTGGCCTTTGACCGCGCCGGCTTGCATTAATGTCATTGATAATTTCTTGAACCGACCATTTACGGCCGGAGCGCGACAGCAAATCCACAATAAGGTTGTTCGCCGCGCCAAGCCCAAGATCTTCGCTGGTTCCAATCACCACTTTGACGTCGGTCTCCGCGATAATCCGAGCAGCAAGGACGTTCGAACTGCATCCAGCAAAGAAAAGGATGGGCGGCGCGCCCGGTTTCTTATTGATGTCATTAATAATTTCATCGAGCGAATAGGATCGTCTGGTTCCGAAATAGCCTAACGCCAGATCATAGCCGGGCACGTCAGTCGCGAGTCTCATGCCTACCTCGCCATCTGCCTTTTCGTAACGGTGTCCTAGAAGAATAACGATGTCGTCGTCGCCGGCTGTGATGAGCGTCTCCTGCACCTCATGCTTTTCAGCCCACTTATTCTCGAAGCCCTCATCCATTCCAAGCTTCTCGCCGGCTTGCTCAGCCGGACCTTCGAGCCATGGTCCAAACAAGCCCGTAGCGTTTTCTATGACCAAATAGGATCCGCCTTCAAGCCCATCGGGACGAGGCGGCGCCGGATTGCTGACCAGCGACATCGACCCTACAACTTTGCCATTCGAATAAAGTGGCACGCATGCGACGTAGCCGCCGCCGGGGAACCGCGGATCATTCACATAATGCGGGTGACTAGTGATGTCCATTGGTTGACCGCCCGGGCCCTGAGCTCCGTTGATAAAAGCCTCTATTTCCGCCTTCGTTTGGGCGTCAACCTGCTCGCTCAATTCGTTGGAGCCAGCTCTCGGAATCAATGGTTGGTGGCCATTTGTGCCGCTTCCAGCGGCTAATGCGCTCGACGTGGTGCGAGCAGCTGATTCAGCCTCTTTGTCGGGATCCATAAGCGCTGGCTGGGCCGGCTTGCTGACCGGGCCATTTACTGCAGGATCTCCGGCCATCGGCGACTTCGACGGTTCACCCGTCGCGCGATTCTTGCCGTCCACAGGCGTCTTCGCAGGATCTGGCTTTTCTTGCAGAACCACTACGACGACAACAATCGTTTCCTCAGCATTTGATTCGTCCGGCGCGGCATCCTGTTCGGCCGCGGCGGGCGGGGTCTCGTTGGCCGGAGGTGTTTCATTGTTCGGCTGCTGCACTGGTTCGCCGCCGGATTGGTTGCCACCGGCGGGCTCGCTTTGGTTTTGCATCGCCTTAGTCTGCGCTTGCGCCGACACGTTCATCGGCGAGGTTGAGGTCGACGAAGATTGCGCAGCGGCGGCCGGCTGGGTGCCGGCGGTGGTGGTGGGAAGGGGAGATTGAGCGTAGCCACCGGGGCCGACGGCGCTGGGGGTGTTCGAAAGGTCGAGCAACGCGCCGGCGGGGCCGGTGATGTGCAGGGCGGGGCCGAAGACGCCGGAGAGCGGCAGCGACTTGTAGCGCAAGAGGTCTTGCAGCTTGAAGGAGGCGGGGTTGCCGTAGGTCTGCCCGCCGCCGCCGAAGATCACGGACGTGCTCGCGAACGAGACGTCGCCACTGGTAGGCGTCCAGCCGCTGGGACCGGCGGCGACCGGGGTCAACGGCACCTGGCTGGTGTAGCCCTGCCAGTCGTAGACCGCCGGGCCTAACAGCGACACGCCCGCCATGAAGTCCGGCGCGTCGGTCCACTTGTTGCCCCCGCCCATAAACTGGCCCGTCTGCCAGAAATTGCCGGCGTATTGTTGCAAGACAAAATCGTTCGCCTCATAAAGCTGCTGGAAGTCGGGCGTGAGCGCCGGCGCCGGCCCGTCGGTCGGCGCGATCAGCGTGTACGGCAGATAGCTGAAGACCGCGTCGGTGGCGGCGGCTTTGGCGGTTTCTTCGTCATGCGCGGCTTTCGCGTCGGTGGTGGCCTGCGTATCCTCGGCCTGGGCGTCGGCGTTGTCTTTGGTTTCGAGCGCGTCGGCCTGCGCCTTTTCAAGGGTTTCTTGCGCGTCGGCCAGGGCATCGGATTCAGTCAAAAGCGCGTTGGCTTGGCTGGTGAGCTGCGCGGAGAGCGCGGCGGCCTGCGCGGCGGAGAGATCGGCCCACGGACTGGGGTTCGATTGATCGAAGCTGGCGATGACCGAGGCATGCCCGGAGGCGTCGGCGGTTTGCATGACTTGCAGGGCCAGGGCCTGGGCTTTTTGCTGCGTGTCGTAATCGGCCGACTCCGAATCGTCGTAGGTATCGACCGCCGCGTTGTTGGTTTGGATGTCGGTCAGGTTGGCG
>DATFDL010000391.1:0-3696 GCA_035252155.1 Pirellulales bacterium | reverse complement strand
ACGCCGGTCAACGACTCCGCCACCGTCAATGAAGATGCGACCGCGTCGACGGCGACGCGCACGGCCGGGGTGCTCGGCAACGACAGCGATCCGGACCACGGCGACGCGGCCAATCTCGTCGTCAGCGCGATCGTGGCCGGGAGCGACACCAGCGGTTCGTCGAGCGTCACTGCGGGGCAGGCGACGGTCGTTCACGGCACCTATGGCGACCTCAGCATCAATGCCGATGGCACCTACAGCTACACGCCGAACAACGCCAATGCCGAGGCGCTGGCGCAAGGTGAGCAGGCGCAGGACGTGTTCACCTATACGGCCAAGGACACCTCCGGCGCGACGGCAACGGCGACGCTGACGTTCGACATTACGGGGCAGAACGATGCGCCGGTTACCGGTGCTGCCTCGGCTTCGGGCAACGAGGATACGGCAATCGCCGTCACACTGTCCGGCACCGATGTCGATGGCACCGTCGACTCGTTCAAAATCACCTCGCTGCCGGCCAATGGTACGCTGTACAGCGATGCGGGGCTGACGCAAGCGATCTCGCTCGACGACGCGGTGAGCGCGACCGGCAACACCGATACCGTCTACTTCGTGCCGGCGGCGAACTATAACGGCGCGACCAGCTTCCAGTACGCGGCGATCGACAACACCGGCGCGCAGGGCGCCGCGGCGACTGCCTCAATCACCGTCAATGCCGTCAACGACGCGCCGGTGGCGAGCGTGCCGGCAAGCGATTATGCCGCGACGGCGGGGGTCGATCTGGCCCTGCAAGGCACCGGCCTTTCGGTGTCGGACGTAGACGGCGGCAGCGGCGTCGAGACGATCACGCTCGCGGTCGGCGAGGGCATCCTCACGGCGACCGCCGGCACCAGCGACGTATCGATCGACAGCGGCAACGGCACCGGCTCGCTGCAGGTCTCCGGCACGATCGCGCAGCTCAACAACTTCCTTGCGGGGACTTCGGGCAGCACCATCGCGTACAACGATAACGCCTCGAACCCGGGCGCGTCGACGACGCTGACGCTGACCATCGACGACAACGGCAACACCGGCGGTGGCGATCAGTCCAACCATGCCGATGCCACCATCGATATCACACCGGCAGGCGCCCCGCCCAATCAGGCGCCGGTCATCGCAGGCACCCCGAGCACGACCATAAATTTTGACTCGCTCGACGCATCGAACGCGCAGGTCGACGGCGCAACGTTGGCCAACTACCTGGCGGCCTACGGCATCGCCCTCAGCGCCAGCGGGACCGGCGCCGATCCGGTCGTCGCCGACGATCGGACGATCTACGGCGGCGGTATCGTCGGGGCCACGAGCGGGCACAATGTCTTTGCCGAGAATGGCGGCTTCCCCGTCAGCTACACGCTGACCTTCGCGCATCCGTTGACGAGCTTCGCCTTCGAGCGCGTGACGGAAAATTCCGGACCGAGCGGCACCGCCTACCCGCAATGGTCCGCGACTGCGTACGATGCCAACGGCAATGTTCTGAGCAGCGTCGGCGAAAACGCCCACTCGATATTCTCAGGCACCACCCCAGCGTCGCCGTTCACGCTGACCGGCGCGGCCATCGACCATGTGACTTTTACCGGCAACGACAATGGCTTCGCTGCCTTCGCCAATGTATTGACCGACGATTGGACGATCGCCGGTGGCGGCCTTTACACCAACGAAGACACGCCCGTCACTTTCAACGGTATTTCTGTGTCCGATGCCGACGCCGGAAGCGCCCAGATTAAAGTGACGCTTGCCGTCTCCCACGGCACATTGTCGGTGAACGAAACCGGCTTGGATGCCGCTTCCACCGACAACGCCAGCTCAATCGATCTCTACGGCTCGCAGGCGGCGATCGATGCGGCGCTGGCGAGTGGCATTACCTATACGCCGAACGCCAATTACAATGGCGGTGACACGCTATCGGTTGGCGCCGATGACCAAGGTCATACCGGGTCCGGCGGCGACCAACTGGCGAGCCAAATTTTCGACGTCACCGTCGGCTCGGTAAACGATGCGCCGGTGCTGGCGCTCAATAATGGCGGCTCGGTATCTGCCACCGAGCAGGTTGCGGTGGCGCTGGCGCCGGCGCTGAGCTTGAGCGATGTCGACAGCAGCACGTTGCTCTCCGCCAAGGTACAGATCACCGGCAACTACGCCGCGGGCGAAGACGTCCTGAGCTTCGCCGATCCGACCGGCAAGATTCAGGGAAGCTGGGACAGCGGCAGCGGCACGTTGACGCTGACGGCGCTTGCCGGACAGACGCCGACCGATGCGGATTTCCAGGCGGCACTGCGTGCCGTAACCTACGAGGACTCCAGCAACAATCCCTCGACCGCGACGCGCACCGTCACCTTCACCGTCCAGGACCCCGACGGCACCGCGAATGGCGGACACGACACTGCGGTTGCGACAACGTCGGTTGCCATTACGCCGGTCGATAACCCGCCGGTGCTCAACAGCTTCAATCTGCCGATCGTGCAGGGCGGAAACCACATTGTTTCCACGGGCGACATTGCTTTCACCGATCCGGACAGTCCGAATTCCGACATTTCCTTCGTCGCGAGCAACGTCAGCGGCGGCACATTCCAGTTCAACAATGCGGGGACGTGGACCAACACGACAACGTTTGCCTACAACGACATCGTTGCGGGTAACGTGCGCTTCCACCAGGACGGCACGGGGACTGCGCCCTCGTTCTCCATCGCGGCGAGCGATGGGACCGACAACAGCGCGGCGATCAGCCCGAATGTCGATTTCCTTTCATTCTCCGTCGCCGGCGGCGGTCCGCCGGTGGAAGGTCAGCAACTGCAGGCCTTTGCCAGCTTCACCGGCGCCGACGCCGCGGTGACAAACGTCAGCTATCAGTGGCAGGAATCCAGCGACAACGGCGCGACCTGGCAGGACATCAGCAGCGCGGCCGTGGACGCAGGCAAGACGAATGCCGGCGTTCCGCTCTCGCTCTATCAGATGACGGAGGCCGACGAGGGCCGCATCATTCGCGTCACGGCCTCGTATACCGACGCCAACGGCGTCGCGCGGACTTTGACCGATACGAGCCAGCCGGTCGCCGACGTCGCGCCGATCATCACGCCGCCATTCACCTACAAGGCGGACGAGCTGACGATCAGCAAAAACGGCTCCACGATCTACGACAATACGTTCGCGCAGGCGCCGCCTTATTCGACGGCCATCAATGGAAATCCTGTCGGCTTTGCGACGCTGGGCAGCACGTGGACCGCGGTCAACAATCAGGCCATTCTCTCGTCGACCGGCGCGGTCGCCTCGAATATTCCCAACGTCGACGTGGTGCTTGCGCGCCTGACGACAAACGACGACCCCAACAGCACATCGGGCCTGAAGCTTGGCGCCGCTTTCGACGTGAGCGCCAAGTTCGACCTGACCGTGCCGCCGACGGGCTCCTACGGCATCGAGCTCAACGACGGGATCGGCAGCCACCCGGCCGACCAGATCGAGCAGATCCTGTTGCAGCGGCAGAGCAACGGCAATGTCGCCGTCATCCTCGAACAGGTGAACAATACAGGGAATGTCTCGCAGGTCACGCCGGTCGCTTCGCAGGTGCTCACCGCGAACCAGCTTACCGGCAACGACCAGATCGTTTTCGACCTCGCCCATGCCGCGAATTCAACCGCGCTCACCGGCTCCTTCTCGCTGCTCAGCGGCGGCACGACGACATAC
>DATFDL010000390.1:0-2650 GCA_035252155.1 Pirellulales bacterium | reverse complement strand
CCGGCCGTCGCCCGCAACCGATCCGCAGCCGGCCGGTTCCGCGCGTGGAAGGCTCCACCAGTCTGGGCCCCCCGCCCAGGCCGATGGCCGCCGCCACGGTACGCGCGGAGGCACGTCGGCCTCACCCCGCAGGCGTTGTCGTGGACCTACCGGCAGTGCGCGTTGTCTCCGAGGTACGTCCGCTTCCGCCGGTGCAAGACGTCCCCGCGGTACGTCAGGCGAATCGCATTCGGGTGGCGCCGGTCGAATGGGGCCAGCTCATCGCCGAGCTTCCCTCGGCCAAGGTGTCTGACCCTCAGCCACCGCAACCGGCGGCGCCAACCGCGCCGGTCGTCGTGCCAAAGGGTCCTGCGGTGCGACCGGCCCAGCGCCAAGCCGCGCCGCCGGGATCGGCAATGCAGCCAGCAGTGCGAGCGGCCGCGCCGATTCGCAGGTAATCTGCGCCATCGGTGGCGGGGCAGGGTGTAACGAAATCCCGGCGGAAGCGCGCAGAGGCAACAAGGCGAAGGGTGCCACGGCATCCGTCGCTGCGCGATGGAGGCCGCGATAGGTACTTGCGCAGTCGCAGCGACGGACGCCGTGCGGATCCGTTTTTGGCCCTACCCTCGATGTTGACGCGCACGGCGTCCGTCGCGGCGATTCGCGCCCTCGCTTGCGGCCGAGCCGAACTGCGCCGCGGCGGATGCCGTGGCACCCAAAAATACTATCAGCTCTCACTTGACCGAGCCTCGTCATGCCGCGGTCGAGCTGCTCTCGCTGGTTTCTTTGCGCTTGACCATCGTCACTTCGTTGCCGCAGTCGTTGTAGGTCACTTCGTCCATGAAGGTGCGCATCAGCACCATGCCGCGACCGCCGCGCCGGGCCAACGCCGTCGGATCGTCGCAGTCGGCAATCGGCGTGACGTCGAAACCCGGCCCCTCGTCGCGCACCAAAATCCGCGCTTCTTCGGGCGTCACCTGCACCTTCACAAAGATCTTCCGCTGCGCGTAAGGAGCCTGGTCGCGGCGCTGCTCGGCCAGACCCAAACTCAGCCCCTGCAACAGATTCGCACGGTCCTCCTGCATCTCTTCGAAACCCAGCTCGAGGTTGCCGCGGTAGAGCGCGTTCAGCAGGGCCTCTTCCAGGGCCACGCCGATCCGCACTCGCCCGGTAGCGTCGCAGAGCCGCATCTTTTCGACCATCTTCTGCACCACATCGACCAGCGGATCGATCAGCGACGAATCGTTTTCCAGATGCAGGGAGAACTCGCACCAGTTCAGGCAGTCGGCTAGGCGGTCATAGCTGTGGTCGGCCCGCGAGACCGCCAGCACCTGCTCGACCGTGTCGAGCAGTTTTTCCGACAACTGCGATTTCGGCACGTAGCTGGCCGCCCCCGACTCCAACGCCTCGACCGCCAGGTCTTCGCTGCCGTGCGCGGTCATCATCACCACCGGCACGCGCGGATGATGGATGCGCACGGCTTTGATTAGCCCCAGCCCGTCAAGCTCGGGCATCTGCAGGTCGGTGACCACCACGTCGGGCTCCGAGATTTTCATCCGAGCCAGGGCGGCCGCGCCGTTTTCGGCCGTTTCGATCGAAAGCATCGTACCCTTGTTCAACAGGCCGGTCGCCAGGCGGCGATCGACGGCCGAATCGTCGACGACAAGCACGGTGGGCATGACGTTCGTTCTCCTTCGTCGGCCTAGCACACGCGGGCGGCACGCTTGTAGGCATCGCCCAGGTTCTGTCAAATAGATAGGCCCCGACCTCACTCGTCAAGTTTTTTTCGATGGCATTGGGCGTTTTATCGCGCTACCTCGACGCGACGGTGCTCAGCCGGTTGGCCGGCCGGCGGTTGCAGCCGCGCGGACTGGTGTCGGGCCGGTTGGCCGGGCCGCACGCCTCGCCGCTGCGGGGTTTTGCCGTCGAATTCGCCGGCCACCGCGAATACGTCTGGGGCGACGACCCGAAGCACATCGATTGGCGGCTCTACTACACCCGAGACAAATATTTTGTCAAGCAATATCAGGCCGAGACCAATCTGGTCTGCCACCTGGCGATCGACGTCAGTGCCTCGATGGGCTACGGTGGCGGAGCGCAACAGAAGTTTTTGTATGCCGCCCGGCTGGCCGCCAGCCTGGCCTACGCCGCGATCGAGCGGCGCGACCAGGTCTCGCTGACTACGCTCGGCGACGAGCGGTTGGCCTTTGTGCCGCCCAGCCGCGGCGCGGCCCAGTTGGCGCGGATCAGCGACGAGCTCGACCGCGCCGAGCTGGCGGGCAAGACCGATCTGGCCGCGTCGTTGCGGCAACTGTGTGGGCGGATCGGGCGCCGCGAAATCGTGCTGGTCTTCAGCGACTTGTTCACCGATTTGGAGCAGCTCGACGAAGTGCTGCACCGCATGCGATTCCAGCGGCTCGACGTCGTACTGTTTCAGGTGCTGCACCACGACGAAATCGAATTCGACTTCACGGGCACCACCAAATTTGTCGGTCTGGAAGAGATGGCCGAGTTTGTCGCGGAATCGCACGAGCTGCGCGGCGCGTATCTCGAGGCCTTCGCCCGGCGGCAAGCGCGGCTGACGGAAATCTGCGGAAGAAACCAGGTCGATTTGGCGCTGATCGACACCAGCCGCAATCCGGCCGAGGCGCTGGTCGGCTATCTCAACTCG
>DATFDL010000389.1:0-3741 GCA_035252155.1 Pirellulales bacterium | reverse complement strand
CTTCGAATACCAGGCGTCGCGTCTAGCCGACCTGCCGATCGACGACATCTGCTATTTCACCATGCGCGGCGAGTGCAGTTATCAGTTGGGCAACTACACCGCGGCGTTGCTCGACTACCAGGCCGCACTGGCGACCCATCTTGGCAATCCGACTTGGTTTTACGGCCTTGGCCTGGGCGACGCCACGCGGCCGAGCGTCATGACGAAGTCGCTTTCGGTGTCCGCGGTGCCTTGGGGCCAGCGAGGCAGCCTGCCAGGAGACTTTCCCGCCACGGTGACCGTCGGAGGAGCACTCTCTTTCAACGCGCGCTCGACTTCGGCGATGCGCAACGCGCTGCCCACCAAGACCGTTTACGTGCAAGAGATCGTTCGCTGCACCGCCCTGGCCATTTATCGCTGGCACGAGCTGGGCGGTCCGTTCTGCAAACTCCACCCCTTCAGCAGGCAGCTCAGCCAGCGGCTCTCCCTTCAAGCAGGCAGCCAGGCCGTTCGCGCAGGGCTCACGCGCCAAAACCCCTGGATCGCAGTCTGGTCGCAGGTCGAGGGCGGCATGATGGCGGCGCTCGAAGGCAAACCGGCCGAAGCGATTACCAAGTTGCAAGAGGCGGCGCTCGTCGGTGGGCTCGATCACCCGCTCACCGGCTACGCATTGCTGATGCTCGGCCGCCTTTCGGGCGACAAGCCCGACGTGGCCGAAAACTTTTTCATCCAGGCCTCTCTGGCGGCCGGCCACTACGGCGATCTGACGGTCGTGCAGGAAGCCTTACGCGCCGGCGCCGAGCTGCACCTTTCCGCGGCCCGGAAGACCAAGTTCGTTCCGCTCGAGCCGGCCATCGTCTGGGCATCGACCGCCGGCTCGGCCCCCTTGGAAGCGACCTTGCTTCTGTTGGCCGCCGAGAACGACTACCAGCTCGGTCAGATCGAGTCGGCGACGGCGCGGCTGGTGGCTGCCACCGCGTTGGTCGATACCACCGAAATGGCCGCCGGGCGGATCGGCGCCCGACTGAATTATCTGAACGCGCTGGTCGCCTATCGCAGCCAGAACCCGCTCGTCGGCGAGCCGGCCCTGCAGGCCGCCCTAGCGTATCAGCGGTTGGGCTCCTTCTGGCAGTTCCGCGCGGGGATGGTCGAGTTGGCCACTTTCGCGAAGCTCATTCCCGACCAAATGGCCGCCGACCTCTACGCCGGCCTTTTCAGCGGCCCGGCCCAGGCCGATTGGCTCGCCGATCCGCTGGAGTCGCTTTCGTCGCTCGTCATTCCGCACGCCCCCTCCTACGAGCGCTGGCTGGAATTGCCGGTGGTCGCCCGCCAGAGCAAGCTGGCCTTCGAGATTGCCGAACGCACACGCCGGCACCGCTTTCTTTCGACGCTCGATCTAGGAGGCCGCATGCTGGCGCTGCGCTGGGTGCTTGAAGCGCCCGAGGAGTCGCTTAGCGAAACGGCGCTCGCCCAGCGACCGCAAATCCAAGCCCTCGCGCCTGGCTACGCCGAGCTTTCTCTTCGCAGCCGGGAGCTGGTCGCTGAGCTCCGCGAGCTGCCGATGACGCCCGCGGAGCCCGACCACATCAAACGGCATAAAAAACTGGTTGCCGAGTTGAAGCAGACCACCGCCGAGCAGGAAATGATGTTGCGGCAATTGGCGCTGGAACGGCAGGACTGCGAGCTCGCCTTCCCGCGGCTGAAGCCCATGGAACAGCTTCAGGCGGAGCTGGGCGAAGATCAGGCCATCTGGAGCTTTTTCGAAACGAGCCAGCACATTCACGCCTTCTGGCTGACGAAGAACGAGCTGAGTCACTGGCAACTCGACGTGTCGCACAAACAGCTCAGGACGCGCATCCATGACTTGCTCGGGCGCTGGGGTAATCCGGCCGGCAACCACCGGCTCACGCATCAAGATCTGGCCGAAGACCGGTGGCCCGCCGCGGCGCAACAGCTTTTCGAAGACTTGACCAAGGGAAGCACCGCCGATTTTGCGGCGATCAAAGAGCTGATCGTCGTGCCGGACGGCGAGCTTTGGGAGCTGCCCTTCGAGCTGTTTTTCGCCTCCGAGGGTTCGACTTCGACACGCGCTAATCGCATGCGAGTGCGCTACGTGCCCTCGGCCGGACTGGCCGTCGGCGACGCCCGGCCGCACCGTTCGGGCGTGACCGTGGTGGCGCCGGCCAAATTGTCGCGCGAGCATCGTGAACAAGAAGAGGAGCACTTAGCCGCTTTACGGCAGGCGGCGCCCGGCGCATTTGCCCTGCCTGCCAGGCTGCCCGTCGATCCCGTCCTGGTGGGCACGCTGATCGATCAATTCATCATTGATCACGACATTCCCAGCACCAACGAGTCTTATCCGTGGTCGCCGATACCTCTCGCGGCCAAAGATGTGGGCGGAGGGCCGACCGACTGGATGGCGCTGCCTTGGGGCCGACCGGATCAGACCTTCTTGCTCGGTTATCATCATGCATCTGGCTTGTTCGGACATCGTTATCCCTCCGGCGGGCATACGCAGAAGGCGAGAGCCGCCAACGCTAAAGCCGCCAGGGGTAGAACCGCCAAGAGCAAAACGGAAACGGCCGAAGCCGAGGTAGCGCCGGTGAGCGATTTATTCCTTGCGATGTGCGGCATGATGGCAAGCGGGTCGCGCACCGTGCTGATCAGCCGTTGGCGAACGGGCGGCCAAACGAACCACGATCTGGTGCGGCAGTTCGTCAAAGAATTGCCGCAGGCCACGGCCGCGGCCGCCTGGCAGCGGTCGGTGGAAACCGTCACGGCCGCGCCGCTGACCGTCGATAAGGAGCCGCGGCTCAAGCACGAACGCGGCCAGCCCCGTCCATCGGCGTCGCACCCATTTTTCTGGGCTGGCCTGCTGATGGCCGACACCGGCTCGCCGCCGGCAGAGTGAATCTCACACTGACCAACGCCCTGGGTACCGGCCGTCAACGCTTATCTTCCGCGAACCGGAACGGCTTTCCGCCCACGAGATCGACGCTGGTGATTGTGGGACACCAGTACTTCTCGACGTGCTCGACCACCAGGTCGGTGCCCGTGAAGTGATCGACGTAGGGTTTCATCTTGGAGTTGTACATGGTGTCGGTCATGTCGCGCACCAAGACCACGTCGATGCCCAGGTGTTTGAGCTGGCGGATGGCAAAGGGCCGACCGAGCACGCACATGTTCAGGTGAACGCCCAGAATCAATACGTGATCGATCTTACGGTCGTGAAGTACATTAAAAACCTCCTGGCCGTTGTCGCTGATGACGTCGTCGGGGCCGATGTCGATGGTCGCGATCTGGCGCGTCCACGGCGCGGCGATTTCGCATTTTTCGGCGCAGTCGCAGCCCATGTCGGAGTCGTCGATGGGTAGTTCGGGTTCTCGTTCCTCGTCGGGCCAGCACCAAGCGGTGCCCCAGCGCATCGAGGTGGCCAGCGGCGCCGGCGGCTTGGCGTAGGGGGCAGCTTTGGCGCGGCGCCGTTGCGGCGTGTCGTCGTAAAAATCGACCGTGGTGCTGGGAGCATGGATCACGAGCGCGCCGAGCTCGCGGGCGTGTGCGACCGCCTTGTTCATGGGACCGGCCAGCTCGACGACTCGCCGCGCCGCCCCGCGGCACCAATGAGCATCCCACATGTCGCAGATGACGACCGCCGTCCGACCGGGATCCCACTCGATCGTTTGCTCGACGATTTTGAACTGCGATGCGGGGGACTCGGCGTCGGCGGCGACCCGGCGACGCGTGTGCAATTTCAGCACGTTA
>DATFDL010000388.1:0-2637 GCA_035252155.1 Pirellulales bacterium | reverse complement strand
TTCGAAAAGCAGACGCTCGCCGTGTCGAAATGCCTGGCCCACTCGTGCGCCGGCACGCCGGTGGCGACCACGGCGTTGAACAGCCGGGCGCCGTCGAGATGCGTGACCAGCCCATTGGCGTGCGCCCAACTGCAGATTCGCTCGACTTCGTCCAGCGGCTGAATTCGGCCGCCGCCGCGATTGTGCGTGTTTTCGAGGCAGACCAGCCGGGTGCGAACGTGGTGTACGTTGTCGGGCCGGATCAGCCCGACAAGCTGCTCCAGCCGCATAACGCCGAACTCTCCTTCGACGGGCCGGGCCACCACGCCGCTGAGCTGGGCGAACCCGCCCTGCTCGTACTGATAGATATGGCAGCTTGTTTCGCACAGCAGCTCGTCGCCGGGCGAGCAATGCACCCGCACGCCGATCTGGTTCGACATGGTGCCCGATGGCACGAAGAGCGCCTTTTCTTTGCCGAGCATTTCGGCCAGCCGCTCTTCGAGCCGCAGCACGGTGGGATCTTCGCCAAACACATCGTCGCCGACTTCGGCGGAGGCCATGGCGGCCCGCATAGCGGGCGTCGGACGGGTAACGGTGTCGCTGCGGAAGTCGAGCATAAGTGGCGTGGGTTGGGGATTATCGAATCGGTTGGCTTTTTTTCCGTTCTATCCTCGTTTGCCGCGGTGAGCAAGGTTGCCGCGGAGATGGGCACGCGGCGATTGACTCTCGCGCGAATTCCCGCTAGGGTAAAATTATGTTGTCGCTCCATCGCAGCCCCGTTCGGTCCGATCCGGCGATACTAGGCGGAACGCTGGTCTTTCGCGCCAGCCGAGTTCCAGCCCAGGCGCTGCTCGACTACCTCGACGACGGCTATACCATCGACCAATTTATAGATATGTTTCCCACCGTCGAACGCGAAGACGCCGAGGAGTTTCTCCGCCTCGTGCGGGGCGACATTCATGCGGATCATTTTCGATGAAAATGTGCCCCGCCCCTTGCTTCGGATTTTCGACGCCAGCCATCAGGTCCAGACCGTCGGAGATCTCGGCTATGCAGGGGTGGCCAACGGCGCACTGCTCAGTCAGCTAGAAGGCGCCTTCGACGTGTTCTTAACCGCCGACAAAAACCTGCGATACCAGCAGAACCTGGCAGGACGCTCACTGGCAATCGTCGAGCTTCCGACGAACCGGCTGCCGATTCTAGTAACCGTGGCAGCCGAGATCGTCTCTGCGGTGACCTCGGCGGCGCCCGGTTCTTATATTCAAGTGCCACTGCCCGGTGCGACGCCATAACACAAGGTCGCTTGACAAGGCACGAAAGTCTAACATCGCCATCGATCGCAATATGCTCGATCGCAATATGCTCAATCTGCTTCGCATCGACACGCGGCGCGATGATTTCCGCGCGGCGCTGGCCGAGCTGCGCGCGCGGCTCAGCCCGCAGGGCAATGTAGTCAGTGAGGCCGGTAGGCGCAAAACCGTCGAGGTCTTTGGCGAAGCGCTTTCGCCGGCGCAGGTGGTCGCCCGAATCTGTGACGACGTGCGTCAGAAGGGGCTCGCCGCCGTGCTCGATTATTCCGCGCGGATCGACGGCGCGCGACTGACCGGCGAATCGTTGCGCGTGCCTGACGACGAATTGGCCGCGGCCCATGCCCAGGCCTCGCCCGATTTTCTCGCCACAGTGCGCCGGGTGCGGCAGAACGTGCTCGACTTTCAACGGGCGATCTTGCATCGCGATGTGGGGCTCGACCGGCCGCAGGGCGGTTATCTGCGGCAACGCTATCTGCCGCTTGCGCGTGTGGGCATCTGCGTGCCGGGCGGGGCCGCGGCGTATCCTTCGACCGTGCTGATGACCGCCGTGCCGGCCCAAGCGGCGGGAGTCGAACAGATCGCCATCATCGCGCCGCCCACGAAGTTTGGCGCCTACAACCGCGAGCTGTTGGCCACCTGCCACGAGCTGGGCATTGACGAAGTCTATCGGCTGGGTGGGGCTCAGGGCGTGGCGGCGCTGGCCTATGGCGTCGACGGCCTGCCGGGCGTCGACAAGATCGTCGGGCCCGGCAACTTGTTCGTCGCGTTGGCCAAGAAATATGTCTATGGCGAAGTCGATATCGACTCGATCGCCGGACCGAGTGAAGTGGTGGTCATCGCCGACGGCACGACGCGCCCCGACTACACCGCGGCCGATCTGATCGCTCAGGCCGAGCACGCTCCCGGTGCCAGCATACTCATCACCTGGAGTGCGGAAGTGTTAGACGCGACCGCCGCCGAGTTGGCACGTCAACTCGCGGGGCTGGCGCGCGGCGAGCTGGCCAGACAATGCCTGGAGGAATTCGGCGCGCTGGCGCTCTGCCGCGATGCCGACCAGGCGTGCGCGTTGGCCGACGAGATCGCCCCCGAACATCTGCACCTTGCCACAGACGACGCCGAGCGCTTGTTGGAAAAAATCAGGCATGCCGGAGCGGTGTTCTTAGGCAATCACACGCCGGTGGCAATCGGCGACTATGTGGCGGGTCCGTCGCACGTGCTGCCCACCGGCGGCACCGCCCGATGGGCCAGTGGACTGTGCGCCAACGACTTTTTGCGTCGCACCAGCGTCATTCATTGCACGCCCGAATGGCTGGCCGAGCTCGCACCCGACGTCTGCACCCTGGCCGAA
>DATFDL010000387.1:0-3963 GCA_035252155.1 Pirellulales bacterium | reverse complement strand
AGGGGAACATGGGTGCGTTTCTAGCGTTCAATCATCGCTCCGCTGGGACAAGCCCAGACGGTGGCGACATTCATTACCGATTTTGGTTGTCAAAACCGATCAGAGACCATTGCCGTTTTTGCATCTCCAAACCGACCAGCCGTCACGCTGCCACGCGCAAGCGAACGCTATACTTTACGCATGACCCCTTCCGACGCGCCGCAAACCGGCGGCCCCGGCAATCTGATTGTGAATTCTCGGCTGCGGATTCCGCTGGCCGAGTTCGAGTTTCGCTTTGCGCGCAGCTCGGGTCCCGGCGGGCAAAACGTCAACAAAGTGAACAGCAAGGCGCTGCTCCGCTGGCCGGTCTTAACCAGCGCCAGCCTGCCCGACGCGGTGCGCCAGCGGTTCCGCGAGCGGTTCGGCAACCGCATCACCGTCGACGGCGATCTCTTGATCGCCAGCCAGCGCTATCGCGACCAGGCCCGCAATGTCGACGACTGTCTGGAAAAGCTCCGCGTGATGCTCGCATCCGCAGCCGCGCCTCCCACCCGTCGCAAGCGCACCAGGCCCTCGCGCGCCTCCATCGAGCGCCGCCTCGGCGCCAAGCGCCGCCAATCCGAAAAAAAGCAAGGCCGACGCGGCGTGGAATAACCCGGTGTCATACATCAACGTTTCCTAGCGAAACAAGTCGGCCAGCTTTGTCGCTTTGCGGAACCGCGCCGGGTTGTCGCCCGAGGCAACCGCCTGGAAATGCGCCTCGCCGCATTTGATCTTGGCCGCCTCCTGGTGGCGAAGCTCATCAGTGAAAAGAGTGCTCTTGGTCTCGACGACAAAATACAGCCGCTCGCTGCCGTCGATTTCCACCAGCACGGCCCAATCGGGATTGTATGAGCCAAGCGGCGTCGGCACTTTGAACCAGGCCGGCAGCTTGGCGTAGACCTTGATGGCTTCGTTCCGTTCCAACTCCTGGGCAAAGTCGCGCTCAACGTCGCGCTGGTAAATCACCTGCTCATAGACGCACTTCTCCGCCGGCACCATGTTTCGCAGATAGCCGCTTAGTTCTTCCTGCTCGAACAGCTCCTGCGCGTAGTAATAGTCGTCGCCCAGCCGCTGGTACTTGATGCCGTCGACAATCGCCAGCCGCTTGGTGCGGTTGATCGCCTCCGACGCCATTTCGATAAACTGCTGCGGGTTGCGCTTAAAATCGTCGAGCCGGCCGCTTTCGGTCAGAATGCGCGCGATCGACCGCCGCGTAAGCTGCGTCTTATCCTGCAGATCGGTCAACACGTCGGGCAATTCAATGTCGCCCTCGTCGAGCGCCACCGGCGCCGCCGAAGCCGTCTCGGTCGCATCGACGCCCGAACGACCGATGGCCAGATCGGCCTTGCGCCATTGCAGCCGCGTCTTGGCAATGGGCGGCGCCTCGCGGATGGCCGTTATGCACGCCGCGATCAAGGCCTCGTTGTCAAAATACACGCGATACGTCGTCTTGTGCTTGATGCGGTCCCAAAGCGCCTTGAACTCTTCGCCGTTGAGCACCGCTTGCCGCGTCTTGACCACCTGCCGCTCATCGGCGTTCTTGATGTCCAGCCGGCCGGCCAATTTGCGCAGAATGTCTTGCACCTGCTGTTGCTGCGCTTGAAATGCCTCGGGCAACTGGACAGTGCCGTCTTTCAAGGCTTGTTTCAGCTTGTCTTGCACCTTGCCGTTGGAATCGACGTAGCCCGTCTGACGCAGGTGCTCCCAAAGCGCCTTCGATTGCTCAAAACCCAGCGGCGCGGGTTCGCCATCGGCGCCCACGACGGCGATGCCCGCAAACTGGTGCCGCTCGACCATGCCGAACCGAATGCCGGTGTCTTGCTCGATTTCCTTTTGCAGATGCTCGGCGAATTGCTCGTAAGCTTCGGTGGCCACGACGGTGAGCGTGTTGACCTCAAACCCCCGCAACCGCTCGCCCTGCTGATTGACGCACAACCGCAGCCCGCGCCCGATCGTCTGCCGCCGCTCGCGCTCGGTGCCCATGTTGCGCAGCGCGCAAATCTGAAACACGTTCGGATTGTCCCAGCCTTCCTTGAGGGCCGAGTGCGAAAAGATGAATTTCAGCGGCGTCTCGAACGAAAGCAGCTTTTCCTTGTCCTTCATAATCAGGTTGTAGCCGCGCTCGGCGTTCTCGCGGTTCGCCTGGTTGTTTTCGGCCGTGTCGGTCCAGCCCCCTTTCTTGTCGATCGAAAAGTACCCCTCGTGTACCTGCTCGGCGGCGGTCGACAGATCGATATCGTGAAACAGCGTGCGATAATCCGGGTGTCTGGCCCAGCGGCGATATTCTTCTTCAAAGATCACGGCATAGTCGCCCTTGACCGCCTGCCCCTCGGCGTCGTATTGGCGATACCGCTCGACCGAATCAATGAAGAACAGGCTCAGCACCTTGATGCCTTGCGGCCTCAGCCGCAGCTCTTTATCGAGATGCTCCTTGATCGTGCGGCGGATCAGCTCGCGCTGAAAGGCCAGCGGTTCGACGTCGCCGAAGGCCTGACCCGGCCGCAAAAACTGCTCGCCGCCGGGCACGCGCAGCTCCAGGAACTGATTGCCCCGTTCGACGCGTATCTCGCCGACCCGGCAGTTGGCATACATCGCCCGGCCGGTGGTTTGCTGCAGGTCGTCGCCGCTTTGCACCGTCTTTTCTTGCCGGTGCACGCCGCCGGCCGTCTGTACGTCGATCTCCACCTTGGCGGTGATGACGTTTCGCCGGTTGTTCACGGCCAGCAGCCGGAGGTAAGGCTTGTTGTGCGCGCCTTCGATGCCCGCCGAGGCCACTTCGATTTGCTTGACCAGCTTGCGGTCGTAGGCGTCGACGGCGTCGAGCCGGTAGACCATGTGGTGCTTGTCGGCGTGCGTGGCCGAATACCGCAGCGTGCAGAGCGGGTTCATCATGCCCAGCGCTTCCTTGCCGCGCCCCTCCAGCCCGCCATCAACGCTCTGCGGCTCATCGACGATCAGCACGGGCCGCGTCGAACGAATCAGGTCGATCGGCTTTTCGCCGCCGGTTTTCTCGGTGTCTTTGTAAAGATTGTTGACGTCTTTCTTGTTGATGGCCCCCACGGTGACCACCATGATCTGAATATGCGGGCTGGTGGCGAAATTGCGCACCTGCCCCAGCTTGCTCGAATCGTACAAAAAGTATTCAAACGGCACGTTGGCGTAGATCGCGCGAAAGTGATCCTCCATGATTTGCAGCGATTTGTAGACGCCTTCTTTGATGGCCACCGAGGGCACCACGATCACAAACTTGGTAAAACCGTACCGCCGGTTCAGCTCGAACGCGGTGCGCAGATAGACGTAGGTCTTGCCGGTGCCGGTTTCCATTTCGACGGTGAAGTCGCCCGACGCCAGGCTTTCCGACGGCGGCAGCCCGTGGCGAAGCTGCACTTCGTGCAGGTTTTTCAGGATTTCGTCGTCGAGCAGCGTCAGCCGGTTGCCAATGCCCAGGTCACCCTCCATGCCCGGCAGAAACGGCCCGCCCGCCGCGCTCTTGGTCACGGTGAACTCCGTGCGGCAGATTTCTTGGCCATGAAACAGCCCGCAGACCGCCTCGATGGCGTGAAGCTGGTAATCGAGATCGGGCTCAAAGTGCAGTTTCATGCGTTCGTGCGTAAAGTATCGATGGCAAACGGGCCGCGGCGCTGATGTGGCCGCGCGTTGCGCAATACGGGCGTTCGCCCGTAGCCCGGAACGGGCGTCATTCGATAGCCCAGGGTGCAACCCTGGGTCTTGGGCGGAAACCAATCGTCGTAGCCCTGAAAGGGCGTCATTCCCCCGGCGTGCCGAGCGACGCCGAATCGTTGCCCCGCCACACGATCGATTGCGGCGGTTTCGACACCATCGGTTTGGCGACCCATCCGCGCTGTTCGCGGGAATAGCGCCCCGTTGGGGCTTTTGGTTATGGTTTGGTGCCGTGCACCCAGGGTTTCACCCTGGGCTATC
>DATFDL010000386.1:0-2832 GCA_035252155.1 Pirellulales bacterium | reverse complement strand
CAGGAGCGTTCGGCGGCCTGACGATCGCCGCGGTCGAGCTGCCATTGACCCCACTGCCGCAACATGGCCAGAGCGTAATACTTGTCGAGCTGACGGCGGGCCGCGGCCAGCGCTCGCTCTGCCAGAACCTCGCCCGACGCTTTCACCGCTTCGTGTTTCAAACATTCGCGGGCCACCAGCCACAAGCCCATCTGCCGGGCCGCCTCGGCCCGCTGCCGCGAATTGGGCCGAGTGCCATCGGGCAATACTTCGAGCGGCGTTTGTTCGACCAGGTCGGCCAACTCGCGCACCGCCGACGCGATGGCCGTTTCATCGTCGCCGGCCAGCGCGGCCAGCGCCGCCGCGATCCGCACCGAAAGATCGCGCGGATGCTGCCCGGCCAGATCGGCCAACGTGGCCCGCGTCTGCGCCCGCACTTCGGGCTTTTTGGCAAACAAGGCCAACGCGTTGGCCAACATGCTGGTCAGATCGGCGCGGGCCAGATCGCGCGGCTGGACCAGCAGCAGCAGCTCAACCGCGGGCCGATCTTTGTCGGCGTCGGCGGCGGGTTTCAGCAAGGCTGCGAGCGTGCGCTGCGCGTGTTCGGGCGTCAGCGTCTCCAAGGCCTTGGCCATGCCTTGCTCGATCTGCTGCCGCCGATAATCGCTGTTGCTGAATTGGCGAGCGAGTTCAAAGGCGTTTTGATCGGCCAACAGCTCGTTGAACATCTGCGCGGCGTCGGCCGGATAGCCAAGTTCGAGCAGTTGCTGACCAATCTCCGTCAACGTATTGATGCGCCGATACTCGCCGTAACCCGGCGGATTGTAATTGCTCCAGTCGCCCGCCTTCGCGAGCTTCAACACCAGCGCCCGCGCGTCGTCATCGCGCTGAGCTTTGTGATAGATGCTGACCAGTCGCTTCAAGGGGCTGTAGCTAAAGTCGAGCCCGATGCTGTTCAATTGCGCGTCGTCCGTCGTGCTCTCATAGAGCTTCATCGCCAGGTCGTTCAGATCGGAATAATTCTCCAACTCCTGACCCATCACCCACGAACCGTAAACCGGAATCGGATCGCGCTTGTTGCCGAGCAACTCTTCGATGGCTTTTCGCCCATCGGCAGTTTGCCCGCGGCGGATTTGAATCAGTCCCGACAGCGCCTTTCCGCCTTTCCAATCGGGGAACGCGGCGCGGGCCGTTTGCACTTCTTCGTGCAAGGCCTCAAGCTGGTTGCCGCGGGCGGCGGCGTCGAGCAGCCGCGAGAGAACGCAGTTGACGCGGCCGTCGCCATTGTACGAGATGATTTCGGTCATGCCGCCCCACGAGTCGTTCGGCGCGGTCGCCTTGGGAATCACCGCCTCGCGCGCGTACTGGTAAGCTTCAGGCAGTTGCCAGAATTTATCGTCATAAAGATTGCCCAGCAGCGAGGCCCGATGTTCTGGGAAGGCGTTCCAAGCCTTGCGGAAAAGCTGGATCGCCTGCTCACGACTTTTTTCCTCGCGGAACATGTTCGATACCAGGTTGGTTACCGTCCAGTAATTGCCCAGCGAGCGAAGATCGACTTCGTCGAGCAGCTTGACCAACTCGTCGAGCTTGTTGGCCTGCCGAAACGCCTGTTCGACTTGCCAATAGTTCCGCTGGAACAGCGACGGCTCTTTCTTCAAGGCGGCGCGGTAGTGGTCCACGGCCGCGGCGGGCTGGCCGGCCTGCACGAGGTTTTGAGCCACCTGATAACGCAGCTTCGCGTCGTCGGGGCGGATCTCGGCCATGTGCTGATACATGGCGGTGCTTTTTTCGCGTTG
Source organism: Pirellulales bacterium (assembly GCA_035252155.1). GTDB lineage: Bacteria > Planctomycetota > Planctomycetia > Pirellulales > JAICIG01 > JAICLL01. The sequence goes on along the minus strand of DATFDL010000386.1, from coordinate 1,057 downwards.
GCCGGCCGCCTGGTAATATTCGGCCAGCGTTTGGCAGATCTGCACCGACTTGGGCGAGTTCTTGAGCTGCGCCTCCGCCCGCTCGATCATCGTGTTCAGCTTGCCAAGGCGGGCCAATACCTGAATGGCCTGGCTTCGGGCGTTGTCGGCCTCGGTGGTGCCCATGAAGGGCTGCATCTGCCGCGTGGGCGCGCGGCGCAAAATCTGGTGGGCCACTTGCGCGGCCGTCTCCGGCTGGCTCTGGCCTTGATATTGAATCATCAGGGCCACCAGCGCGGCCATGCGGTTGCCGGCCTGGCGATGCGCCCGCGACATCACGGCCTCGGCCAGCTCGTGCATGCCCAACTGCCGCATCTGAGCGGCCAACTGCACTTGCGTTTCGGCGTCGAGCCTCAGCCCGAACAGCCGCTCGGCCGCCTCGCGGGCCCGCTCGACATCGCCGGCCCGCACCGCCAGCCGCAAGGCCAACATCTCGCGACGCTGCATGGTCGCTTGTTCCAGCGGCTTCACGGCGTCGGCCTGGGCCAGCGCGTCTTCCAGATCGCCGTTGGTCTCCAGCAGCTCGGCCAGGTCGAGCGTCAGGTTCAAATCGTCGGGCGCGAATCCACACGCCTCGCGCAGCGCGGCCAGCGCCGCCGGCTGGTCTTCGGTCCACCACAGCAAATAAGCCAGTCCAAGCTGCGGATAGATTTTGGCGGCCGGAGTGGCTTGCTTGTCGACCAATTCGCGAAAATGGGCGACCAGATCGCTCATCAGGTCGTCGCGTTTGTAAAGTTCGTAAGCCACCCGCAACAGTCGTAGGCCGCTGGCGTCGTAATAGTCGTTGTTCTGCGGCCACGAGAATTGAATGCGCTGCGAGCGCTTGCCGATCTGCAGGTAGTACGAGGTCGATTGATTGACGTTGGTCCGCGCCCTCGTTCGGGCGGGCGGCGCTTGCCGCTTCTGCTCGATGGTGAACGTGAGATAACGGTCGAGAATCCGCGGCACGTCGGCCGGTGCTTTGGCTTCCATTCGCTGATTGATCAAGCGCACCAGCGTACTGGAAAGCGACGAATTG
>DATFDL010000385.1:0-2143 GCA_035252155.1 Pirellulales bacterium | reverse complement strand
TCGCGACCGTAGATTGACGGCCTGGAAGGCCATCCTCCATCGACGGCCTGGAAGGCTATCCTACGAAGAACTGAGCGTCCAACAAGAGGTGTTTCGATGAAGCCGAGCGACTGGATCGTATGTGGGGCGGTAGTGTCCGGTTTGGCCGTGGCCGCGGGGGCATTCGGTGCGCACGGCCTGAAAGCGCATTTGGTACGCGAGAATATGTCGCACCAAGAAAAAGCCGACGTCGAACATCGACTGGAAATCCACGAAACGGCCGCGCGCTATCAGATGTATCACGGGCTGGCGTTGATCTTGGTGGGGCTCGTGGCGGCGCGCACTGCGGGGCCCGCAGCGATGGTGGCCGGCTGGAGCTTTTTGGTGGGCGCCGTCATCTTCTGTGGTTGTCTCTATGGGTTGGTCTTTGCCGGACCGCGAATTCTTGGCGCGGTCGTGCCCATCGGCGGCGTGGGATTCATCATCGGCTGGCTCGCTCTGGCCGTCGCGGCGTGGCAGACCCGGCGAATGGCGTGATAGCTGCTACCGCGTTGCTTCCCAACACCAGAAGAGGCCATCGGGGGCGACTGCCCGGCCGTGAGCAATCGCACGTGCCGTAACCGTGCGGCAATCGCGGGCCAGCCAGGCGGATACAATTTCCGGCAAGAACCATTGCTCCCACGGTTCATGTTCCGATAACCGCTGCTTGGCCCGATGCTTGTCGATGATGACGATGCGCCCGCCGGGGCGCACCACCCGGCAAAGCTCCCGCACGGCCCGCTCAGGCAAGAGCGAATGCTCCAGCGATTCGACGGCCATCGCCCCATCGAACTCTCCGTCGCCGGCGGGAATTCGTAAAAGGCTTCCTTGCCGGCGCTCGGCCGCTTCGATGCAACTTTCGAGCGCCGATTGCGAGGGATCGACGGCGACCAGTTTTGCCGCCGGAAAGAGTGCGGCCAGTTCGCGGATGAATCTGCCCGAGCCGCAGCCGATATCCGCGATCTTGGCCGCCGGGCCGAGCGACTGGCGCCACTCGCGCATGGCCTGGAAGCGCCCATCAGTCCGCTCAATATGATCGGGTAAGTGCCAACGGTTCTGTTCGAACGAGGCCCGCACCCGCGTCAGCGACGCATCGAGAAAATGCTTGCAGGCCCAGGCGGATTCGCGGCGCGAGAGTCGCCCGCCGCGCGCCGACCAACCCTCTGGAAAACCGCCCGTCGGCAGTTGCCGCGACTGCACGCAGGCCAGCGCCCGCTCGGCGCGAGCGCGGTCGGCCAGCTTATACCAGACGACCGCGAACTGCGCGAGCGCCGCGCTGCAAATCCACCTGCCGCCCGGTTCGTCGGGCACGGCGCCCGCGCGGCATTGGAAGGCAGCCGGCCAACGCATCGCGTCGCGGGCAAGCTCAAGTTCGCCGAGCGCGAGCCACGCATCGACCGCCCTCGCATGCATGTGGGCCGCCTGGCCGAAGCAACTCCAATCAACCGACCGCCGCAGATGTTCGCTGGCCCGCTCGGCGGCTCGCCGCCAGGCCGGCGCACCGAACCGCTGCGATGCTTGCCGCAACACTGGCAACCACACGACCTGAATCGCCGGCGCCCCCCAGTGGTCGATGCTCGTCAGCGGCACATTCGGGCGATCGAAGCGGCCCATCGCGTCGATGCGCGAGGCGAGCCAGGCCGCGGCCCGCTCGGCGGACGACGTGGACTGGCTGATGTCCGCCTCACCGAATGCCAAGAGCGCCCCGAGCGCCTCTGCAGTGCTCGAGAGTGAACCGACATCGTTGGCGACGGACGGAAAGGCTCCATCCGCGCATTGCAGCGACAGCAGCCACTCCAACCAACGAAGCGCGACCGCGCGTTCACCCAAGGCAAGCAGCGTCGGTATTGCCGCCGCGGTCAGCGTCGGGCAGCACGCGCCGCCGGGCGCCAGCGACAGGCCCGTGTGGCCGCTAAACCGCGCCAGCGAATCGAGTGCGGCAGCGACGCTCGATGGGCCGCGCGGTGTTGAAACCGTGCGCCAGGCCGCGCGCGCACGCCGGCGCACGGCGCTGGTCGCTCGCGCCAAGAACGGGCGAGCGGTGGCTAGATCGCTTCGTTCCAAATGGCAAACACCGTGGATCGTGGCACTCATGGGCCGGTCTTAGGGTGGGCGAGACGCATTG
>DATFDL010000384.1:0-2935 GCA_035252155.1 Pirellulales bacterium | reverse complement strand
CACTCGATCATGTCTCGTCGCCGCTCCGTAGGCTGGCCCATCACGCTCGGCGTGGTGATGATCGCGCTCTTGGTGGCGCTGATCATCGGCTGGATTCTGTTGGCGCTCAACTATGTGACGATGCTGGCGGTCGGCACCACGTTTTTGGTGCTGGTTATGGTGGGGGTGGTGCTCTATTTGACGATCGCCGTCAAACAGATCAGCCTCAATCAGCGGCAGTCGAATTTTATCGACAGTGTGACGCACGAGCTGAAAAGCCCGATCGCTTCGCTCAAGCTCTATCTGCAGACGCTCGGCCGGCGCAGCATGACCGAGGCCCAGCAAGCCGATTTTTATCGTTTCATGCTGGAAGATCTCGACCGGCTCGATACGCTGATCAACCACTTGCTCGACGCCGCCCGGCTCGATCAGGCCCCGGTCGATCAAGAATTGGCCGACGTGCCGCTGGCCGAGCTGCTTGGCAATTGCGCCAAGACGGTCTGCCTGCGACACCGACTGCCGCCCGAAGCCGTGACCGTCAGTGCCTCGCCCAGCCGGGTGCGGGCGAGGCCGTTGGATGTCGAAATCGTCTTTCGCAACCTGATCGACAACGCCGTGAAGTACTCGGGGCCGCGGCCACAGGTAAACGTCGAATCGTGGACCAACGGCCGCGGCACGGTGGTGACGCGCGTCACCGATCAGGGGCCGGGCATCCCCGCCAAACTGCGGCGTAAAATCTTCGGCCGTTTCGTGCGGCTGGGCAGCGAGCTGGAGCGGGCTCAGTCGGGCACCGGCCTGGGGCTCTATATTGTGCGTACCCTGGTCGGCCGCATGCGTGGTAAAATCAGCGTGCGGGCGCGAGTGCCGCAGCCGGGCACAGTGTTCGAGGTAGAATTGCCCGGCGTCGAAGAAAACACAGCCGAGCCGGCCACCATGTCGTGAGGCGCGAGATGGCGGAGCAAAAGCACATTCTGATCGTCGAAGACGAGGCGCACCTTGCGCACGGCATCAAGTTTAACTTGGATGACGAGGGCTATCTCACCAGCATCGCCCCCGATGGCCCGACCGCTCTGCGGCTGATCGAACAACACCCCGGCATCAGCCTTGTGATTCTGGACCTGATGTTGCCCGGCATGAGCGGTTACGCGGTCTGCGAAACGCTGCGGCAGGCGGGCAACCACGTGCCCGTGCTGATGCTGAGCGCCCGCACTTTGGCCGAAGACCGCATTCGCGGCTACGACGTGGGCGCCGACCAGTATCTGCAAAAGCCGTTCGAGCTCGATGAGTTGCTGGCGATGGTCCGCAACCTGCTCGCCCGCGGCCAACGCGAACCGGGCGGCGTTCGCCCAACCGCCTATGAATTCGGCCGCGCACGCATCAACTTCGACACCTACGAAGCCACCGTCGGCGACCAGGAACTGCGGCTGACGCCGATCGAAATGAATCTGCTGCGGTACTTCATCGAGAATGAGGGACGCGTGCTCAACCGGGCCGAGCTGCTCGAGCGAGTCTGGCGGCAGCCGTTCATCGAGACGACGCGGACGATCGACAACTTCGTGATGCGGCTGCGAAAGTACTTTGAGCTCGATCCGGGCAACCCGCGGCATTTTTTAAGCGTGCGCGGAATCGGCTATCGGTTTGTTCGAGCGGGCGAAGACGCCGGCCTGGAATAAACGAGTTGCCCACCCTACCGCTAGTCGGCGTCTTGACGGTCGTCGAGCCGATGATCGTCGGCCATCGGACAGGCCCATTCATAGGTGTTGGCAAGGGCCAAGCGAACCGTGCTTGTGATCGCCCGGCAGGTCACCGGCTTTTGCAGGAACGTGAAGGCGTCGGCCCGCAAGGCTTGCTCGACCAGATCGTCGTCGGGATTGGCCGAGAGCAAGATGCACGGCAACCGCGACTTGAACTGTTTGACCAGCCGCAACGTCTCGAGACCGGTCAGCCGCGGCATGTGCATGTCGAGCAGCAGCAGATGCACCTCTTGGCTGCGAACGATGCTCAATGCCTCGTCGCCGTCGCCCGCCAGCCAAGTGCGAAACCCCTGCGGCTCGAACAGCCCGCGAAGCGTCTCGCGGAAGCCGCGGTCGTCGTCGGTGATCAGAATCGAGGGATGCATGGCCTAGACAGTCGAAGAGAGCGGCTCACTTCAACGCAATTTGGATACCAAATGCGCAAGTCTTTGCGGCGCGGCGACGAAGCCGGTGCCGCAAATGCTTGCCACTTAGTTACTTATAGTTCGAGATCGGCGGCAAGTAAAGAGAAGTTTAGGTTCTACAGCCGCAGATGCGGCAGGTGGGGCAAGTGGTAGGCGTTGCCAATTCGGCAGGATTTGCTCGCAGCCGTCTAGGTAAATCGCCATTGGATTTTCAAAGGCATCGCTCCGATGTCCAAAGCGTTTACAAGCGGCCTCGTGACGCTCGATATGCCCGGGAGCCCGATACACCTTGAGCGAATCGGGAGCCCGGAAGACTTTCGTCAGGTTAGGCCCCAGCGTTTTCACTACCTTTGGACATCGGAGCGATGCCTACAAAAATCCACCGGTTGGAAACCCGTTGGCTTCAGATAGGCGAATTCCGCCTGGATTTCATTCGCCTTGTTACTGGGGCAGTCGATACCTGTAGATAAATACGCCCGCCGGCGCCGGCATGCTCTCAAAGCACTCCGAAAGACATTCGAGGACTTTGGGCGGCCAGACATTCGATTGACGCTCGACTTTGCGAAGGTGCGCCTCGATCGAATCATGAAAGAAGAGCCACCGGATTCGCCCGTCGCGCACTCGCTCGATCAATTCGGACGCGTCGAGCGTTCCGTTGTCGGTCAACAGCATGTAAAGATACGGGTCGTTGACCCAAGGCTGCCGCCCGGCGGCCAGTACGAGGTCGACGCAATGGCCGTCGGCCAAAATGCCAACGTGCTCGGGCTGGCCGGCAAGATAACCGCCCACCAAGACATG
>DATFDL010000383.1:0-7491 GCA_035252155.1 Pirellulales bacterium | reverse complement strand
GGGAAGCGAAGCCTGGCAATCGCGGGTGACAAGGCACCGAGTTTGCTCGCCGTGCCACGCCTTGTCGTGCCTTCGACCTGTCGCGCTCTCGCCTTGTCGCGCTCTCGCCATGTCGCCTCTCGCCATGTCGCCTCTCGGCCGACAGCCGGGGCATCGCCAAGGCCCTGCCCCAGCCACCGTGGCAAAATCGAAAATCCAAAATCGAAAATCCAAAATCCCCAGCCCCCAGTCCCTCTTCCCAAACTAGCCATGCAAACCAAGCGACTCCGAAAAACCGTCCGTCCTCACGCTCCGAGCGATCGAGACTGCCGCATCTATGAACGACACGTCCTGCAGGGCGCGACGCAAGAGGCCGTCGCCGCCGATTATCGCATCAGCCGGCAGCGCGTGGCGCAGATCGCGGGCAGTGTCGAAGGCTGGCTGGCCGCGCACCCCGAACATCCGCTGGCCAAAAGTATCCGCGTGCGCTGCACACGACGATGGGAGTCGCTGTGGGCCGAGACCATGGCCGGCTTCGAGCGTAGTCGCGAAAACCGCGAGGTCACCGTCGAACGCACCTCGCGAGCTCAGCCGATGAGCGGCCTGCGCCAGCCGCAGGTAACCGTGGTGCAAGAACGCACCGTCCGGCAGCATCCGGGCGACGTGCGGTTTTTGCAGGTCGCCCTGCGTGTGGCCGATCGACAGCAGAAGCTTTGGTCGCGGGAAGAGCCAACGGCGATCGAGCCGCCGAACGCCACGGAGGGCGTTCCCTCCAGAATTGGTGGAGCGGCGGTTCGCTTCCCCTTTCTGCCGGCCGGGCTGAAATGCCAAAGGATTCGGGATTCAGCATTCGGTATTCAGGGTTGCCACTCACCAGACATCTGCCGGAGAGAGAAAGCGCTTGCGTAAACCGGCGTCGATGGGTTCCGCAAGCGCCGCAACCCCGGCGGCGCACGCGAGTTGCGCCGCGCTAGAGTGCGGGGGGCACCTTGTTTTCCGCAAGCAAATCGTGGTATGCGGTGCCAGCCGATCGCTTCCGCCGAAGAAGGGCCGGAAAGCACATCGTCCGGGTCGCTCCGCGTTGCGGAGTACTACTGCCTCGGGCGGCCGAAGTCGCCGTCCATCTGTCGCCAGACGCTGTGAATGTGATTGGCGGGATTGCCGGAGGCGTCGGGCTGATTGTTGCAAAACTCGATCACAAAGGTCGGACCTTGCACGCGATAATAATGTCCTACGCCGGGCTTGTCGGGGCCGGCCCAGGCAAAGTAGGTCTTTTCGATGCCCGCCTCGCGCACTTCGGCCAGCCGCCGCTGAGCGACTTCGGGCGGCATATTGTCGGTGTAGGCTTCCAACAGCGACCAGAGCAGCTTGACCTGATCGCCGGAAAGAGCGGCGGCCGGGACGCCGTCGGGGGCGTATTGCGGCGGCTGCGGCTCGGCGGCACCGCGGATGTCGGCCGGCGCCTTGTCGGCAATGACCGCCTTTTTGCGCTTCTCGCCCGAGAGCGAACGCAGCAACTCGAAGGCCCGATCTTCTTCGGCTTTAAGGATGCGCGTGCCACGTTTCGGGCCGAAGCTAAGGTCGGTGCGGACCTCGGCGGGATTCGCGCCGTAGAACGCCGGCGTGACCGAGACGAGCTTGTCGCCTTCGAGCACAAAATTGAGCGAGAGATGATGCCCTTCGACGCTCCAACCCCAACGGCCCGGCTCGTTCGGCCGGCCGAAGACAGTGAAATAATATCGTTCGGGGTCGCGCAGCGGGCTGCCTTTGCGGTCTTTTTCCAGCTCTCGCAAGATCGACTCCAGCTCCATGATCGTCTGGGCTTTTTCGTAGCCCAAATGGCTCACGCCGCTTTGCAGGAGTGTGTGGGCCAGCTTCCGCTGCTTGGCGTCCATGTGTTTGATTTGTAGTCCTTTGCGTTTGTCTTTGGGAATGAAGTGCCAATCGAGCCGGGCCGAGTCGTCGAACTTCATCGTGGCCTCGGCCCGTTGCTCCTCCGACAGGCCCGCTAAAAAGTCGTTCGCGGCGGTCGTCATATCGGCGGCGGCCGGCCGCAGCACCATCGCCGTCAGCGTGCCGGCGGGCCCAACAAAAACGACGGCCATCGCGAGCAGCGCGGCGGCCGTGGAAATCGCGGCGGTGAGTTTGAGCATTCGCGACGCTGGGAGGCGGGTCATCGGCGGGATCCTCGCTTTGCAGACAAACAGGCGGGCAGAATTGTGAACCACCATAACCGCCCGAAGTCGAAAAGTCCAACCGTCGGCTTTTTCGAATGTCGCCTTTCGCTGGGGCGAAAGAACGTTTCTTTCGCGGAGCGAAAGACGACTTTGGGCCGGTTCAGCGCAGTTTTTACGGCACAACCGGCATGGCCGGAATTCTCACGAATTCCGCTATCCAGTGGGGGCGGATCAAACGATGCGAGGGAAAGTACGTCCCAGTAGCGCAGCGGCGATCGGCAGAATGACTTACGTTTGTATGACGTATCCGCACAAGGAGAAAGCCGCCATGCGCGTGTTGGTTGTCGACGACGATGAGTTGAGCCGGGACATCATGACGCATACCCTCGAGTCGCACGGCTACGAGGTTTTCACGGCCTCGAATGGTCGCGAAGCGCTCGAAATCCTCGCCCGCGGCGATTGCCGCCTGCTGATTACCGACTGGGTCATGCCTGAAGTCAATGGCACGACGCTCTGCCGGGCTATCCGCGACGGCGAGTTCAGCAGCTACATCTACATCATCATGGTTTCGGTGCGCAACCGGCGCCAGGACGTGATCGACGGCCTGTCGGCGGGGGCCGACGACTTTTTGACCAAGCCGATCGATCCGCAAGAGCTGCGGGTGCGCGTTCGGGCGGGCGAGCGGATCTTAGCCCTCGAGACGCGCGACTTGACCATTTTCGCCCTGGCCAAAATGGCCGAAGCGCGCGATCCCGACACCGGTCACCACCTGGAGCGCGTGCGCCGCTTCTCGCGGTTGCTGGCCGAGACGCTGGCCGAGCAGCCCAAGTATCGCGACGAGATCGACAGCGAATTCATCCGGCAGATTTATCTGACCAGCCCGCTGCACGACATCGGCAAGGTGGCCATCCGCGACGAGATTCTACTGAAGCCCGAACGGTTGTCGGACGAGGAATTCGAGACCATGAAGACCCACACTAGCCGCGGCGCCGAGGCGCTCGATTCGGCGCTGAACGCCTACCCGGACGCGGCGTTTTTGCGAATGGCGCGGGAAGTGGCCGTGCATCATCACGAACGCTACGACGGCGAGGGTTATCCCGAGGGGCTGTCGGGCGAGCAGATACCGCTGGCCGCGCGGATCGTGGCTTTGGCCGACGCCTACGACACGATTACCTCGCGCCGGGTTTATAAAGAGGCGGGCGATTTTGCCTCGGCCCGGCGGAAGATTGTCGCCGGCCGCGGCACGCAGTTCGATCCCGATGTGGTCGATGCCTTTCTGGCCGTCGAGACGCAGTTTATCGGCATCCGCAACCGGTTTCCCGAGGTGAGCGACGCCGCCGCCGTCGATGCCGGGCAGGAGTTCGCCCCGGTTCAATGACGAACTGGCGCAGAAGCGTAAATCGCATCTGTAGGGAACGCCCTCCGTGGCGTTCCGCGAGGGGCGGCGCGACGTCGACTCGCAGATTACGGAACGCCACAGAGGGCGTTCCCTACAGACCTCCCAAGGAGCCTGGCTGCCACTCGATTTCGTCCCAGGGCCAGAGCGGCCGGGGAATGCGGCGATATTCGTATTTCCAAAAGTCCGGCGGCGCGCAGCCGGGGGCTTGCACCACCATGATCTGCGCGGCCCGGCTTTGATAAGCCGCCCGAAAGCCGCAAGGGCTCTTGGCCACTAGCACGCTGGCCGCGAACGGATCGAACCCGGCCGCCTGAAAGAACTCAGGTGCGAAGTGCGGCCCGCTTTGCGAGGTCAGCAAGATGCAGAGATTGCCGCGGCGCAACACGGCGGAGCGGCCCATGTCGATGGCCATGTTTCGGGCCAAATGCCCGGAAATGGTAAACCGCGCGTCGAAGAGCCGCTCGACCGTGGCTTCGATTTCGATCGGCCGCGAGAAGCGGCGATCGCGCACACCGCCCAGCGTGGTCTTGAGCGTGCCGCCGAGGCCCGCCTTTGCCGCCGCCTCGACTGCTTCGGGCGACACCATCGGCACGAGTGCCGGCCGCGGCCACTCGTATTTTAATAATTCGGCGAGCACCCAGGTGCTGTCGCCTGGGGCACCCGAGGTCGTCGAGTCGGCGCTGTCGCTCAGCACCACCAAGCCGTCAGCCTGGCGATGTGCCGCCGCCACGGCTTCTGCCAGCGGAGTCAGTTCGGGCAAGTAATCGCGACGGCGACGCCAAACCTCGGATGCGATTTCTTGGCAGGCGGCGCGGGCCAGTTCCGGTTGGTTGTCGGTCACCACGACGACGCTGGCACCCAGGTCGGGAATATCGAGCCAGGGCTGCACCGTCGCCAGCCCCGCGGCCAGCACGTCGGGCTGGAGCTCAAGCTCTTGAAGCCGCTGGCGAAACGCATAACTGACGCTGGCCGGATCCTGAGTATTGGCCCGCTCGGCCGGCACCACCAGGGGTATTTTTTCAAAAGCGGTGATCGGCTTGGCGCCGTCGATCAGAATGCGCCGCAACAGCCGGGCGCCGCGCTGGCCGGTTTCAAAGACGTCGATATGCGGAGCGGTGTGAAAGAGTACCAGTGCGTCGGCATGCTCGACCATCGCTCGCGTGATGTTGGCGTGCAGATCGAGCGTGGCGACAATCGGCGTGCGGCCAACAATTCGTCGGGCGGCGGAGAGAAACTCGCCTTCGACGTCGGGATGCTCATCGGCGACCATCGCGCCGTGCAACGCCAGCAACACGCCGTCGACGGGCATGGCGCACTCAAGCGATTCGATGAACTCGCGGAGCAACCAATCGAACGTTTCGGCGGTGGCGGTGCCCGACGGCCAGGCGGGCAAGCGCGCCGTGCCGACGATTTCGGGCCGCTCGGGCCAAGCGCGCAGCGACTGAATGAAGCCGCCCAGCTCGTTGGTGTCCGCCATCTGCTCGACAAGCTGGTGGCCGCGCAGCACGCCGAACTGATCGAAATTGGCCGCTGTGGTCGGCAGCGGATTGAACGTGTTCGTCTCTTGCCATAGCTGGCCGATTGCGATCCGCATGCGAATACTCCGAGCTTCGGCCACCGTAGGCATCACGCTGCAGCGTGATGTTGACGCCGAAGGCGCCTGGAACGCGATTATACTCCTCGCGGCCGCGACATTCGCCGCCGGTGTGGCACAGCCGCCCCCGGCTATGACGTCGTCGCCAAAGGCGACCGCGAGACAGCCGAGGGCGGCTATCCCACATTGCCGCATGCACGCCCGCGTGAAGTACGACGCAGGCATCATGCGGAGCATGATGTCTACGATGCCCGCGACTGCGCCAAGCGTCAACTTGCCTTCTTCGCCGACTTCTTTTTTGCGGCTGGCTTTGCCTTGGCGCGCTTCGGCGCTTTTTTGGTCGCGGTCGACGGCGACCGCTTCGCCGCGCCACGGCGGCCGGGCTTGGCGGGTCCACGCGCCGCACGCTCGGCCAACAACTCGACCGCCCGCTCGAGCGTCAATTCGTCAGGCGAGAGGCCCTTGGGCAACGAGGCGTTGGTCGTGCCATCGGCTACGTAGAGTCCGTAGCGGCCTTCGAGCAACTGAATCGGTTGCTTGGTGACCGGCGATTCGCCCAAGGTTTTGAGCGGTTCGCGAGGCGCACCAAAGCCGCGGCGGGCTTTTTTGGGCTGAGCCAATAGATCGACCGACTCGCGCAGGGTGATTTCCAACGGCGACACGCCCGTAGGCAGCGAACGTGTCTCAGCGCCGCACTTCACATACGGCCCGAACCGGCCGTTGCTCACCACCACCGGCTGGCCAGCCAGCGGCGAGCCTTCGGGATGCGGGCCCATGTCGCGAGGCAGCGACAACAGCTTGAGGGCCACTTCGAGCGTGATGTCTTCGGGCTTCATGCCTTTGAGCAGCGAAGCGTTGCGCGGCTTCTCCTCGTCGTCGGGCGTGCCGCGCTGCACGTAAGGCCCAAACCGGCCGACTTTGAGAAACACCGGCTTGTGAGTTTCGGGACAGAGGCCCAGCGGCTCGTCGCCCTGGGCCGCCTGGGCGAGCATTTCGAGCGCCTTGTCGATCGTCAGCTCGTCGGGCGGAAAGCCATCGGGAATGCTGGCCCGCCGGCGGCCTTGTTCCAAGAACGGCCCATAGCGGCCGACCCGCACGAATATCTCGCCGCCCGCCTCGCCGTCGCCGTGGCTGGGCCGGCCGATCGAGATGCGGCTGACGTCGCGGGCATCGATCTGATCGACCTTATGCTCAAGCTGCTTTTTCAAACCCGCCCGGCCATTGCCAAAATAAAACGACTTCAGGTAATCGACCCAGACCGTTTCGCCCCGGCTGATGGCGTCGAGCTCGTCTTCCATCTGGGCGGTGAACTGATAATCGACCAGTTGCGGCAGATGGTCCTTCAGCAGGTTGGCGACCGCGAACGCCGTCCACGTGGGCACCAGGGCGTTGCCGCGTTTGAAGACATAATCGCGGGCCAAAATCGTATCGATGATGGCCGCGTAGGTGCTGGGCCGGCCGATGCCCTTTTCTTCGAGCGTTCGCGTGAGCGTGGCTTCGTTGTAGCGGGCGGGCGGCTGGGTGGTGTGGCTCTTGGCCTCCAGGTCGCGGCATGCCAGCGCTTCGCCCACTTCGACCGAAGGCAACACCGTCTCGCGGTCGGCCAATTCGGCCGTCGGATCGTCCGAGCCTTCGACATACGCCCGCAAGTAGCCGGGAAAGTCGATCGTCTTGCCGCCGACCTTGAAGACCGCCTCGCCCCCTTCGATGGTGATGGTGATCCGCCGGCCGCGGGCGTCGGCCATCTGGCTGGCCACGGTGCGCTTCCAGATCAGATCGTAGAGTTTGAACTCGTCGGGCGAGACTTCGGCCCGCAGCGACTCGGGCATGGCGAATGGATGTCCGGCCGGCCGGATGGCTTCGTGGGCTTCTTGAGCGTTCTTGACTTTGGTGACATAGACGCGCGGCTGGTCGGGCAGGTACTCGCGACCATAATTGTTGGCCACCAGCTCGCGGGCCGCCTCGATGGCCACCTTGGCCAGGTTGGTCGAGTCGGTGCGCATATAGGTGATGTGGCCGTTTTCGTAGAGGCTTTGAGCGGCCTGCATCGTGCGCCGCGCGGTGAAGCCGAGCTTGCGGTTGGCCTCTTGCTGCAGCGTGCTGGTGGTGAACGGCGCGTACGGCTTCGACGTATACGGCGTTTCTTCCACCGCCGTCACGCGGAATTGCGCTTGCCGCAGCCGAGCGGCCAGTTCTTGGGCCTGGGCTTCGTTGAGCAGCAGCAGGTCTTTGTTCTTGATCTTGCCGGTCGCCGGGTCGAAATCGCGCGTCGCAGGCACTTCGCGCCCCTGATAGCTGGCGAGCGCGGCTTCGAACTGGTCGCCGGCCTGCTTGGCAAACGT
>DATFDL010000382.1:0-12284 GCA_035252155.1 Pirellulales bacterium | reverse complement strand
TAAAAATCTCGGCCGGCAATTACGGCGGGCGATTGGGAAAAAGCTTCATCTATCTGCGGCCGGAACGGCAGCCGGTATGAAAGCACTGTGGATCGGTTTTAACAATCGAGCACGGCAAGGCTCACGTTCGACGTCTGTAGGGAACGCACTCCGTGGCGTTCCGCGTGCTGAGTTCGACGTCGCGCCGCCCCTCACGGAACGGCACGGAGTCCGTTCCCTAAAGACCCCACGGTTTACGACTGCAAATGAACGATGAACCTTGTGATCTCGGTCTCATTGGCGGCGTCGAACAACGGCGGATCGAGATCGTCGATTACAATCCGCGCTGGCCGGCACTGTTTAACGCTCAAGCGGCCGTCATCGCCCAGGCGCTGGACGATGTAGCGTTGCGAATCGAGCATATCGGCTCAACCGCCGTGCCCGGCCTGGCTGCGAAAGCGATCATCGATGTTTTGCTGGTGGTGGCGAATTCCGCAGACGAGCCGTCTTATCTTTCGGCCATGCTGGCAGTGGGCTATGAGCTGCGTGTCCGCGAGCCGGATTTTCACGAGCATCGAATGCTGCGCACGCCCGCACGAGACGTACACATTCACGTGTTTTCGAGCGGGGCGTCCGAGATCGATCGTTATCTGATTTTTCGCGATCGGCTGCGGAGCAACGCCGAAGACCGGCGGCGCTATGAAGCAACCAAGCGGAAGTTAGCCACCCAGCCGTGGTCCGACATGAACGCCTACGCCGAGGCGAAGACCGAAGTGATCGAAAGCATTTTGGCAGCCGCGCGGGTAGGTTGAGCGAATTTTACATTCGCCCGTCGCGCTTCGTTCGAAAAAGATGCAGCCGGCTTGCCCGGCCGGAGTATCACGTTTGTCGTCTAAAATAGACGAGCCTAATCTCTCCACTGTTGCTTGCCGCTGCCCGCCCGCCTATGGCGGGCAGCGGCAAGCAACAGTCTTTACAGAGGCGGGGCCATTTTTTAGAAACCAACGTCAGCAACCGGCCGGGCAAGCCGGCGGCATGCCAGGTTGTCCGTGCGTGAATCACATCCAATATTCGCGGCAGACCAAAATGTTTCATGATGAGATCAATCTCACACCCCTACGCGCCGCGCGCCTGGTCGATCGACTGGAATACCACGAGTCGCTTACATCAACCAACGACTATCTGCGCGAAGTTGCCGCCCGCGTTCCGCGCTCCGAAAACATGCTGGTGATCGCCGAACGACAGACGGCCGGGCGCGGACGCGGCGCCAATCGCTGGTGGACCGGGCCGGAGAGTCTGGCTTTCAGTCTGCTTTTCGATCCCGCCACGCGCGACATTCCGCAGCGCAGCTTTCCGCTGCTGTCGCTGGCGGCGGCCGTGGCCCTGATCGAGACCGTCGCGCCGCTGGTCGGATCACATGAAATCGGCCTGCACTGGCCCAACGACGTCTTCGCCGCGGGACGCAAACTGGCGGGCATCTTGGTCGAGGCCCTGCCCGACGGCAGGCTCGTGTTGGGCATCGGCTGCAACGTCAATCACCGTGCGAGCGACGCGCCGGCGGAACTGGCCGATACGCTCGTGACACTGGCCGACCTTTCTGGCAAGAGCCACGATCGCACCGGCTTGCTGCTGGTCTTGCTCGAGCGGCTCGACGAGACATTCGACTTCTTGGCGCGATCTCCCACGGGGTTAGGGCGTCGGGCCAACGCGCTCTGCCTGCAGCACGGGCGGAAACTGACGCTGGCGGTCGGCAGCCGGCAGGCCGTGGGCCTCTGCGCCGGCATTGCCGAAGACGGCGCCTTGCTGCTCGACACCGCCACCGGCCGCGAGCGATTTTATTCCGGCGTCATCCTACGAGCAGGGGAGGAAGGCAAAAAAATGTAGGGCAAAAACATACGGGAAGAGAACGAAGGCCGATGCAACCTTCCTCTTCTTCATTTTTTTGCCCTCAATTTTTTTGCCTTCCGTTTGGCGTGCCCTAGCAAGTGTTTCTTAGGCGGCGGCGCGTGAACGCTTGGTCTTGGCGGGCGGCTTCTTGCGCTCGGCGCGAGGAATGCGCGTTCGCTTTTTGGGCGACTTACCCGCCCCGGCTTCCTCATCGGCCGCCACTGGATCGTCCATCGGCATGTCAAAGCCGCCATTACCTTGATCCATTTCGTCGGGCAAGGGCTGGTTTTGCGCTTCGTCGCGGGCGGCGGCGCGCCGTCGGCCAGGCCGCGCCGCCGGCGCCTCGGCCCGAACTGCTGGGGGCGACTGCTCCATTTCAGCGGGTCTGTCGCCGTCGTTCGCGTCGGGTTTCGCCTTGGGCGCCAGGCCGACGGGCGGCGGCTTCTCGGCGCCCGCGGCCAAGATCGCCTTGGCGTCTTCCGCGGCGTCGTTGTCTTCTTCGTCATCGCCGTTGCGCGGCGAGGCGCCGGTGTCGATCAACAAGTAGCCCGCCCAAAAAAACGGATTTTCGGCCTTGGGGGGTTCTTCCTGGACGGTCAGCCGCACGCGCGGCTCGTTCTCGGCGTCGATCTGTCGAGAGCTGACCAGTTGGACGCTGCGCTGCCAGGCGTCGGAGGCCGTGGTGTGCGGCAACTCTTGAGCGAACTCGCGCACGAGGTCGAGGCTCGATTGTCCGCCCGTGCGCCAGCGACTGATGAGCGCCGTGCGCGTGCCCGCCGCCATCAACCCGCACGAGGAAAGGAACAGGTCTTCTCCGGCGATTTCGGGCGAAAGCCCTTTCAACGCTCGCTCGGCCGGCGTGTGGAAGGCGGGCAAAATCACCGTATCGGGTCCGCCCCAGGGCAACGACATCCAACTGCCCAACACGCTGCCCGGCGTGCCTCGGTCGAGCTGCAGCGGGGACCAATCGTAGAGTCCCTCGCCCGACGGAAGAACCTCGGTGAGCACAATCAGGCGGTCGAAAAGCGAAGAGTACACGGCCCCTGTCGCCGGCGGCTTGTCGCGCAGCGCGACGGCGCCGGGCACAACCTTGGCCAGCTCGTCGTAGGCGGCGTCGATCGCCTCGCCGTCCGCCGCGCCGCGCGGCACCAGCCGTCCCAACACCACCGCGGTGTTGCCCGACGGCTTGCGCGGCCGCTTGTCGCCCACCGCCAGGCCCACAGTCGGCGCATATCGCACCCGCAGCATCGAGAGCAACGGCTTGGTCGTGCCGCCCTCCGAGACTTGCAGGGCCTCGAAAGGCACGTACCACATCGGGCCATCGGGCACGATGATCAACTCGTTGAACGATTTCGTCGGTTCCGCTTTCGAGCCTTTG
The DNA here is from genome assembly GCA_035252155.1 of Pirellulales bacterium. GTDB lineage: Bacteria > Planctomycetota > Planctomycetia > Pirellulales > JAICIG01 > JAICLL01. The sequence goes on along the minus strand of DATFDL010000382.1, from coordinate 9,040 downwards.
ATCAGAAAATCGTAGATCTCGTGCGCCGGCTTCTTCCAGGTGGTGTCGGTCAGGTTTTTGAGCTTCAACTCCTTGAGCTGCTCGACGTTGCCCATCGACCAGAGCAACTGGCTGAGCCGCTTGGCAAAGCTGCCCGGCTGCTTTTGCTTGATGTCCCAATAGCCGTATTTGTCGCGCGTCATCAAGAACGCATAGGTGTAGCGCGTCGTGGTGAAGAACGCCAACAGCGCGTTGCCCTCGGGCAGCGATTCCATCACCGTTTTGGTGTCGCGCAGCGGCGGGAAGATCAGGTTGCACGCCTCGCGGCGCAGCGCCATTTGACGCAGCAACAGCTCCTGCTCGATGCTCAACGCGGTTAGTTCGGCCAGCTTCGCCTGTTGCTGTTGGGCCTGCTCCTGCAAGGCGGGATCTTGACTATCGATCGACAACGGAAGCTGGGCCAGCTCGCGATGCAACTCCCTGGCGCGCTGCGACCGCTTGGCATACGCCGGGTAGCGCATCAACAAGGTCTGCCGTTGGAGCAAGGCGTCCGCGTCAAGCTCGCGCCTCGGGGCTTCGAGCAGCCAACGCAGGTTGAGCAGCCGCCCGCCAATGTCGGTGGTGGTCAAGAAGCGGTGCCGCCGCCAGCGTTCGACGATTTCCAGCAAGTGATGATGTTCGCCGGCGCTTTTTCGTTCGAGCGAGGCATCGAACCAATGCTCGAACATGTGAGGATGCGGCACCATCAAGGTCGAGAGCGTTTCGAGCGGGTCGTAGGCCCAATCGGCCGGCGTAGGATCGCGCAGCAAGAGGCTGAAATAGTCGACCGCATTGCGAGGCTCGATTTCCCCCGTGAGCCACTGCTTGTCGATGAGATGCAGGTGAAACATCTTCAGCGAGCCGAGCGTTTGAAAGGCCATCGCGGCGGCCAACGCCACGTCGCCGTCGGTCTGGTCGCCAAGCTGATAGGCGCTGAGCGCAGAGAGATAGTTCATCCTCGCTCCGATTTTGCCGCGCGACATGTCGCCGGCGCCGACCAGCGCCCTGGCCGCGGTGAGCGAAGCGGCGGCCAGGCCGGGCTGATCGAGCATCGACTGGTTCTCCGCGGCCGAGAGCAAGAGCGACGCATTGAGCTGGCGCAAGCCGCCGGCCGTGGCCCAGCCGGTGGCGGCCACGAGCGGCGGATAGATGATCTGGCCCTGCGACATCATGTGCGTCAGCGCCCCGTAGCGCAGGGCTTCTTCGACAATGCCAAAGTCCTGGTAGATGGCGGCAGACCACGAAGCTTCGAGAAAATTCTTCGCGGCCGATTGAAAATCGCCGGCTTCGAGATCGAGCCGGCCCAGCTCCAGCAGCACCGTGCACGTGAAGGGATGCTCGAACTGGCCGGCCACTAACTCAGCGTTTTGCAGATACTTGCGGGCGGTCTGTGTCTTGCCTGCCGCGCAGTGGGCCAGGGCCAACTCTAACTCGACCCACGCTTCCGACCAATGGTTGGGCGTCGCGGGTCGCAGGCCCAGCGCCGTGACTAAATCGCGCGTCAATTCGTGGTGCGGGCAGGTTGGACCCAGTATCTCACGCCAGCGGCGCAAGGCCAGGCAGGTGCAGCGCACGATCTCGCGCACATTAATCGGCACCAACACCGGAGGCGCCACCACGCCACCCTGAAAGACCGCCTGGTTGTTGTTGAGCTGGCCCTGAAACGAGTTGTATTGGGTGGCGTATTGTCCGAGAACGGTCGGCCGCATCGTCACGTACCAAGGGACAGGCGGCACCTGGCTGGGTGGCATGATGCCGATCGTCGGCGGAAACTGAATCCGCAAGAAATAATCGTTGAATCTCAAGAACAGCCGCAAGGCGGCTTCGTAGTTCACCAACGCCGCAGTGTAATTGCCCATCTGGTACGAGCACTCGCCCTGCATCGTTTGGTAGCAGATCGAGTCGATCCAGAAGCCGAACGCGGCGTTTTTGATGGCGCCGGTTCCCGCAGTAAAGAACAACTGCTGCGAGGCCACATAGTCGCCGTCGTAATACGGCGCCATCGTCGTGAAATAGCCCAGTGAGGGAATGGGCTGGCCCCCTTGTCCCCGCGCCAGACCGGCCGGACCCACGAGCAGGCAAAGAAACAATCCGGCACGGACGGCCGCGACCGCGCCGGGTCTGGCGGCGAGTTTCGAGGGAGCGCTCATCATCGGCTCCTGGGGAGGGCCAAGAAAATCAACTACCAGCATAACGCAGCCCAGGGGGGATGGCAAAGATTTGGCGGTTTCCCTCAAGTCGCTCGCACACACCCGCCGATAAGCAGCGTGACAATTCTACCGTCTTTGCGGCCAGCGACGATTGCGGAAGGCTTGATAGGCAAGCCGGGCGTTCTGCGAAGACATGGGTCTTGGGAGAGGTCGCATGAGGATGTCGAATCTTCGCCTGACCGGGCGGCTGCTGAGCGGCCTGGGAATCGCCGCGGCAGTGTCGATGACGGGCTGTCAAATGAGCATTGGCGGCCAGACGCTGCCCAGCCCCTACTGGCAGACCGACGACGTGCAATATTTCCCGCCTGGCCCCGAGTTTAAGCTCAGCCGTGAGGCGGCCGCTATGAAGGCCTTTAAGCAAGAGCAGATCCGCGCCGGACAACCCTTGGCGCCGGCGGCCGTGCCCGGCCCGGCGGGCCCTGGCGGTCCCGGTGGGTTCCCCGGCGGTCCCGGTGGATTCCCTGGTGGTCCTGGAGCATTTCCCCCCGGAGCGATGCCGCCCGGAGCCATGCCGCCCGGTCCCGGCCCGGATGTCGACGCGCCGTAGCACGGAATTTATTCCGTTCATAGTCGCCTTTGCCATTTCTAGGTCACGACTTCGTAGGATGGCCTTCCAGGCCGTCGACGAGGCGGACGGCCTAGGAAGGCCATCCTCAGGAAAGACAAACGGAATAAATTCCGTTCTACGTAACGGCCCGCAGCCGTTTCTTCACGTACCGGCCTAGCCGCATCGCCTGCGCACGGGGAGCGGCGGCAAAGTGGCTATAACGGTAACTCGTTTCCAGCGAAGTTTGCCAGGGCCGCTTGGCGGCCAGCGAGCCGGGGCCGAGATCGAACGTGTGATCGCCCCGCTCGAAGCTGTCGGCGATCATCCGCCGCATCAGCACCGTGCCGGAGCCCGACCGCGAAACCGACGGGTCGTAACCCATTCGCAGGCCAAACACGTGGCCGCGATAGTAGTAATTGTAGGCGAATGCCGCCGGCCGCTCGCCCACAAAAAGCAGATTCAAATCAAGCCCGCCGGCGTGAGCGGCGGCCGCATGGGCGTCGCGCAAGTACTCGCGCACCGACTCGTGCGAGAGCGTGGTTCCGCCTGCCGACGAGCCTTGCCAACTTCGGCCGGCGATATTGACGCAGTCATCAAACAAGTTCCAGCGAGGCTCGGCGTCTCCACAGGCGGCGCCTTGGGGCCGGTAACGCAGATAAGAAATGTCGCCCTGTTCGGCAAGCTTTCGTTCGCATCGGGCGACGTTACCGCGCCAATGGCTGCCGCGCGACGACCAATAATCGGCCCACGAGCCGGCCAGGCTGATCGAGGCCGCTCGTTCGCCCGTTTCTTCACACGGAGAAAAGCCGGCGAAACGCATGGCATTTTCCGTTCGTCCGCGATCGTGCAGATCGCGATGCACCCACCGCAGCGAGAGCACATCCCAGTCTTGCGGTTTGCTGCGCAGATATTTCATGGCGGCCGTCAGTGTGGCGGCCGGCTGCCCACCGATCGGCGCATAAAACACACCCCAATCGTCGAGCGGATAGGTTAACACCCGCAACGATCCCAGCCGCGTGTGTTCGGTGCGCAGCACCAGCGGCACGATGCCGAGCGGCTCATCATCGGCGCGCACGACGAGCACTCGAAGCTGCTGGTTATGGCCATAATGCCGCCAATACGGCTCGAACCAATCGAGCGACTGAAAGAACGACGCACCACGCGTCTGGCCCAAGAGCGATCGCCACAGGAGCCGGACGCTCGGCAGTTCGGCGGCGTCGTTGATTTCGGTGATGTGGATCATATGAGGAAGGTCAAAGTCAACATCCGATTCGGCGCGCCGACGCAGACACGCGCGGTGGCCCCCGGCCTTGTGCCGGGCTGTTCAACCCCACCGTTTGTCCTCCGGACGGCCACAAGGGCCGCTGCTACTAGTGGAGCGAAAGACGACAAAGCAAGCGCGGTGCCGCCGCGATCCATCAGCCGATAGTTGTCCGGCGGGGTTGGTTAAACCGTTATCCGGTCGCCCGTTAGATGCCCCGCGCCGATTCCCCACTGTCGGCGCGGCCGTCGCCCTTCGTCAACCATGTTGAAAAAAGGCAACATCGCGCCTTGCACAGCGGAAGTCATTATTCGAGGTAGCTCCCGGCCTTGTGCCGGGCGGTTCCGACTCCGATCCGAAGTTCAACGCGCACGGCGGCAAGGGCCCGTGCTGCCGCGCTGGGGAAGCGGATGGAAAATTGCGCGGGCGGAGCTTGCTCGACGCGGAATCGCTATAATGCCACCACGACCCGACCGTTTCAGTTCAGCTTGGGGCGGCTGCTTTCAGCAATCGCGCGCTTTGCTCTAGCGCTTGGGCTAATGCGGGCAGCGTTCGACTAGGCAGAGACGACGTTATTCTGGTAGCCGTGCTTGCGCTGCCAATCGTCCTTGGAGCGTCGATCGGCAGGCTATTTGGCCAAGCATCCAAAGTAGTCGTGATCATTGCCATGAGTTATTGGCTGCTCGGCATTTCGGTGCTCGGAATGTCGGCTGCTGCCGCATTAGTTTCCCAACTTGCGAAATGGATTCGATAGCTGCATGACCCGCCCACCGAATCCTGCAATACAGGAGAATAGTGTGGCCCCTGCCCGTTCCGTGGGAATATAGTATCGCCAACGCCTACGCCCGAACCTTGACGACTACGACGTACCCGCGGAAGATGACGGCACCAACGGTTCGGACAACGAACTTTCAGCTCGTTAGTGCATCGGGAGACATTCCATGTTCACCAGACCCTCTCCGCGTGGCCGTTGCCTCGGCACGCTGCCGCGGCGAGCATTCCTGCAGGCCGGCCTGGCGGGCTGGGGCAGCCTGGGTCTGGCCGACTTGCTGCGGTGCGAAAGCGCGGCAGCCAGCTCCGCCGGCGCTACCGCCAATAGCCGCAAAAAGTCGATGATCGTGGTTTGGTTGTGGGGCGGCCCAAGCCACATGGAAACGTTTGACCTCAAGCCCGACGCGCCGCTGGAATATCGCGGCGAGTTTCGGCCCATTGGCACCAACGTGCCGGGCATCGAAATCTGCGAGCACCTCCCCTTGCTCGCCCGGCAGGCCGATAAGTTCGCCATCGTCCGTTCCTGCCACCACACCAGCGACGGCCATGTGAACAGCACCCACACGATGCTGACAGGCTATCCGGGCGAACCCGTCGAAGCGCCGCCCTTCCGTCCCAAATATCCCGATTTTTGGGCCGTCAGCCAAAAACGCCTGGCGGCGGAGCCCAGCGGCATGCCGTTTCACGTGGCTCTGCCCGACATGCGCTATGAGGGCGCGGCTTACCTCGGCGCCGGCCTGGCGCCCATGAAGGTGCCCGGCGATCCGAACGCCGATGAGTTCCGCGTGCCGAATCTTTCGCTCTCCGACGTGATGCGGCCCCGGTTTTCTGAGCGAATGGATCTGTTGGCGCAGTTCGATCGCCTGCGGCGCCAGGTCGATTCGTCGGAGTTGATGGATTCGCTCGACGACTTCAACCGGCAGGCGGTCAACTTGTTGACCAGCCCCTCGGCACGCGACGCGTTTGATCTGCGCGGCGAAGATACCGGCACGCGCGACCGGTATGGCCGGCACGTGGTGGGCCAGCGTTGCCTATTGGCCCGGCGGTTGGTCGAAGCGGGCGTGCGCATCGTGACGGTCGATTTTCCCACGGTGCCGGGCCAGAAGGCGTTCAGTTGGGACGACCACGCCAGCGTCTGGAATATTTTTGAGCAGATGAAGATCCGCTTGCCGGTGCTCGACCAGGTGGTTTCGGCCTTGATCGACGACCTCGATCGTCGGGGGCTGTTGGGCGATGTGCTGGTGGCCGTCCTAGGCGAGATGTCGCACACGCCGCGGCTGAGCAACTTTGGCGGGCGGCCCGGGCGCGAGCATTGGGCCCGTTCGATGTCGATCTTTTTGGCCGGCGGCGGGCTGCGGATGGGCCAGGTGATTGGCTCGACGACGGCAAAAGGCGACGAACCGGCGGAGAGCCCCCTGTCTCCCAACGACCTGCTGGCCACCTGGTACCACTACCTCGGCGTTCCGCTCGACACGCAATTCTTCGACCATTTCGGCCGGCCGATAGCAATCCTCTCTCACGGCAGCCCAATCCGCGAGCTAGCCTAAGCGCTGGGCGCAGTTGCTGCGCGGTAATGTTTCTGTCAGCTTCTGCGCGAGACGAATGAGGGCGTCGGAGTCAGCAGCCGTAAACGCACGAAGTCAAGCGCTTGCTTGGCGGCGCGGGGCTTGAGAATCGCGGGATGACCGGCGAAGGGCGCGGATCGCACGAAAACCGTGTCGCGAGTCGATAAGGCGATATGCACCGGTTCGGGTACGGACGCGGTGGGATCGAAGGAGGGAAACGCGCCGACGGCAAGCCCGTAACCGGAGCCCGCCCGCTCGCGACACGCCTGGGCCATCGCCTTTACGGTTTCGGCGCTGGTAGGGTTTTGCTCTGTTACCAAATTCGGCGACATGTCCAGCAGCCGCACGAGCGCAGCCGGGCTGCCGACCACCATGCCCGCCGTGTACACGTCACCGGAACGCGCTGCCTCGCCCAACCACTGCGCAATCAAACCGGCCGTGCCCCACTCGACTGTCGCCAGCGTCGCGCGGCGCTCGGCAAGCAACCGCACGACGACATCGGGCAACTCATCGTCTTCCTCACCAAAGACCAGCGTGCCCAGGCAATCGCGAATCGTGGCGATCGTAGGCGCCATCGCCTCGTGGCAAGCCGCCTCAGTCGCTCCACAGGCCGTAATTCGCAACGTGATCGTGGCGTCGCTGACGGTGATGCCGACCGAGGGCGTCCGCCCACGGCGAATCAGGTCGGGCAACATCTGCTCCAGATCGCTCTCGCCCACTCCGAAACATTTGACCCGCCGATGACGGATAACTTGCCCGCCGGCGCCCCATTCGATCAGCCGGGGCGCGACGGTCTCGAACCACATTTCTTGCATTTCGGCCGGCACGCCCGGCAATGCAAACACACGCGACGGGCGGCCCAATGGTGGTGGGACCTCCAGATCGACGCCCGGCGCGGTGCCGTGCGGGTTGGCGACCACACGGCTGCCCGCGGGAAACATCGCCTGCACCACGTTGCTGTCCGGCATCGGTCGCGCCCGGCGAGCGAAAAGCCTGCGAATGTGATCGAGCGACGCCTGATCGAGCACCAACTCGACCCCCACCATCTGGGCCAGCGCCTCGCGCGTTAGATCGTCGGCCGTGGGACCGAGGCCGCCGGTGGCCACCACTACATCCGCCCGGCTGATCGCTTGGCGGAAGACGGCTACATTGGCCGCCAGGTCATCGGCCACGGTCGTGTGGTAATGCACGGCGACGCCCAGCTCGCCCAGCCGCTGGCTGAGCCATTGACTATTGGTGTCGAGCCGCTGCCCGCTGGTCAGTTCGTCGCCGATCGAAATGAGTTCGGCCTGCATGAAAGAGGAGGGACTAGGGCTAGGGGCTGGGGACTAGGGCCAGTATTGCGTTGCGGCGCGTTTCAAACCAGCCAGGGAATTTGGATTTTTCTCCCGGCGCGCCGGGATTGGATTTTCGATTTACCCCGGTGGCTGGGGCAGAGCCTTGGCGATGCCCCGGTGCATGACCTCCATTCGGAAAGCGGCTAAAATCTTGGGGAATGGACAGCCACTTCGCTCGGCCCACTCTACAATGTCCGCTAATACACTCTGATCCCTGACCTCCGACCTCCGGCCTCTGTCCCCTCTTCATGAAATTCGCCCTCCTCGGCACAGACCCTGACGCGCTCTGCTTGGCCCTGGCCGTCGCGGGCAGCCACGAGCACCGGCTCGTCTGGGCGCACGAACTGGGCGAGGCCGAGGCGGCAGTGCGCGCTGCCGCGCCGGGCGTGCAGATCGCCGAACACTGGGAGGGCCTGCTCGATGTCTCGGTGGCCGAGGTGGTAATCGTCGCGCGGGCGGTTGATCAAGAGCTTCGTGGCGAGCAATTGCGCAAATTGGCCCAAGCCGGCGTGCCGCTGATCGCGTCGCACCCGGTGGTCGATTCGATGCTCGTCTATTACGAGCTCGACATGATCCGGCGCGAAAACCAGGCGGTATTGCTGGCGTTCACTCCCGGCCGCTGGCATCCGGCCTGGCAGCAATTGAGCGAACTGGTACAGACCGACGACGAGGGGCCGCTCGGACCGCTGGAGCAAGTCGTGGTCGAACGCGCGGCGGCGGCCCGCGATCGCTGGTCGGTGCTTCGGCACTTTGCCCGCGACATCGAGCTCGCGCGGCCGCTGTGCGGCAATCTCACAACCGTGGCGGCCATGGCCTCGACTGGCGTCCGCTCAACGCCCGAGACGACGAACTACGGTGCCCTGAGCGTCCAGATGTCCGGCCCGTCGGGCGTGCTGGTGCGGTGGTCGGTCGGCCCGGTCGAGCAACGTGAAGCGGCGCGGTGCAGCTTTCTCTTCGCCCGCGGCAAGGCGGTGCTCGACGCGCCTGACGCCGGATCGTGGCGGCTAGACGTTCAACGCGAGGGCGACAGCGTGTCGCACGCCTTCGACGCCGTGAATGCCCCGGCCGAGGTGCTGGCCCTTCTGCCCGACGCGCTGCGTGGCGACGTGGCTGCTGAGCTTGATTGGCTGGGGGCGTCGCGGACGATGGAACTGACCGACGCGGTCGAGCACAGCCTTCAGCGGGGCCGCTCGATCGAGCTGCACTACGAGACGCCGACCGAACATGCCACCTTCAAGGGGCTGATGTCAGGCGTCGGTTGTTTTTTGCTCTTGGGAGGCCTGGTGATCTTGGTGGTGGCGACGGCGGCCATGCACGCGGGCGTCCCGTTA
>DATFDL010000381.1:0-5964 GCA_035252155.1 Pirellulales bacterium | reverse complement strand
AGCGATCGTTCTGCGGGAATAGCTGTTTACACTCGATCCGCCCGGGAAAGTTACCTTCTCGTAGAACCGAGTCTCCTGATCGGGCACAACGATCGTCGGAGCTTCTCCGACAAAACCGAACTGGCCGCCCCAAGCAAATGTCTGGACGTCCAACCGGCGCACGCCCGGGGTCGCGTTCGCGTCCCAGATCTTTACCGTGCCGCCGAAGCTGGCCGAGGCGATCCGCTTTCCATCGGCGGCAAAGTCCAGGCAGTTGAAGCCGCCGGGCAGCGTGCGCAGCAAACTTCCCTCGGCCAGGTCCCAAATTCGAATGGCCTTCACTTGCTTCTCGATGCGCGCTTCGGTGGTCGCCAGTTGAGCGCCGTCGGGGCTGAACCGCACTTCGCGGCCGGCATCGGCAAAGCGATGTTTGACCGCGCCGGTTGCCACGTCCCAGACGATGACCGTGTTGTTCATATCTCCCGCGGCGAGCAGGCGGCCATCGGGCGAAAAATCGACGTTACCGAGAATGTTGTGTTGGTGGCCGACATATTCCGTCGGATGATCGGGTGAATCCAGTTTCCAAACATATACCCGATTCGAGCCAGACGAGACCGCGGCAAGCTTCTCGCCGCGACGATCGAACGCCAAGCCCGAGCTGAACCTGCCGCCGGGAACCTTCCACGACGCAAGTTCTGCTCCGTCCGTTGCGCTCCACAACTTGATGACTCCGCTTTGATCGATGGAGGCCACTCGCACGCCGTCGGGATGCATCTCGGCCGACTGAACCCACGAGTCATGTCCCGAATACGTCAGACTGACGACGTCCGACTTGAGCTGCTGAAGTTGCACTTCGCCCTCGCCCTTTCCGTCGGCAGCGAGAATTCCGCCGGCCGAGATCAGCCACTCGCCGTCGCGGCTGAACCGCGCCGTCAAGACCTGATGCTTGTGTTCGGCGGAGGTCCACACGCGCTCTCCCGTGGCGGCGTCAAACACCAGCACGCGCTTGGCGCTATTCCACAAAAAGCCCATCCGCTCCGGCGTGGACCGATTGCTGGGGATCGCCAAGAGGCTGCCATCGGGGCTGAACGCCACGGAATTGACCGCTCCCGTCTCAATACTGAGCAACTCCGGATGGCACAGCCGGCGCAGGTAATACCATTCCCACCCGCGTCGCTGGGCAGGGCATTGGACGAGAATCGAGTCCGCGCGATCGAGGTCGCCGTCGGCCCATTCGCGATCAGCCCAGCCAATTTCATTTACGTAACGCTGCGCTTCGGAGGCGTCGAGCAGCCGCTCGACGGTCCGCCGTTCGTGCGTAGAAACGCGCCATTGCCACGTCACTCCGGCGAAACCTACCGCTGCCACCACGATCAGAGCGGCCAGCGCGGGTCGGCGCCGCACCCACTTGGCGGTCCGCTCGACGACGCCCACCGGTCGGGCGCGGATGGGTCGATGATTCAAAAATCGCTGCAAGTCGTCGGCCAGTGCGGCCGCGTCGGAATAGCGCCGCCGCGGACTCTTGCGCAGGCACTTGAGGCAGATTGTTTCCAGGTCGCGCGGAATTCGGGCATTCAGTTGCCGCGGCGCCACCGCCTCGCGGTGCAGCACCTGCAGCACCGTGTCGATGGGGTTGTCGGCCTGAAACGGCGGCCGGCCAACCAGCAAAGCATAGAGTACCGCCCCCAACGCATAGACATCGGCCGCGCCGTCGATTTGCCCGCCATCGCCGGAGGCTTGCTCGGGCGGCATGAAACTGGGCGTGCCCAACACCTGCCCAGTGGCCGTGAGCTGCTTGTCGCCCGCGATCCGCTTGGCCAGGCCGAAATCGGTGATGCGGGGCTGGCCGTCGGCGTCGAGCAGGATGTTTCCGGGCTTCAGATCGCGATGGATCACGCCGCGGGTGTGCGCAAAGGCGACCGCTTCGGCAACTTTGCGGATCAGTTCCGCCGCTTGCACCGGCGGCAGCGGGCCTACGGTCAATCGCTGCGCCAGGCTGGGACCATCGACAAACGCCATCGAAAAGAAATGCTGTCGTTCGTGCTCGCCGACTTCGTAGATGGGCACGATGCCCGGATGGTCGAGGTTCGCGGCGGCTTCCGCTTCGAGGTGGAACCGCTCGACATCTTGCGGGCTGGCGAGCTGTCCGGCCAGGATCATCTTCAGCGCGACGATACGATTGAGACTCACTTGCCGAGCCTTGTAAACGACACCCATGCCGCCGCGCGCGATCTCGGCCAAGAGCTCGTAATCGCCGAAATAACGGAGCAGCGTGCCCGGTGTTGGCGCCGTCTGCTCGAGGCCGGGCAATGTGGGATCGAGTGCCGCCGCCCGCAGCGGCGCCGCCATTCTTTGCAAAGCGTCCTGGCTGTGGAAAAACGACCGCAGCTCATCCGCCAGATCGGGATGAGCGGCGACGAACGCCTGCCGGTCGGGGTTTTCGCCGCGCTCGGCCGAGCGCAGATATTCCGCCAGCACTTGTTCGAGCTTCTCGTCCCGTGCGGACGATGCTTCATCAAGGTTTGGCATGGTTTCGCCTCAGGCGGTGTCCTGCAAGAGCTCACGCAGCCGCTTCAGGCCGCGGTGCAGCAAGCCGGCGGTGGCCGATTCGCTCCGATCCAACTGCTGGGCGGTTTCGTTTAAGCTGGTTCCCTGAAGATGATGCAGCACAATGGCCTCTCGCTGAGCTTCAGGCAGTTGGGCCAGGGCGTCGGCAAGCCGCAGGACGTCTTCGTTTTTCACGGCCCGCTGGCTGGGCGACGACTGGTTGGCGGCCAGCCAGCATTCGAGCCTGGCCGATGAGGCCTCGATCGCCGCCAGTGGCCGCTCGCGCCGCACGTCGCGCTTGGCCCGCTTGAGCGATCGCACGGCATCGGCCACGTTGTTGGCTAAGGCCCCGCGCAGCCAGGCCGCCAGGCGCGGGTCGTCGACGGCGCAGTGCGGCCATTTCACACGGGCTTCGAGCAGCGTCTGCTGCACGATGTCTGAAGCATCGAGCCGCGCGCGCCACCGCCCATCGAGCTGCATGCGTGCCAGCAGCAGCAGGTACGAACGGTAGCGTTCAAGTTGGGTGGTCACAAAGGGTGCTCGCCAGAAGGCCACATGGTCGCCCAATGGTCCCATTAGACCAAGGCGACAAACCGGCTTCCATTGTGCGCGCAAAACTTTGTGACGAATCGTTTTTGCCCAGACTTCTCACGAAGCCGGCTACAACATGAACCATCACGAGTTGCCTAGATGCACCATCACCAGCGCCAAATCGGCGGGCGTGATGCCGCTGATGCGGCCGGCCTGGGCCAGGTTGGCCGGCCTGATGCGGGCGAATTTTTCTCGGGCCTCGGCCCGCAATTGCGTGATCGCGGCAAAATCGAAACTGGCGGGAATCCGCTTTTCCGCCAATCGCCGCTGACGCTCGACATCGACGTCTTCACGGGCCAAGTAGCCGGCGTACTTGGCATCGCACAAGACCTGCTCGGCGACCTCGCGCGGCGCGGCTGCCAACTCGGGCAGATGCGCCACAACATCATGCCAACCGGCTTCCGGCCGGCGCAAGATTTTGGCCAGTGTGGACTGCTCGTGGCGCGTGGTTTCGAGCAGTTGGTGTAGCCGCACGATCTCGGCATCCTTACATAGATAGCGTTGCCAGCGCTGGTCGTCGATCAGCCCGATCTGGCGGCCCACCGCGGTCAACCGGCGATCGGCGTTGTCGTGCCGGAGCCGCAGGCGGTATTCGGCCCGGCTGGTAAACATCCGATAAGGTTCGTCGACGCCCCGCGTCACCAGGTCGTCAATCAATACGCCGATGTAGGCCTGGTCGCGTGAGAGCACCAGGCCATCGGCGGCGGCCCCGCCCCGCGCCGCCAAGGCGGCGTTCACGCCCGCCATCAGGCCCTGGGCAGCGGCTTCTTCGTAGCCGGTGGTGCCGTTAAGCTGCCCCGCAAAGTAAAGGCCCGCGACCAGCTTGGTCTGCAACGTGGGGTGCAACTGGTCGGGCGGCGAATAGTCGTACTCGACCGCGTAGCCGTATCGCATGATCTCTGCACGTTCCAGGCCGGGGATGTGCCGAAACATCGCATCTTGCACGTCTCGCGGCAAGCTGGTCGAGATGCCGTTGACGTACACTTCGTGCGTGTGTCGTCCCTCGGGTTCAAGAAACAATTGATGCTGCTCCTTGTCGGCGAAGCGGACCACCTTGTCTTCAATCGACGGGCAGTATCGCGGACCGCCGCAGCGGATTTGCCCGGTGTACATCGGCGCCCGGTGCAGGTTGGCCCGGATCAGGTCGTGAACGGCCTGATTGGTGTGTGTAATCCAACACGGAAGCTGCTCGGGGGCGAATCGCTCTGTAACGAACGAGAAGGGTTGTGGATCGTCGTCGCCCGGTTGCAGCTCGGTGCGGGCGTAGTCGATGGTGCGGCCATTTAACCGGGGCGGCGTGCCGGTCTTGAAGCGGGCCAGGCGGAAGCCCAGCCGGGCCAGCGCCTGCGAGATGCCGCCAGTGGTGCCTTCGCCCGCCCGGCCGCCAGGCGTTTTGGCTTCGCCCGTGTGCATCAGGGCCTGCAAAAAAGTGCCGGTGGTGAGCACGACGGCCGGGGCGCGATAGACGGCGTCGCCGCGGACGCGCACGCCGGCGATCCGAGTGATGCCGTGAACTTCTTCGGTCAGCAGATCTTCGACCACTTCTTGCCGCAGCGAGAGGCCGGGCTGCGACTCGACGAGCCACTTGACCTCGGCTTGATAGGCGCGTTTGTCAGCCTGGGCACGCGGGCTGTGCATGGCCGGGCCTTTGCGGCGGTTGAGCATGCGAAACTGGATGCCGGTCGCGTCGATCGCCCGGCCCATCAGCCCGCCCAGGGCGTCGACCTCGCGCACGATCTGTCCCTTGGCCACGCCGCCGATGGCCGGATTGCAGCTCATCTGCCCGACGGTGTCGAGGCTGGTGGTCAGCAGGGCCGTACGCGCGCCCAACCGGGCTGCCGCGGCCGCGGCCTCGGCGCCCGCATGGCCGGCGCCCACCACGATCACGTCAAAGTCGTATTCCGCAGTCATGCACCTATTCTGCGCGGCGACCGCGATGGTAGACAAGCGGTCGCTGGGACATCGTTGATCGCGGAACGCGCCTCGATAGCAGCCCGCGTTCCTTTAGGCCCCCAGTTTTCGCCATGCCGAGGGCACGGGCGCGGTCAGCGTCAGTCGCTCACGGCGGGTGGGATGCGTGAATTCAAGCTGCCGCGAGTGCAAGGCGATGCCGGCTGTGAACGGCACGCGGCTGCCGTATTTGCGGTCGCCGAGGATCGTCAGGCCGCGGTGTGACAACTGCACCCGAATCTGGTGTTTGCGCCCGGTCCGCAAGTCGATCTCCAACAGCCAACCTGCGGCTGTCTGCTGCAGCCTGCGATAGATAAGGTGCGCTTGCCGAGCCCGCCGGTGCTCGGCGGTCGCATTTGCGGCAACTACGCGCATTCGCTTCAGCCGCTCGTCTTTGATCAGCCAATCGACGCATTCGGCGGTTGGCGCGGGTAGTCCTTCGACGATCGCCCAATACAGTTTTTTGGTTGCACGCGAACGAAATTGCTCGGCCAGCCGCGCCGCCGCTTTGCTGGTGCGGGCAAAGAGCACCACGCCCGAAACCGCGGCGTCGAGCCGGCTGACCGTTCCCAGATAGACCCCGCTTGGCTTGTGATACTTTTGCTTGATGTATTCTTTGGCCAGCGCCCAAAGGCTGGGCCGGCCGGCCGCGGCGCCCATCGTTGCCAAGCCCGCCGGCTTGTCGAGCGCCAGCAGGTGGTTGTCTTCGTAGAGCACGCGGTCGGCGATCACGGGCTTGCCTGTGCGGCGCGGCCGGCCAGGGCGGCCTTGCCGTTGGAAGAGATGCCGCGCGTCGGCGAAGGACCAATCAGCTCTTCGATCTCGCGATCGTCCAAAACCTCTTCCTCGGCCAGCGGTGTGGCCAGCTTGTCGAGCTTGTCGCGGTTTTTGTCGAGC
>DATFDL010000380.1:0-33812 GCA_035252155.1 Pirellulales bacterium | reverse complement strand
CAGGTAGTACGCCGCAAATGAATTCATTCCCAAAATCCTGAGGGGCCAAGCGGCGCGGCGATAGCCACAAATATCCATCACGACGTAAAACGCGGCTAATAGCAGGAACGACCAGCCGGCGCTGAAGACCGCCCACGAGGGCGTCCAGATGCGCTTCACCAACGGGCAGACGCCGAGCGCCGAAATCGCCGCGCCGACGCCCAGGCACAAAAAACCGGCGCCGCAGAGAGCGAGCAGCTTTTGCCGTGGCGATCGTTTGCCGCACAACAACCCGCCCGCCAAAAGCCCAAAAATCATCGTGCCCAGCGAGGGCACGAAATTGAGCGTCGCATAACCCCCGCCATGATACAGAAACCGGCTATCACGACGAAACCAGTTCAAAACGACCCGATCGACGGCGGCGGCCACATTGGTGTTTTTATCCCAATGCGCTTCGATTCCCTGCAAGTGAGGCCAATCGGCGGGCACGCCCACCGTGCTGTAATCAAAATCTGGCGGCGGCGTAGGGTAGCTGTAAAAAAGGGCCCAGTCGCCGACCAAGATCAAAACGGCCGCCGCGGCTTGCCAGGCCGGTCGCCGATTGCAAAGCAGGAAGAGAAAAAGGTATCCCAGCCCGATTTGGCTCAACACATTGGTCAAGACGTAGTTATTCGGCGTGGTCGATTGCGATTGGATCATTACCCCCAAAAGCACCAGCGCGAACGAGCGGTAAATCGCGTGGGCCAGCATCGCCGAGTAGGCTTGGCCCTCGGCGCAGCGGCGGCCCCACGAAAAGGCCACCGAGACGCCGACAATGAACATGAACGACGGCTGGACCAAATCCCAAAGGGTGGCGCCAACCCATTGCGAATGAGCAAACTGAGCACCGAGAAATTGCCACGCGCGACTGTCGGGAAAGTGCTTTGCGACCTGCGGCAAACCAAAACCGGCGCTCGCCATCACGAGCATCACGAAGCCACGGTAGGCATCGAGCGCCGCGAGACGCTGCGTACTGCCCGGCGCCGATTGAGTGCGGTGTTCTTGCGTCACGCCTTTTTCTCCCTCGCCGCTGCCGGATCAGCGGGTGGCCGGGACGAATGCCACTGGTAATATAGAACGAAGACGTCGGGGCTGGGGTCTCGGGGCTGGAGAATTGGGCCTCGGGACTACGGGGATCGGACAAGTAAAAATGTAAAATGAAAAAGTCAAAACCGGTAAATTTGCCGCAATGTCCTCCGCCCCGGCAATAGTGATGCTTGCAGCCTGGCCCACCCGGTGCCGCTAAACCCCGACCCCCGACCCCTGAATCCCGACCCCTTTTCCTTGATTCCCGCCAGTGGGGCAGCCGATTTAAGCCATGTGCGATGCTAAGCGGCGCGAGAGCGTCGCTGCTTGGCCAACCGCCCCCAGGGATGATGTACGGCAAACGGAATGAATTCCGTTCTACGCGAAGGACTTGCGATGCAAATCAGAACCACCCGCTTTGGGCCGTTGGAGGTCGAGCCGGAAGACCTGATTCGCTTTGCCAATGGCTTGCCCGGCATGGAAGACTGCAAGCATTGGGTGCTGTTGGCCGATGCCGAAACCAGCGCACTGGGCTGGCTGCAATGCACCTCGCGAGCGGAAGTCGCCTTGGCGGTGGTCAGCCCGCGGCGGTTTGTGCCGAACTATCAGTTTCGGGTGTACCGCAGCGAACTGGCTCCGCTGGAGCTGGACGACGTGAAAGACGCCCAAGTGCTTGTCGTCGTCGGCAAAAACGACCGGGCGATCACGCTGAACCTGAAGGCGCCGGTTGTGATCAACTTGCAGCGCCGGCTGGGCCGCCAGGTCGTGGCCAATGGCGACCAACCGCTGTGTTATGAATTGGCCCACACGCCCGCCCCCTTGAAAAAGAGCGCCTAACCGCGCGACACGCGCCCCAAGGAGCCAACGATGCTTGTGTTGTCGAGACAACGCGACGAAAGCATCATGATCGGTGACAACATCGTCATCACGATCGTCGATATTCGCGGAGACAAGGTGCGGCTGGGCATCAACGCCCCGACCGAGATCCCCGTCCACCGGCAAGAGGTGTACGAGGCGATTCAGCGCGAAAATCTGCGGGCCAGCCGGCTGGAGCCGAAGGACACGCGCGGACTGGGCTCGGGAAAAGAGGTCAGAGGTCGGAGGCCAGAGGCCAGGGAAGAGTGAAAGAGGTCAGAGGCCGGAGGCCAGGGGCCAGGGAAAACGCAAGTCCCTTACCTCTGGCCTCTCTTCTTCCCCTGGCCTCCGACCTCTGCCCTCCGACCCCTTTTGGCACGGTTGTAACGCCTGGGCCGACCATTCAGTGCCCACCCCTCTGGAATCCACCGACTTTCTTCCCATTTTCGCCAAGGTGGCGCGGCTGCGCTGCCGATAGTGCCCTTTAGAGATACCAAGAAGGTCCAAGCCGCAGACCCATAAACGCGCGGCGGGCCGGTCGGGATGAAACGCTTCCCACCGCCCCGCCAGGCTTGGGCCAAGTCCCTCCCACAAGACAAATTGGGGTGTCCAACCGATGACCCGTATCAACACGAACATTGCTTCGCTCACCGCGCGCACGAACCTGTATAACAATCAGCAGTCGTTGGAGACCTCGCTCCAGCGGCTCTCGACCGGTTTGCGAATCAACTCCGGCGCCGACGACCCCAGCGGTTTGATCGCCGCCAGCGTGCTGGGCAGCGAAGTCGTGACGGTCAACCAGGCCATCACCAATAGCCAACGGGCCAATAACATCGTCGAGACGGCCGACGCCGCCTTGGCCCAGGTCAGCTCGCTCTTGAACGACATCCGCGGCCTGGTGCAGGCATCGGCGAACCAAGGCGCCATTTCGTCGTCCGAAATCGCGGCCAACCAGGTGCAGGTCGACTCGGCCATCGAGTCGATCGACCGCATCGGGCAAACCACGGTGTTCGGCGGCGACTTGCTACTCAACGGCAGCAAGGCCTTCAACATCGCGGGCACGCTGGGCAACGTGTTCAACAGCACCGCCGACATTCAGGTCAGCTCGTTCAACCCCGCTCTGCACACCGGCGCGCCCAACAGCGACGTGGCCGTGCAGATCAACCAAAGCGCCACGCAGGCCAAGGTAAACCTGGTGGGCTTCTCGAACACGGCTGCCACGGGGTTGAACAACCTGTCGTTGGGCACTTCGACGCATGCCACCAGCACTTTGCTGGGCGTCGCTCCCAACGCCGGCTCGGGCTTGCAGAACAGCATCGAAGCGCTGAGCGTCAAGGGTGGGGCCAACGGGACGCGCGCCACAACAACCAACGTCGACATCACGGCCGCCGCCTTCACGGGCCTCGCGGGAGCTGGCACAACGACGCTTACGATCGGCGATAACGACATTACCGGCGCCTCGACCACCATCACGCTGCAGAACAGTTCGCTCAATACGGGCAACGCCGCCGCGGCCACTTATCTGGCCACGCAAATCAACGCAGTTACGAACAAGACGGGCGTCATCGCCGTGGCTGCCGGCACCAACGTCTCGTTCAACTCGCTCAAGGTAGGCGGCAGCGCGACCTCGATCGACTTGAACGGTTCGGGCATCAATGCCCTTACCACCTCGAACCATGCGGGCGGCACCGTCACCGTCACCGCGGGAACCGCGGTTGGCGCCGGCACGGTGGGCAACCTCACCACGCTTTCGCTCACGGGCAGCAAGAACTCCGGTGGTTCGCCGGTCTTCGTCACGTTCGACAACACGCAGGCCATCAACGACAGTACGACCATTGTCAACGCCATCAATGCCCGGAGCAACGAGACGGGCATCATCGCCAAGCTGGGCACCGACGGCATCGGCGGCACCAGCCTGGGCGCCAGCGTTATTTTGACCGACACCTCGACCGGCAGCAGCTCGATTGTGACCGCAAACGCCTTGAACAACGGCGCCACCGGATCGTACACCACGCTGAATGCCGATGCCACCACGCTGAACAGTTCCGAGACGAACGTGCAAGGCACCACCGGCACGTCGAACTCGATCACGCTGCAGATCACTGGCGACCTCGGCCAGGCCGTGATCAGCGTCAATAATGACGCCATTCTCAACAACAGCTCGGCCTTGGTCGGAGCCATCAATACCGTGACGAGCGAGACCGGCATCACCGCCAGCGGCACGGGAGTGGGCGGCAATGTTACGCTCACCAGCCAAGACTACGGCTCAAACGCCAAGCTTTCGATCCAGGCCCTCTCCGCGACGAACTCAGCCGACGTTACCTTATTCAATGGCGCGGCCACGCAGCAGACCACCACGGGCATCGACGTGGCCGGCACAGTCACCGACGGCGCTGGCACCGGACAATTTTCCGGCAGCGGCTCGGTGATCAGCTACAACGATGGTTCGCTGGCCTTCACCGCCAATACCAATCCCACTCTGGCGCCGCCCACCGCCGCCACCACCACCATTGCCGGCGCGGGGGGAACGGGCTTGTCGAACCTGACGGCTTCGGGCACCGACACCGAAACCTTGCAGCTCAAAGTCACCGGCGCCACGGGCAGCGCCACGATCAGCGTCAACGTGAACGACCTGAAAAACGACAGCCGCGTGCTGGTCGACGCCATTAACGCCGTCTCGACGACCACGGGCGTCGCCGCCAGCGTCACGGCCGGAAGCGGCAGCACGCCGTATGCCGGTCAGAACGTGGTGCTCACGGCCACCAACCCCGGCTTTGCGAGCAAGGTGCAGATTACCGCCACCGGCGGCACGGGCACGAACGAGGCTGCCAACGTGACGACGTTTAACACAGCCGCCAATTTCACGAGCACCACGCCCGGCGCCAACGCCCCGGCCAATACCACGGCCAAGTTCAACGTGACCGGCGGCGCTCTGTTCCAGATCGGGCCGGAAGTCAACTTCCAAAACCAGGTCAACGCCAACATCACGGCCCTCGACACGCACCTGCTGGGCCGTGACTCCAGCACGACGGGCAACTTCGCCTTGCACGACCTGCACACCGGCGGCACCCAGACCTTATCGAGCACCAGCCTGACCACCGCCGCGGCCATCGTCGATCAGGCCATCAGCCAGATCGCCACGTTGCGTGGCCAGCTCGGCGCCTTGCAGGCCAACGTCTTGCAGAGCAACATCGCCAGCCAGCAGACGAGCTTGGAGCAAGTCACTTCGGCCCAGAGCAGCATTCAAGACACCGACTTCGCCGCCGAAACCGCCAACCTGACCCGGTCGCAAGTGCTCATCCAGGCCGGCACCAGCGTGTTGGCCATTGCCAACTCCAGCCCGCAAAGCGTGCTGGCGCTGTTGCCGCGGCAATAGTCGAGCGTAGCTGAATAGGGTGGGCATCGCACACGGCACAACCCGTAGTGTGCGATGCCCTCCGTCATTTTGTAAAGTAGCCCCGGCACTCCGTGACGGGAATGGCGGTCGCCCTTGGCGACCGCCAAGGCTCCGCCACGGAGTGTCGGAGCTACCGTGGCGGCTTCGCCGCTGTTGGAACGCCACTGAGGGCGTTCCCTACAGATCGTCCCCGGACGGTAAAGCTCGTCGATCATGTCAAGCATCAGTTCCGGCATTGGCTCTGGCAGCTCCGCGATTAGCTCGGGGCTGAGCACCGGCCAGGGGCTTGTTACCGCCGGAACCGGCCTGATCAGCGGCCTGCCGGTCAACAATATCATCAGCGCGCTGTTGACGTTCGATCAACAGCCGGTGACCGATCTGAACAATCTGATCACCACTGAAACCGATCAGCAAACCGCGCTCACCTCGCTCTCGGCCGCGCTCTTGGCGTTGCAGGGCGACAGCCAGGCGCTATCGAGCCAAAACGTGCTCGCGGCGCGCACCGTCAGCAGCTCGAACACGTCGGCCATCACCGGCACCGCCACCTCGAGCGCCCCCTTGGCCAGCTACCTGGTCACGCCCGTCGTGCAGGCGCAAACTGAGGAATTCCTCTCGAACGGGTTTCCCGACAGCAATAACACGCCGGTGGGCGGTGGGACCGTACTGGTCAAGCTGGGCGGATTCGTCAATTCGCCGACCGCGCTGGCCCAGCTCAACGGCGGTTCGGGCGTGACCCGCGGCAAGATCAGCATCACCGACCGCAGCGGAGCCTCTGCCACCGTCGATCTCACCGCCGCCCGAACGGTCGATGACGTCGTCAACGACATCAACACGACAGCGGGAATTCACGTGCAGGCTTCGATCAGCGGCGATGGGCTGGTGATCACTGATAAGTCGGGATCGACCAGCAGCAATCTGATTGTGCAGGATATCGCCGGCGGGACGACCGCCGCCAATCTAGGTATTGCGGGATCGGTGGCCGCGAACACGCTAACAGGAACCAGCGTCGTCAGCCTTAACGGCAGCACTCCGCTTTCGTTTTTGAACGACGACAACGGCGTGCGACGGGACAAGGGCGTGCCCGACTTTCAGATCACGCTGAAGAACGGCAGCAGCTTCGATATCAGCCTCGGCTCGGCCTCGACACTGCAAAACGTGCTCGACGACATCAACAACAACAGTCAAAACGGCGGCAAGCTGACCGCCACAATTTCAGGCACGCACCTGGTGCTGACCGACACCAGCGGCGGAGCGGGCACGCTGACCGTCGCGGCGCTCAACGGCAGCAACGCCGCCAAAGACCTGGGCATCTTGGGCACCGAACAAGGCGGCGGCGTGCTGACCGGTAAGCGGGTCATTTCAGGGCTGGATACGGTGCTGTTGCAAGACGTCAACGGCGGGGCGGGCATTACCACGCCCGGCTCGGTGCAGCTTACCGATCGCAGCGGCGCCACCGCGACCATCAATCTCAGCGGCGCCAATACACTCGCCGACGTCATTACGGCGATCAACGGCGCGGGATTGGGTCTCAATGCCACCGTTAACGCCGCGGACGACGGCATTCTCATCAACGACACCACTGGCAAGACGACGTCGAACCTGATTATTGCTGACTCGGGCGGCGGCACCACCGCGGCCAATTTGCACATCGCCGCCAACGTGGCGGCCAACAGTGTCAACAGCGGCGACCTGAACCAGCGCTATATCAGCGAAAATACGCAGCTCTCGCAGCTCAACGGCGGCACGGGCATTAACAACGGCACGTTTCAGATCACCGACAGCAAGGGCAAGACGGCCATCATCGACACCACACTGAGCAGCATTCAAACCGTCGGCGATGTGATCAACGCCATCAACACGTCGGGCGTCGGCGTCAGCGCCTCAATCAATGCCAACGGCGATGGCATCTTGCTGACCGACACCGCCGGGGGCGGCGGAACGATGCAGGTGGCCGATCAAACCGGCACGGCGGCGGCCGGGCTAAAGATCGCAGGCACGGCGGTGTCGGGGCAAATCAACGGCGCGTATCGGTATTCGGTAACCGTCGGCCCGAACGACACGCTCACCCAGGTTGAGCAGGATTTCCTAACTTCCGGCGCGCCAGTCACCACCAACCTTCTCAACGACGGCAGCTCGTCGCAGCCCTATCACCTGATGATCGGCAGCACAAATTCCGGCATCGCCGGGCGGCTGTTGATCGACACCGGCGCGACCGGCCTGTCGCTTTCGACGCTCACGCCGGCGGCCGACGCCGTGCTGCAAGTCGGCAGCGGCGGAAGCGGAAGCAGCTTGTTGTTCACCTCGTCGACAAATACGTTCAGCAACGTGTTGCCGGGGCTGTCGCTCACCGTCACGGGAGCCAGTAGCACTCCCATTACCGTGACCGTCGGCCAGGACAATCAGTCGCTGGTGTCGACCATTCAGAACTTCGTGGCCGATTTTAATAAGGTCAGCAGCGCCATCTCGCAGAACGACTCGTACGATCCGACCACGCAAAAATCTGGGCCGCTATTCGGCAATATCACCGTCGAAAACATCTACAACTCGGTCCTGAACCTGGTCACCGGCGTTGCCGGCAGCACCAGCGACAAGACGCGCAGCCTGATGCAGATGGGCGTCACGCTTTCGGGCGGCCAGCTCAGCGTCGACAGCAACGCGCTGGCGGCCGCCGTAGCGGCCGACCCCGCCGGCGTGGCTGACTTTATTGGTAATGCCACCACCGGCATGGCTGCCCAATTGACCACGGCCTTGAAAGGGGCCACCGATCAGGTCACCGGCACAATTCAGCAGAACGTCAACACGATCAATCAAGAGATCACCGATCAGCAAAGCCAGATCAGCTTTTTGAATTCGCAGATCGACGCCAAGAAGGCCGTGCTTCTGCAAGAATTCAACAATATGGAGAAGGCCCTTTCGACCATCCAGAACCAGCAGGGCATGTTGGGTCAGCTTTCCAACCTAGCCAACTTCAATAGCGCCTATGCCGCGAACTCGGGCGGAAGCTCGAGCAGCTCCGGCGGGTCTGGCGGATCGGGCGGCACGCTCTTCGGTTAGCATCGTGGTAGCAGAATTCGTGAGAATTCTGGTCATCGACCCCGCAACGGAGTGAAGCACCATGACGTACAACAAGCCCCGCGATACGTATTTCGAGACGCAAGTTCTCACCGCGACGCCCCAAAAATTGCAACTGATGCTGCTCGAAGGTGCGTTGCGTTATGGGCGGCAGGCAGCCGATCACTGGCGCGAGGGGCGCATCTATGAGGGGGGCGAAGCGGTCATCGGCTGCCAGCGCATTGTCACAGAGCTGTTGCGCGCGCTGAAGCCCGAGCTTGCCCCAGCGCTGGTCGAAAATGTATCGAGCGTCTACCGTTTTGTCTTCCGCACGTTGGTCGAAGCGGGCATGAAACGCGACGCCGGCAAGCTGGCCGAAGCCATGCGATTGCTCGAAATCGAGCGCGAGACATGGCGACAAGTGTGCGAAAGGCTGGCGACGCAGGGCAATGTGCCCGCTCCGCACGGGCTTTTAATCCCGCCGGTTTCCAGTGGCTTCGCGCTCGAAGCGTAAAAAAGGGTTCGGGGTTCAGGGTTCAGCATTTTCGTGAACGCCGAACGTCGGTGCCGCCCGGCACTCGTCGCCGCTGCCCCTCGTTTGACCGTCTGCCCTGCGGCGGCCTATCATGTCGCGTGTTAATTCGCTGAGGGTTCAGCCGGTCATCAGATTGTCCAGCCGCAAGGTCCGAGGAATCTGAACCCTGAACCCTGAACCGTTCCGCGAACCCTGAACCCTCTTATGCTCATTCGCGTAGGCCACTCACCCGACCCCGACGATGCCTTCATGTTTCATGCCCTGGCCAACGGCAAGATCGACACGGGCGACTATGAATTCCGTCACGAGCTGGTTGATATCGAAACGCTCAACCAACGAGCGTTTGCCGGCGAGCTAGAGCTGACCGCCCTTAGCCTGCACGC
Organism: Pirellulales bacterium; assembly: GCA_035252155.1. Classification (GTDB taxonomy): domain Bacteria; phylum Planctomycetota; class Planctomycetia; order Pirellulales; family JAICIG01; genus JAICLL01. The sequence goes on along the minus strand of DATFDL010000380.1, from coordinate 24,547 downwards.
CTATGCCTCTTTGACCGACCGCTATGTGCTTTGCCCGTGCGGGGCCAGCATGGGTGACCGATATGGACCGATGGTCGTGGCTCGCGAGCCGCGATCGCTGGCGGAGCTGCGCGGCAAGATAATCGCCGTGCCGGGCAAATTGACCACCGCGTTTCTGGCGCTGCGGCTTTGCCTGGGCGAGGCGTTTCCGTACGTCTTAGTTCCCTTCGATCGCATTCTCGACGCCGTCGAAGCGGGCGAATATCAAGGGCAGCGCGTGGACGCCGGGTTGATCATCCACGAAGGACAGCTCACCTATGGCCAGCGGCGGTTGCACCTGGTGGTCGACACGGGTCAATGGTGGCACCAACAGACCGGGCTGCCGTTGCCATTAGGCGCCAACGGCGTCCGCAAGGACCTTGGTCCGCAGGTTATGCGCGATGTTACGCGGCTGCTCAGGGAAAGCATTCGCTACGGCTTGGAGCACCGCTCCGAAGCGCTCGACTATGCCCTGGCCTATGGCCGTGACCTGGACCGTAATCAGGCCGACACGTTCATCGGCATGTATGTGAACGATTGGACGCTCGATTTTGGTCCGAGCGGCCGCGAGGCAGTTGCTGAGTTATTGGCTCGCGGGCATGCGGCCGGAGCGATTCCCAAGCTCGTCGTGCCGGAATACACCAAGTGAATTTTGGATTTTGGATTTTCGATTTTGGATTTGAAATTGAGCATCGGCGTTCACGAGCGGAGGCTTGAGCAATCGAAAATCCAAAATCGAAAATCCAAAATCCGATCTCTTGCCTGCCGATTTTGCTGGCTTTGGGTCTGGCGTTGCTGGTCTTTGCCGTTTTGTACGTATTGACGAGCGGCGCCATTTTGCCGGCGGCCATCGCCGCGGGTGTCATCTTTGGCGTCGCGGCGCTGCACTATGTGGTTTGGGGCTGGTGGCTGAGCGGATACATTCGCCGTCAAGTCGACGAAGAACAGCGTGAGAAGCCGCCACGGTAGCTCCGACACTCCGTGGCGGAGATTTGCTGGTCGCCAACGGCGACCGCGATCCCCGTCACGGAGTGCCGGGGTTACTTTGTACAGCGATTAACCGTTTTTATAATAATCCGGCTCGTTGCCCGTCCGCCACTTGATATTGCAGCCGATGCTCGGCCGCTGTTCGGGCGAGGGGGCCTTGCCCGACAACACCGCGTCGAGCGCCGCGCGCAGGTCGGCCCCCGTCACCGGAACGCCGCTGTCGGGCCGGCTGGCGTCGAGCTGTCCCCGGTAGGCCAGCTTGCGCCCGCTGTCGAATAAATAGAAGTCGGGTGTGCAAGCGGCCCGGTATGCCTGGGCGATTTTTTGTGTCTCGTCGTAGAGGTACGGAAACATGTAGCCGCGGGACTTGGCTTCTTCTTTCATTTTGGCCGGCGAATCGTCGGGATACGCCGCCGCGTCGTTCGAGTTGATGCCGACAAACGCCACGCCGCGCGATTGATAGTCTTTGGCCAGCCGCGCCAGTTCGGGCGCGACATGTTTGACGAACGGGCAGTGATTGCACATGAACATCACCACCAGGGCCGGGGCCTGCTTGAAATCGGCCAACGAGACCGTTCGGCCATCGACATTGGGCAACGAGAAGTCGGGGGCAAGCGTTCCCAAAGGCAACATGGTGCTGGGCGTGCGGGCCATGGGCAATCTCCGAAAAGTGCATTGTTGAAACTACGGCTAATCGTATCAAACGGCGCACCGCTTGCTAGGCACTGCTGGAAGGATCACGTTCCAGGCCCTTGATTGTCGCCTTTCGCTCCGCGAAAGAACGTTTCTTTCGCGGAGCGAAAGACGAAAATGTTCACCAACCGACCGGCACGCGTAAGGTAGCCCCGGCCCTTGTGGCCGGCTGATCTACCGAATCGACCTGAACCGACCGGCACAAGGCCGGCAGCTACCTACTCTAAATACCTTCACCATGAAATCGAAACTCATCAACGACGCACGCGAAAAAACCTTCGTGCTCGTGTTCGAGACAGGAGACGAAGTAACGGCCGGGCTGCTCGATTTTGCCAAGCAGCACAAGCTGGCTGCGGCGCATTTCACCGCCATCGGCGCCTTCCAAGATCTGACGCTGGGCTACTTCGACTGGCAGCGCAAGGAATACGAAAAAATCCCCATGCGCGAGCAGGTCGAAGTGCTCTCAATGGTGGGAAATATCGTCGAGACCGATAAGGGCCCCAAATTGCACGCGCACGTGGTGGTGGGCAAACGCGACGGCTCGGCCCACGGCGGGCATCTGGTCGACGCTCATGTGCGGCCGACGCTCGAAGTGATGCTGGTCGAGTCGCCCAGCCACCTGCGGCGCCGCCACGACGACGCTTCGGGCCTGGCACTCATCAAGCTTTGAACCGCCGAGTTTACGGGCGCGGTGGCTGGGGCAGAGGCTTGCCGATGCCCCGGCTGTAACCGAAACGACCTTGGAGGTTCTGCCAGGGCATGTCTACAATCCTGGCCCAATGTTCACACATCGCCCACCCATCTTGGTCGCCGCTGTTAGCGGCTTGCTGGTGGCGCTGCTGTCGTCACGGGCGTCACGGGGCGAAGAATTGTCGGACGAACCCGCCCAACCCGCCGTTCGCGTCGCGAAGCGTCCGCGTGTCCGTTACACCGACGGACGACTGCCCGCGAGCGATCCGCCGCCGCAGCCCGGCGGCTTCCAGGCGTGGGGCGACGAGCGATTCTTTCATGATTGGCGTATTCAGCGGAATGCGATCTCGGGGCATTGCCGCTTGATGGACGGGGCGGGAAAGCGACACGCTTGGGGCACGTTCGACGAATGCCTGGCCCGCTTGGAGGCGATTCGGATTGAGCGCCGCTTGCCGCCGATGCAGGGCAAGGCGGTCGTCGTCTTGCACGGACTCGACGGCTCGCCCGAAACCATGCGTCCCCTGGCAGCCTACCTGCGAGCCGGCGGCACGATGCATGTATTGAGCTTTGGCTATGCGAGCCGGCGCGGAACGATTGACGATTATGCACGCTCGTTGGGCAATGTGGTGGACCATCTCGACCAGGTCGAGGAAGTGTCGATGGTGGCCTTTGGTCTGGGCAATGTGGTGGTGCGGCGCTGGCTGGCCGACCGGCGCGGCGCGGAGGGTGGCGAGGCCGCGGGGCCGCGGTTGAACCGGCTGGTGATGTTGGCGCCGCCCAACCAAACCACCGGTTCGGCGACCGACGATATGGAAATGCTGGTTAGCGTACTAGGGCTGTCGGCGGCGGAACTCGACGGCGGCTGGGCTGCGCTCGGATCCCGGCTGGCCGTGCCGACCTGCGAATTTGGCATCATTGCCGGAGGCCGAGGAGACGACCGCGGCCTCAGCACCCGGCTGCCCGGCGATGACGACGGCATGCTCAGCCTCGCCGCCACCCGGCTTGCCGGCGCGCGCGAATTTCTGGTGCTGCCCGTCGAGCATGCACGGCTGGGGACCGACCCGCGTGTGCACGCCTGCACATTGAACTTCCTAAGGAATGGTTCGTTCGATAAGCCGCAAAAGCATTCCCACTAGGCACACAACTCAACCCGCTTGCTCGGGCAGAGCCTTGGCGTTGCCCAGGGCGCGTGGAGAGGGGCGAGCGTTCCGATTCCGCTGGCCGTGTTTGGTGCGTCTCGCGACCTTTGACGCCGGAGGAAAAGATCGCCGATCACTGTTAGACAATCGCCCGCGATATCATTTCGGGCAAACCACGAATCTCGCGCCAGTATTCTTCGCGCACGTCTTCATCGATTTCAACCGGCGCTCGTTCGCCGTATAGGCGATCGGCACCGTCCTTGCCGCAGCCGGAAATCCAATAATCTTCACCGGTCGCAACGCTCGGCCGATTCGTGCTTCTCCAGTGAGGCCGCCGGCCTTGCGCTCGATATACATAATGCGGTTCTTCATTGCTGTGTTTCCATTAGACGCCAGCGTCAGATTCTGGCAAACGCCTCTCGCAGCAACGCCAAACTCTTGGGCACCGCCGTCGCCGGGTCTTCCTTGCCCTCGAACTCCAACGAGACATAACCGCGGTAACCGTGCCGGCGCATCAGTGCCGCGATGCGCGGATAATCGAGATCGAGCGTATACCACTCGCCCCCACCGTAATAGGTCTTGGCCTGCAACAGCACCGTCAAGGGCGCCAGGCGTTCGAGCCGGTCATACGGATCTTCCAGAAAATTGCCCGTGTCGAGCGTCACGCGCAGCCAGGGCGAATCGATCGCTTCGACGATGCGCAACACGCCTTCGGGCATGCGGCCCAGGCCCCAATGATTTTCCAGTCCGAGCACCACCCCGCATTCGGCCGCCTTGGGCAGGCATTTTGCCAGACTGTCGATGACCCAGCCAAAGGCGTCGTCGTCGGTATAGCCGGGCAGGCGCGGCTCGATGCCACGGGCCTTCATCAAGTCGTCAAAGCTTTTGCTGGTGCCCCACCGACCGGTGTTGACGCGCATGGTCGGAATGCCCAACCGATACGCCAATTCGATGCAGGCGAGCGTATGCTCGACGTTCTTTTGCCGCCGCTCGACGTCGGGAAACAGAAAGCTCTGATGCGTCGAAAAGCCGCACAGGTCGAGGCCCACGGCAAACGCCTGCCGCTTGAGCCGTTGCAAATAGCCGTTTGATTCGTCGGTCATCTGCACGTGCAAGATCTCGACGCCGTCGAAGCCCATCCTGGCTGCGTGATCGATACATGTCTCGATCGGAGTTTTTTCGTCCCGGAAATGCCAGAAGGAATAGGTCGAGACGGCGATGCGATTGGCGGGCGAGGCTGCGGCCGGTTCGTCCGCCGCATCATCGGCAATCGTTGCTCGCCGGGTGTTTCCCACCAGCAAGCCACCGGCGGCGGTGGCGGCAAGCTGCTGGACGAATTGACGGCGTTGGATGGTCATCGTGGCAATTGTATCCAGCCGCCGCCGGCACCGAAATCGCAGGATGGCGTCCTAGGCCGTCGAACCTAGCTAAGGACGGCCTAGGAAGGCCATCCTCCCTCCGGCGCGGCCAGCCGGCCACAAGGGCCGGGACTACCGCGCTACCGAGTGCGCGTTTCGCTTCAGGCCAGAAGCCAGAGCTACTGTCCCTGGCCTCCGACCTCTGGTCTCTGGCCTCTGACGCCCCGCTCAATCCGTGTCCACCGGGGACACCTCGACCGCATTGCTGGGTTTGTTCGCGACACGGGCGGACCGCTGATCAGCGATGGTTCGGGCGGCCTGCCGCAGATCGGCCGGATTGAGCCGCCGTAGATTGCTAAGCTCGACCAGCGGTTTCAGCATCGCGGTGGCCCGCTCGACGGCCGGCTCGATGAGCACCGCTTCGACCAGCCAATGACGCACGCGATCGAACGACTGCACCGAGGTCACCAATTGATGCTCCAGGTCACCTAAAGTTTCGAGCGTTTCGACCGCGTCGGCCAGATCGTTGGTTCGGGCAATCACCTGGTCCTTGATTGCAATCAGACCTTCCAGCGATACGCGAGCGGGAGCGACCGCATCGGCCTCGCGTTGCAACTGCTGACGCAGGTCGGCCAAGCCACCCAACGCCGTGTGAGCCTCTTCGATTTGCTGGGGATCGTTGCCGCACAGGATCTCGTCTTTCAAGGCCACCAGGCCGCGGCCCACCGCCCGTGCCTGGTCGAGATCGTCAGCCGCCCGAAGCAGGCGCTGCTGCGTGCCCACGAGCTTGCTGGCCACTTCGCCAGCCCGGTCGGCTTCTTCACCGGCCGCCAGCGAGCGGCTTTTGAGTTCGGCCAGCCCTTCGATGGCACGGCGGGCTTCTCCCACTTCGGCTGCCTCGGCCAACACCAGCTTCTGCAGGCGGATTATTTCGCCCAGCGTCTGCCGCGCGGAAGCGATCGAGTGATATTGCGCGACGACCCGCTCCTGCAGTTCGCCGAGGGCATCGATGGCCTGCCGCGCCTCGGCCGTCTGCGCTTCGACATTCAAGGCGCTCGCGCGCAGGTCGTCGAGCGCGGCCAACGAACGCTGGGCGTCGGCCGTGACAGTTCGTTGGGCGATCAGCCCGGAATGCAAGGTTTCGATTTGCCGTAGCGATTCCGCGGCGGCCTCGGCGCGGCGGCCTTGCTCGGTCAGCGCCGAGAGCAGGTCGTTGGCCTGCGCCGCCCGACCCCGCTTCGCCACCAGGCGGCTCATGTTCCGCTCGAGCGACGCGATCTGGCCTTCGAGCTGGGCCAGTTGGCCGGCGATCGGCCTGGTCGCCACGACATAGAGCACGATCAGCCCCGCCGTGAGACCTGAAAGAAACCAGCCCCAATTCGGAAACGGTTGCCGTTCAACGCTTGAATTGCCCTCCTTAGCCGTTTGCGAGTCCGTTCGCTGGTTGGTATTCGCCAAGGTTCGATTCTCCGTAAGGGAACTTGACTGGGAGCCGCCGACCGTAGCGCCGCCCCGACGGGCCAGTCTTCGGTATCGGAAAATGCCCCGCCGCTTATCGAGTCTTTGTAAAACACTCAAGCTCGCGAATCCGGCTCCTCCAGCTCATCTGGCGCACTGGCCCTCTCCTGACTGCCTTCACTCCGACTTGACGAAAATTACGCCCAGGGCGTATAGTTTTTGAGCAGTCAAAAAATATTTCGATTCGTCAAACATACGATCCGATTCCTAGAGTTAGGCGTCGCGACCGCGGAAAAAAATCGGCATGTCGGTTCTCCCTTGTAAAGTCCGGTTACTGTGGGCATATCCGCTCTTGGCGGCACTGGCGGGCTGTGGCGTTACGGCGGGCCAGTCGGGAGAACACGACGCAGATAGTCGTCCCAATCAGGTAAACATTGCCGGCAGATCTGTGAATGTGGTCGCGACCACCTCGATGGTTGCCGATTTGGCCCGCCATGTTGGCGGCGACCACGTCACAGTCACGGCGCTGATGGGCGAGGGCGTCGATCCGCATCTTTATAAGGCGACGAGCGGTGACGTGGCGCGGCTGAGCCGGGCCGATCTGATCCTCTACTCTGGCTTGCACTTGGAAGGCAAGATGGGTGAGGTATTCTCGCGGCTGGCCCGCAAGAAGCGAGTCGTCGCCGTCACCGACGATCTTGACCGCGATCGGCTACTGAAAGTCGGCGGCGAACAGTACGATCCGCATGTCTGGTTCGACGTGGCGCTGTGGAGCGCGACGCTGCCAGTGGTCGAGCGAGCACTGGCCGACGTCGACCCGGCCCACGCCGATGATTATCGGCGCAGTGCCGAACAATATGGTGTGGAACTCATGCGGCTCGACGAGGAATGTCGCGAGCAGATTGCGTCGATCACCGAATCGCGGCGCGTGCTGGTGACCGCCCACGACGCCTTTCATTATTTCGGCCGCGCTTACGACATCGAGGTGCAGGCGATCCAAGGCATCAGCACGCAAGCCGAAGCGGCCGTCAGCAAGATCAATGAACTGGTCGAGCTGCTCAGTGAGCGGCGCATTAAAGCAGTGTTTGTCGAAACGAGCGTCAGCGAGCGCAACATCCGGGCGCTAGTCGAGGGATGCGCCGCCCGCGGGCACCATGTCGAGATTGGCGGGCAACTCTATTCCGACGCGATGGGCCCGTCCGACACTCCCGAGGGCGCCTACATCGGCATGGTTCGCCACAACGTCAAAACCATTACGCAAGCCTTGCGATGATCCAGGCCAACAATCCGCCGGTGCTCGAAGTCCACGATATGACCGTGGCCTATCACCGTAAGCCGGTGCTCTGGAATATCGACCTTATTATCAAGCGGCCTAGCCTGGTGGGCATCCTGGGACCCAACGGCGCCGGTAAGAGCACGCTCATCAAAGCCATTCTCGGCCTGACACCGATCGTCAGCGGGCAGGTGTCGGTGCTGGGGCGACCTATCCACCAGGCCCGCCGCATCATCGGTTACGTGCCGCAACGTGAGAGCGTTGACTGGGAATTCCCCGTCAGCGTGCTCGATGTGGTCTTGATGGGCACCTATGGGCGGCTGGGCTGGTTTCGCAGGCCCGCTCGCCGCGATCGTGAGTGGGCGCGAGAATGTCTTGCGCGAGTAGGCATCGCCGATCTGGCCGGGCGGCAAATCGGCCAGCTTTCCGGCGGCCAGCAGCAACGCACGTTTTTGGCGCGAGCACTGGCTCAGCGGGCCGAGATCTACTTCATGGATGAGCCGATGGCCGGGGTCGACGCCGCCACCGAGCGCGTGATCTTTCAGTTGCTCGGCGAGCTGCGCGAGGCCGGCAAGACGGTGCTGGTTGTGCACCACGACCTGCGGACCGTGCCCGCCTACTTCGATCAGGTGGCGCTACTCAACATGCGGTTGGTCGCCAGCGGAGCGACCGAGGCCACCTTCACCAAGGAAAACCTGCAAAAAACCTACGGCGGCCGGCTCAGCATTCTCGAAACCGCGGGCGACGCGTTGGCCGCGCGCGAGCGTAGCATATGATCGGTTACAACACGGCCGTCGTGCTTGCCGGAACCAGCCTCTTGGGGGCCAATGCCGGGCTGATCGGCAGCTTTGCCGTGCTGCGGCGACGGGCGCTGCTGGGTGATACGCTGGCCCATGCGGCCTTGCCCGGCTTGTGCCTTGGTTTTCTCGCCCTCGGCCATCGCAGCCTGCCGGCGATGCTCGCCGGAGCGCTGGCCAGCGGCGTAACGGGCATCGCCATCGTGGCCGTCTTGCGGCGATTCACCCGCATCAAGGACGACGCCGCCCTGGGCATCGTGCTGAGCCTGAGCTTCGGGCTGGGGCTGGCCTTGCTGCGATGGATTCAGACTTCGGCCACCGGCGGCAGCAAGTCGGGCATCGCTAATTATATCTTCGGCACCGCCGCCGGCATGATCGCCGACGACGTGAAATTGATCGCCGGCGTTTCACTATTCAGCCTGCTGGCCGTGCTCTTGTTCTACAAAGAGTTTCGGCTGGTGACGTTCGACGCGGGCTTCGCGCGCGTGCAAGGCTGGCCTGCCACGCTGCTCGATTTTTTGGTGATGGCGTTGGTGGCGGCGAGCGTGATCGTCGGGTTGCCGGCCGTGGGGGTCGTGCTGACCGCGGCGCTGCTGATTTTGCCCGCCGCCGCCGCCCGGCTCTGGACCGAGCGATTGGGATTCATGTTGCTGCTGGCCGCCGTGTTTGGGGCGGCCATCGGCGCGTCGGGCACGGCGTTTAGCGTCGGCATGGGCGGATTGCCGACGGGACCGTTGATCGTGCTGACCGGTGCCGCGGTGTTTTTGTTCTCGCTGTTGTTCGCCAACCGACGCGGCGTCGTTGCTCGCCTGGCCGCCGAACGCAACATGCGTCAACGGGTGGCCGAACAAACGTTGCTGAGAGTGATGTTTGAGTTCAGCGAGGCTGACCTGCCCGCCAGGCCGCCGGTTGCCGCCGCCGCCCTCGCCCGATCTTGTGCCTGGTCGCCGGCGGAGCTCGAGCGGCAATTGCGCCGCGCCGTAGCGCTTAGCTGGCTCGAACCGATGGCAACCGGGGCTTGGCGATTCACTTCGAGCGGCCTGGATCAGGCAACCCGCGTCGCCCGAGGTTACCGGCTCTGGCGAGCGTTGCTCACCGAGCAGCCCGAGGCGGCAAGCCTGATGTCGGAGCTCGACCTGGAGGCGATCGATCGAATGTTGCCCGCCGAAACCGTGCGTGAGTTAGAGGCGAAGATGAAGCTCTGACTGAGTTTGAAAATTGAAACCGGTCATGCTGGCTGCTAATCGAATGAACATCCCCCACCTCCTCTCGCTCTTCGACACCCCGGCGATCTCGACCATCGCGGTCGCCGCTGTAGCCAGCGCATCGTGCTCGATGCTCGGCTGCTACCTGGTTTTGCGGCGGATGAGCCTGCTGGGCGATGCCATCAGCCACGCCGTGCTGCCGGGCATTGCGTTGGGCTTTCTCATCGGAGGTTCGACCACGTCGGCTTGGATCTTCGTGTGCGCGGCGGGCGTCGGTTTGTTGACCACGTTATTAGTTCAGGCGCTCACGGACCAAGGGCAGATCGCCGAAGACTCCAGCCTCGGTGTGGTCTTCACTTCGTTGTTCGCGCTCGGCGTGGTGATGATCGCAATTGTTGGGCCGCGCGTCGACCTCGATCTCGATTGCGTCCTTTACGGGCTGCTCGAATTGGTGCCACTCGACACCGTGACTTTCTTCGGCATCGAGATACCCAGGGCGCTGATTTCTCTCACTGCGGTGCTCGTGCTGACGATGGTGTTCGTCGCTTTATTTTGGAAGGAATTGAAGATTGTCTCGTTCGATCCGCAGTTGGCCGATGCGATGGGTTTACGGGCCGCGGTGGTCCATTACCTGTTGATGGGAATGGTGGCCCTGGCCGTTGTGGCGGCGTTCAACGCCATCGGCTCGGTGTTGGTGCTGGCCATGTTGGTCGTGCCGCCGGTCACGGGTCATTTACTCTCCGACCGCTTAGGGCGCATGATGGCCTGGGCCGTCGCCGCCGCGGTCGCGTCGGCAGTGCTCGCCACGGTCGGCGACGCCTATTTGGACGTCGGCGTGGCCCCGTTGCTGCCGCTCATGTCGGGCGCGCTGTTCATCGTCGCGCTCTTCTTCGCGCCACGGCACGGGCTGATAACTCGCCTCTGGCACCGCCTGGCGTTGGCCGTGCGGATCAAGGCGGAAGACGTGATGGCCGCGCTCTATCGTGCCGAAGAAACGGGCGACGCGGCAGCGGGCCTCGCGTGGCGCCGCTGTCTGGCGGCCGCAGGGCGCGGGCCGTTGGCCTGGCTGGCGCTGCCGCAACTTTGGATCGGCGGACGGGCGCGCTGGCCGGCAGGCGGTCAGGTGCAACTCACTGAGCGCGGCCGAGAGGCCGCCCGGTCGTTGGTGCGCTCGCACCGCCTGTGGGAAGCTTACTTAGGCGAACATTTCGAGTTGCCGCTCGACCATTTGCACGCCCCGGCCGAGCGCATCGAGCATTACATCGGTCCCTCGCTGCGCGAGCAATTGGCCCGCGAGCTGGCCGGCCCCGGCACTGATCCCCACGGCAAGCAGATTCCGCCAGAGGCAAGGTAGCAGGTGGGCGTCATAACAGCACCTATGGCTGCGTCTTGCGCCGCCACTCTTCCAATTCGGCGCGCATCCGTTCGTTGTCGATTCGCAATCGTTCGGCTTCCGACGCTGCTATCTCCGCCCGCTCTGCTTCCCTCTTTGCCCGTTCATCCAAGTCGTGCGCGCGCGTTTCTAAGCGTTCGGTCATTCTCTCCAGTTCTTGCCGCGTAGGCACCCATATCCGCTTGGCGGGATCGTAAAAACGAAGGTCGAGACCGCTTCGCTCTAAGTGCAACCCCACGACCGCGCTCGGCAACCGCCCTGCTGAGGGATCGATGGCCATATACTCTCCGTCAATCAGCCGATAACCCTGCAACGATGGGGCGAGATATTCCGCATAGGGATCGAACAGGAAGTATTCGCGCACGCGCAGCAAATCGCGATACACTACGAACTTGTCGTCCACGTCTTCTTCTTTGGACGACAAGCTGGTGACTTCGATCACCATGTCGGGCGCGTGGCCGTCTTCTTCCCAGATTTTGTAGCTGCGCCGGGGCTTATCGCGCGGCACCCCAAGAACCACGAAGACGTCGGGAGCCAGCGATTTGTAGCGATTGCCTCGCTCGTAATAGATGAACATGTTGCCCGAAACATAGACCATCGGATCGTGCGCGAACCAACTTTGAAGCAATTGCACCGAGACCAGCAGGTTATCGCGATGGACAGGGGTTTCTGCCACGGGACGGCCATCCGAATCGGGATAGTTGATTTCGTGCGAGGCGAGGGCCTTCGATGTTTCGGGAATAATTGCCATGAGCATGTCTCGATCACTGTCTACTGCAAGTCTATCCTCGGTTCAAGGGCGGAGCAATCGAGCGATCACCTGCGCGGCGTGCCAGAGATCGTCCACCACGTAATCGGCCTGCGCGGCTGTCTCGGGCGCCACCTGCGAACCGTAGCCGGTGCGCACCAGAAGCGTCGTGGCGCCGATCGCGCGGCCGAGCTCGATGTCGCACGGCTTGTCGCCGATCACAAAACACTCTTCGGGGCGAAAGCCGTGTTCGCGAGCGGCGTCTTCAGCCAGCCCAGCCAAGGGCTTTCGGCACCGGCAACCGTCTTCGGGCAGGTGCGGACAATAGACAATGCCGTCGAGCCGTACGCCTTCGGCCGCCAACAACTGACGCAGGCGCGCGTGAATCTCGTCAAGCCGCACCACATCGAACAACCCACGGCCTACGCCCGACTGGTTGGTCACCACGATCAACCCCAGCCCGAGCTGGCTCAACGCGGCCAATCCTCGGGCGGCATTCGCAATGAGCTCGACTTGGTCGGGGTGCGAAAGATAATGTCGCTCGACGTTGATTGTGCCGTCGCGGTCGAGCAGGACAAAGCGTTTTGCCATATATACTTCACGCGGGCGTGAATGCGGCAATGTGGGACAGCCGCCCTCAGCTGTCTCGCGTTCGCCTTCGGCGGCCACCGCACAGCCGAGGGCGGCTGTGCCGCACGGCGACGGATGTCGCATTCGCGGCCGCGTGGACTGTAACTCAGGCCGCCAATCGCAACGCCGGCGTCTCGGCCCGGCTGCTGATATTGCGCAACATCAGATCGACAATTCGCTCGGCTGCACGCCCGTCGCCATAAGGATTGCGCGCCACCTGCCGGGCGGCGTAAGCCTCGGCGTCGAAAAGCAAGAGCGAAGCACGATCGACAATCTTCCAGGTCTCGGTTCCCACCAGCTCGACCGCGCCGGCTTCGAGCGCTTCGGTCCGTTCGGTCACGTCGCGCGTCACTAACACGGGCTTGCCTAGCGAAGGAGCTTCTTCTTGCACTCCGCCGCTGTCGCTGATCATAAGCGTCGAACGGTCCATCAACCACACAAACTCAGGATACGGCAGCGGATCGAGCAAGTGAATGTTGTCACTGGCATGCTTTCCAAGCACGCGCTGCGCCGACTCGCGGGCCTGCGGGTTGGGATGCACCGGAAAAACGAACTCGACCTCGGGAAACTCGGCGGCCAAAATCAGGATGGCTCGGCACACCTCGTCCAGCCCATGACCAAAGCTCTCGCGGCGGTGGGCGGTGACCAGCACCAGCGGCCGTTCGCCCAGCACCGCATATTTCTGCCGCCAATGATCGCCCCGCTCGCGTTCACGGCCGGCGGTCCAGAGCAGTGCGTCGATTACCGTGTTGCCCGTCACATGTACCGCCGCGTCGGGCACCCGCTCGGCCAGCAGATTCTGCCGGGCATGCTCCGTCGGGGCGCAATGAATGGCGGCTGTCAGCGTGGCCACGCGGCGGTTCATTTCTTCCGGCCAGGGCGAGTAAAGATCGCCCGTCCGCAAGCCCGCCTCGACGTGCACAAACGGAATCTTGCGATAAAACGCGGCGAGCGCGGTCGCCGCCACGGTGGTCGTGTCGCCCTGGGCGACGACGCAGTCGGGGCGAAACCGGGCCAGCGTCTGGTCGATGCCGGTCAAGCAACGGGCGGTCAACTCGGCCAGCGACTGGCCCGGACGCATCAGCGCCAGATCGACATCGGTCTCAAGATCGAAATATTGAACTACCTGGTCGAGCATCTCGCGATGCTGCCCCGTGAGGCAAACGATTGGCTCGACCTCTGCGTGCTGGCGGCACTGGTGAATAAGCGGAGCGAGTTTAATGGCCTCCGGCCGGGTGCCGAAAGCCAGCAGCACGCGCAGTGACGACGTCATATTAATCCCCGAAGGCGGTGAAAAGTGCCGCGGAGCATAGTCTGCCCAGGGGGTCGGCCGCAATGCCAATTGCCGGCACTCCGAACGATCGCGGCTTAATCGGCGTTTGTCGGCAAATAAAACAGAAATAACCCGAACGGCGGAAAATGTTACAGCAAAGGAAGCGTGTCGCGGTCGAAGTCGCGCTTGGCCAGCATGACGACCGCGATCAACGGAATCGCCACCAGCCCGAGGCGTAACATACCAATCCGCCATGCCGGCTGGCGGCGCAAAACCGGCAGGTCGACGACCCAGCACAAAAGCGGCGAGAGGAAAACCACCAAGGCACGCGGGGCGGAAAGCTGCCCAAAAAAATGCCCGATGTACAACAACCCAAACAACGCCACGGCGCCGACGCCAATTGCGCCGACGAAGCTGTCGCCGGGATACTTAGATAGTCCGCTTGCCACGGCGCACCCCACCAGCGCGCCTGCCAGAGGCAAGCTCGCCGCGCCGCCGGACACGTAACCCGCCAGCATCGTCGCCAGTCCGCCGCAGAGCGCCGCCTGGGCCAACGCCAGCGAAATCGAAAGTCCGCCCGCTCGGCGCGATAACACACCGAGCAGCGTCCAGACAAGCAGCAACAATCCACCACTGAGCAAGTAGACGCCTGGGGCCAACACGGCCGACCATCCAGCCTTGTCGCCGCTGAGATAGACCGAGCCGTGAAGCAGTATCCGGCCAGCCGACATCGCCACCAGCAGCCGGCCGCACCAGGCCAACCAGCGCGGCACGATGGGACAGGCCGAGATTAGTTCGATGGCGAACGCGAGGGGAAGCACGATCGTCAGTAGCCGGCTGAGACCGCTGGCGGGCGGCCACGAGACCGGCAGCCGCAGCACATACCAGCCCCCTGCCAGCCCCGCGCCCAGCGCGAGGACGTAAACAGCGCCCGACTTCTCACGAAGTCGGCTACAGGCTGCCGCCCAACGCGGGCCAGGCGCGCCGGCGGCCAGTACGACTACCGCACTGATGCCGGCGGCAAGGACCGTGGCCGACAAATACTGAAGCAGATCGGGCATCCGCTATTTTCGCGCGCCTTCGAAGTCGATGTACACGAGGGCTTCGTCGCCGATCAGGCCGATCTGCGTCTTGTCGAAACCGAAATCGCTCCGCTTGACCGACAGTTGAGTCGAGAAGCCGATGCGCTTGGTGCCCATGAACTCGGCCTCTTTGCCGCCTTCGATCGTGAGCGTAACTTTCTTGGTCTTGCCGTGCATGGTGAAGTCGCCCGTCACTTCGTAGCCGCCCTTGACCTGCTTCACGCTGGTGCTGCGAAAGTCGATGGTCGGAAACTGCTTGGCGTCGAAATAGTCGGGCTGGCGGAGATGTTCATCGCGCGCCTTGTTGGCGGTATCGACGCTGTCGACCTTGATGGACAACTGAAACGAGCTCTTGGCGGGGTCTTGCTTGTCGATGACAACCTTACCCTCGGCTTCGTTGAAACGCCCGTGGATCCAACTGATGTCGAGATGCCGGGCCTTAAAGCTGATCGACGAATGGACCGGATCGTAAGCATATTCGTCGGCGGCGAAGGTTGGCCCGCCCGACGCCAGGCAGAAGAGGCCGCTCACCGCGGTGACGATCGATGTGAAGACTAGTCGGCGCACGAAATTGCTCCTTAAAGAAGTTGGTTTGAGGGACGTTGGCTGACCTGATCCACGAGGACGTTCGCCCATCGTAAACTCGGGTAAGGCGTGAGTAAAGCGTTCGAGACGCCGTCAGCCGTTTGGCATTATTGTAATCGCGTTTGACTTTCCGAGCAGGCTACAGGCACTTCGGGCAACCCCAGTGGGGCAGGCCGAGCTCAAACCGGATGCGATCGAACTCTCGCATGGGGGCAAAAATGTCGGGTTCCTGCAGCGGCCAAAGCTGGCAGGGCGGGGCGGGCGAACCGCTCGCGGCCAAAATGCTGTTCACCGCTCGCCGCGCGGCCTCGTTCGCCCCTTCCATCGTGGCCAGGTCGGTGTAGGTTCGCACGTAGTCCGACGCCACAAACATGTTGGGGATTTCGACGGTGGCCTCCGGCCGATATTGCCACGAATCGGCCAGGTTGACCAGCAACGGCTCGCGGTTGCCATCGTTGACCACCTGATTCCGCGGGAATTGAATGTCGGGATCGAGATTCCAACCCACCAGGTTGGCATTGTTCAACACGACTTTGCCCGGCCGGTTCAGATGAGCCGCCAATTGCGCCCAAACTTCATCCTTAATCTGGTCAGCCGTGCATTGGTGCGCCGGCAGACGCACCACCTGGTCGCCCGGCGTGAACCAATCGGAAATATCGACCGAAAGAATTCCCCGCACCGTGCCGTCGCCATACGTGGATAGATCGACGCCGCCCCAGAACTGGTGTTGCGAGATCGAAGTCAACGCCCAGGCCGAGTCGAGATAGATGGCGTGCCCGTGGTCGAGCGGCAAGTCGCAATTCAAATAGAACTGAATGCCGTTCATCCATTCGGTGTGCAATTGATTGAGCCGAGCCAGCGACGGCGCGGCGGCGGCAATGACCGGCGTGATGAGCGGCGCGGTGATTTCCACAGGCGTTGCGAATACGTAGTAGTCTCCCACGACCGTCCGCACCTCGCCGGCCGCGTTGACCACATCGACACCGGTCACGTTCACGCCGTCGAAATGGATCTGCTGGATCGCCGCGTCAAGATTTAACGTCACGCCACGTTTGCTGAGATATTGAATCCACGGGTCGATCCAGACGTCACTGGTCGGCCCGTTGAGCACCCGGTCGGTGTTCACGCCGACGGTCAAGCTGTTCAGGATGAGTTGCAGCAAGATGTTTCCCACGGTGCGGGTGCTGGCCACTTGGGCTTTCATCGCCACGAGCGACCGCGTCAGCCCTTCGGCCAAGATGGTCTGGTACTCGGCCGACATCTGATCGGCCTTGATGAATCGCCACCAAGGACACTTTTCGTACTCGGCCAGGCGGCGTTCTTGGCAAGAAGTCAGAATCACCAAAAGCTGATCGAAAAAAAAGTCGACTTCGCTCGGCGGAATTGAGGTGTGGACGCGAAGCACATCGCGAATTGCCGCCATCCACTGCGACAGGGTTTCGGGCAAATGGATCGGCAAAAGTATCGGGTCGGATTGTTCTTGAAACATTTCGACCTCGCTGGTGGCCACCAGGTTGTCGAAGACGCCATGGGCGTTGCCCGGAAAAGGAATGCGCTTCATGGTGTCGGGCAAGTGCCGATAAAAGCCCGGAAAAAAACGAAAGCCATGTTCGCCGGGCAGGTCTTTGCGTCCGTCCACGCCCGAGCCGGGCTTGCTAACGCTACGGGCCTTGCCGCCCCAATGGCGGCGCCGGCGTTCGTAGACTTCGACCTGGAAACGTCGTTCGGCAAGCTCGTGCGCGGCCGACAGGCCGGCGACGCCGCCGCCGAGAATGATGACTTTGGACATGGGTGCTACTCACAAGGTGACGGGGATTTGGAATCATCGCATCGTTGCATTCAATGGCCTTGTCCGACCCTGTGCCTCTGATCGGTTTTGACGTTCAAAAACGGCAATGGCCTCTGTAGGGAACGCCCTCCGTGGCGTTCCGCAAGAGGGCGAGTTGACGTCGAATCGCAGTTCACGGAACGCCACGGAGGGCGTTCCCTACAGACACTAATGATGGGTGCCGTTCCGCGAGCTACGACTCGACCTTGCGCCGCCCCTCACGGAACGCCACGGAGGGCGTTCCCTACAGACACTAATGATGGGTGCCGTTCCGCGAACTACGACTCGACCTTGCGCCGCCCCTCACGGAACGGCACGGAGTCCGTTCCCTACAGACCCGAAACGTATTGCCAGCTTCGCTCGTTACCCATCAGATCGCGCATTCACTCGGTTTGCGACATGGGAACAAACAGACCAACGATTCGCTCGGGACTCACAATTCTTTCTTCGCGCAACTGTTCCGCGGCTTGCTCGATCAATTCCTCGCCGGCCGCGCCGCCCAACAGTTGGCCGCGACGATATCGCGCGGCGGCGGCATAGATGCCCATGTCGTGCGCCTCCAACAGCGAAACGGCGCCGGCGAGCAAATCGGCCGCGGCTTCCGAGCGGCCGTTGCGGGCCAGCAGCGCCGCGCGAATGATCAAGGCCAAGGGCCGGCACCAGCCGGGCTTCTCACGCTTGAGTCGCCGCAGCGCCCGGGCCGCCTCGCGCTCCAGCGCGGCAGCCGGACCACCGAGGGCAGCCATCTCTTGGGCGGCCGCCAACGCACAGCAGGCGCGCAGGTGCCACATAAAAATCCGCACGCACTCCACTTCGAGCAGCAGCGAAGCGGCGAGCGAGGGCCATTGGCGCACCAGATTCTGCCATGCGTCGCCTGCCCGGCCACGGTAAAGTTCGATGTACGTCTGCGCCGACAGCGCGGTGAAATGTTGCACATGGAAATCCTGCCGCGACCAGTCGCCCATCACGCTCCGCAGGGCTTCGGCCGCCGCGTCCGGATCGTCGCGCGAGAGGAAAGCGAACGGCCCGCCGAACGTGGTGAAGTTGGCCGCGGCCAGGCGGTCGCCGCGCCCATCGGCATCGGCCACCAGCCGCGGGAAGCGGTCTTGGATTTCGCCAAAACGTCCCAACCAGAAGAGCGACCAGAACGCGAACGCTTTCGACGTGTCGAGCTCCCAAGCGACGCCCGTGCAGCGCTCCGTAAAAACGGCCGCGGCGCGGTCGCATACTTCGAGCGAATCGCGCCAATCGCCCAAAAAGAACGCCGACACGCCGCGTCCCATGGTCGCCATGCCAAGGGCGTGCGGATGCCCCAGCCGCTCGGCCAGTTGGCCGGCGGCGGCCAGCATCCGCTGGGTGCGACGGCGGCCGGCGACCCCGCGCATGGCCACATGGGTCGCTTCCCAGGCCAGCGAGCGAGCGATTCGGTAAGGCTCGCCGGTATTGAGGGCCAGTAACAAGTTGCGCGTCTGAAAGTCGGCGCCCCGGATCGTGTCGATCATCGTCAGTCCCACGGCCACAAGCCAAGTGACGTCGATGCGGGTCCGCTGGGCGGCCGGCACTTGCTCGCCGCGGCGCTCGCGAAAACGGATGCCGCGGAGCCGCAGCCGGGCACGATTGGCTGCGAGCGACCAGAGCGCGCGGCCGCGCGTGGCAGGCAGCCGAATCGAGAGTTTTTCGAGCACGTGCGACAATTCCGCGCGCCCTGCGTCAATATCGCCCGCCGCGCAGAACTGAAACCCCGCCTGGCCGCGCAGGGCGAGTGCTTCGTCGTCGTGGGCTTCGTCCGCGGCGGCCGCATACTGCCGGGCGGCTTCGCTGCCGCGGCCGGCGTTGGCCAAGGCGTCGGCCAATTTTCGTAAGTGCTCGCAGTGAGGGGAGCCTGCCAACGGCCGCAGCATGAGCGATTTGCGATAAAGATCGGCGGCCTGGTCGAAGGCCAGCGCCTGGGCCGCCTCGTCGGCGGCGGCGGCGTAATACTGACCAGCCAGTTCCGCCTCGCCCGCCCCTTCCCAATGCGTGGCTAGAATTCGCGGATCGGGTTTGACGCCCGACCGAGCCACCGTGGCAAGCTGCCGGTGGAGATTTCGCAGCGCCTCGGCCGACAGCCTGGCCACCACCGTTTCGCGAATCCGATCGTGGTAGGGCGCCAGCAGCTCCTCGTCGCCGCAGCCCGTCACCCGAATGAAGCGGTCGGTCCGCAGTCGCGCAAGCACGCCCGGCCCGCCTGCCGCGGCGGCGGCGAAGGCGTCGGCCGGCCGCAGCGGCCGACCCGCCACCGAAACCACTTCGAGCACCGCGTGCTCGTGAGCGGGCAGCGTAGCGATGCGACGCCAAAGCGCGTCGTCCAAGCGAATGCGCCCGCCCGCCGTTTCGCCCGCCAGATCGCCCGAGCGCGACGCCGGCCGAATGCCGTCGCGCACGTGCTGCGCCAGTTCGCGGACAAACAAGGGGCTGCCTTGCGATTCGCGAACGATCTGCTCAGCTTCGGCGCGGGCGTCGAGATCGTCGCTCGCCAGCAACCGCTCGGCCAGCTCGATCGATTCGTTGCGGGTCAGCGGTGGCAACGATAACAAAATGCGGGAATTTCTTGGCGAACGGTCGAGCAATTGCAGGCACGCGCTGCGGTCGGCGTCCTCTTCGCGATAGGTCGCCACGAGCAGCAGCAGGGGAGCATCGGGCGGCGTCAGCAGTTCCTTGATGAGCAGGGCGCTGTCGACGTCGCCCCATTGCAGATCGTCGATGGCCAGGATCAGGGGCGACCGATCGGCGATCCTCGCCAGCAGCTCGCGCAGGGCGGTGAACGCCCGCCGCCGCAGCTCGCGTTGATCGGGCACTTCGGCCCGCCGCGGCGGGGCCTTGGCCACCACCGATACCCGCTCGACCACCGGAAAAATCCGCACTAAAGCCGAAATATCGCGCGGCAGCAAGGCAGCCGCCTCGACATCGGGCAACGAAGTGAGATAGCGCGTCAGGGCATCAATCAGATTATCGAATGCCTTGAACGGCATCGATTCTTGTTCGTAGCAGCGGCCCGAAAGAATAACCGGTTCCGGCCGGTGTGGCAGCTCCTCAAGAAAATGGTTGACCAGTGCGCTTTTGCCGACGCCCGATTCGCCGCAAACAAAGACCACCGAGGTCGTTCCACGGCGCGTGCGGTGGTAGGCTCGCATCATCTCGGCGAGTTGGTCGCGCCGACCGACAAATTCGCCGGCCTGCGAGCGGCGGGCCCGCTCGGCCATCACGTCGACGGACGCCGATATCGCGGGACCGCAGTGCCGCAAGACCCGCTCGCCATCGGGACGCTCCGCCGGATCTCGCTGCAACAACGCCACGCAAAGCTCGCGCAGATCGTCGGGAATGTTCGGCGCTAGGCAGCGCGGATCGGGCGGATCGCAAGCCTTTTTGGCCTGCATAACTTCGGTGATCGAACCCGAAAACGGCCGCCGCCCTGTGAGGACCTCGTAGAGCATCGCGCCGACGTTGTACCAATCGCTGGCGGGGCTCAGCGGTCGCCGTTCGGCTTGCTCGGGCGACATGTAGGGCACCGTTCCCACGATGTCGAACACATCGGCGGGCCGATCTCGCCGCGGCTGAAATTCGGCAGCCAGGCCAAAATCGAGCAACACCACACGCGGTTCGGAAGTAATCAGCACGTTGGTCGGTTTGATGTCGCGGTGCAGCATGCCGAGTTGGTGCAGGGCCGAAACGCCCTCGACCAGTTGCCGCAGCGCCGCTCGCAACCGCTCGATTTGCTCGTGAGTCAGTTCTTCGCCGCCCGACGGACCCGGCAGGTTCGTCCACGTGCGATCGTGCTGCGCGTCGGCGCCGGTCATGCTGGCGGTGGGGACTTCCGAATGGAACGACCGGCCATCGAGCGTCGGTGCGGGCTGACCGCACCGCGGTTCGCGGATGTACGTGCGGAAATCGACGCCCTTGACCAGCTCCATCGTAAAAAACCACTGGTCGTGGTCGGAGAACAGCTCGTAGAGGCCGACCAGGTTGCGATGGGTGATGTCGGCCAGCGTGCGGAACTCTTGCTTAAAGCGATAGAGGGCCGCCGGCTCGGCCTTGGGCAAGAACTTCAGGGCCACCCGCGCCTCGCGGCCGCGGTCGAAGACCTCATAGACCACGCCCATGCCGCCGGCCCCGATGCGGCGGATGACCGCGAACCGCTCGGTCCCGTGGAAGTCGCTGGTGGTAGGCATAAACACCCGCACAGTCTCGAACTGGCCGGCCGACGACGCACCGCATCCGCCCTGGCTGCTCTTCTTCCGTCTTCCGCGGAAGATATTAGCTTAACACCGCCGCTGCCCCGCGTCACTTGGCGAATTCCACCGGTGGTGCCCTCAGATCGAGTTGGTCGCCCACACAAACCCGAAGCCCAAGTTTTGACGTTGCGCTTTTCGGACCCCATCCGCCTTGCGCGGATCGGTGAACGAGATGGAGAGCTAGCAAACCACCGCGAGAACCGCCAAAAGACCCCATCCAGCTTGTCTGGATGGTGAATCAGATCTCGCTGGAGAGCACCGGCGGCCGAAGATCTCCTTCACCATCCAGACAAGCTGAATGGGGTCGTGGAAACGCCGGAATTTGCGACTAGCGCACCATCTTCTTCACCATCGAGGCAAGCTCGATGGGGTCGAAAGCGCAACACCAAAAAGCGCAAGCGAGGAAGTGGCCCGATTTTTCCTCGCTGGCGCTTCGGCTTGTGTAGGCTCGGCGTTCCCCGCTCGATCTTATGATACGTGCATGGCCCTGTGGGGGAGCATATAATAACGCCAGCCCAAAACTCGGCTGCGAGTGAGATAGATCCGATGCGCTTGAACGCCCTTCTGCTGGCGGTGCTGTCATTTTTGCCTCTAGCCGCCGCTGCTCGTGCGGCGGAAGAACAGCCGAAGCCCAATGCGGCGCTTTGCTATTGGCCGGTGTGCGTTCGATTCCACAGGCCAGCGTGGAGCGAAGCCGATGAAAAAATCCTTCACAATCCGATGACTGTGGCATTGGATGATGACACGGAACGGGTGCTCCGATCGTGCGCCAACTACCTCCACGAAATGCACCGCGCAGCGGCGATGCCGCACTGCGAATGGCAACTCGATTGGAGCCGCGGTCCTGACACCGTGTTACTGCCGCTCGACTTCGTTCGCCCGCTTGCGGGCATCTTCTTGCTGCGAGCCAGATATTTTCTCCCGAAACGGCAATCGGACCTTGCCGCCGACGATCCGGCCGACGCCATGGCAATGGGCCGTCATTTGGTGATCGAGGGAGCCGTTCCTGGAGTGCTGGTGCAACTGCAATTGCATTCGAACGCCGTTCAAGTGGCGGCAGACAATTTCGATCGCTTCGATCGAGCTGGGCTGGCGCTTCTGGCGAAGCGCCTCGATGGTTTGCCGCCCGTGCAAAAAGCACGCGACGAAGTGCCGCGGAGCAAGGAACATCTATTGGGATGGTTGCGAACGAATCTGGCCGCGAGTGGGATCGTGGCCAGCCGCGAAGTCCTCCTTCGCGCACAGTTCGAAAAATCGGAGAGCGAACTTCTCGACGAACTTCTCAGCGGCACGCAGGACGAGGTGCTAGGCCGGGTCGCCGATGGTGAGCAGATGTACGACCTCGCCGCGGAATTGCTGGAACTACCGGCAGATCAATTCGACGCCGCCTATTCGGCCCTTGAGAAGGAGGCCGAAGCAGCGGGTCCGCTGACCGCGTATTGGCTGCGCGATACGCGAGTCAAATTCATGCGCGACCGCGAAGTCGAGGCCCAAGCGAAGCTGGCAATGCTCCGCGCAGCGCTCGCGATGGCGGCCGATGGCCGCGGTGCGCTGGAGACGTTTCCCGATCCGTTTGGCGACGGCCCATTTGAGCTGACCCGCGACGATGAAAGCTTCGAGCTGAAGTCGAAGCTCGTCTTCGACCAAAAGCCCGTGCAGTTGCGCTTTCGGCGGCCGCTGCCCTAGCGCGGTCGTGCGCTTTAGGCCGTAGGGTGGGACGAGCTTGCGAGTCCCACCATCGCGGTTCAAGTTTCGATCCACCGCGTCAATGCTCACGCCGGCAAAGGTGCGACTCGCTTCGCTCGGCCCCATACGCATCAAGTTAAGGTGTTTTGTCCACGAATGTCTGTAGGGAACGCCCTCCGTGGCGTTCCGTGAACTGCGATTCGACCTCGCGCCGCCCCTCGCTCCAACGGCACGGAGTCCGTTCCCTACAGATCCACAAGGTCGTTGCTCGCTTAACTGACCTTGCACGATCACGGAAATGCGGAACGCCACGGAGGGCGTTCCCTACAGACGTTTTGGGCAGAATCACTTCGTTACCTTTGTTGCCTTCTGTACAAAACTCCTCATGGACGGACGTGCGGACGCATTGCTCAATCCGCCACGCGCGGCGATACTCGAAGCATGGCCGATTCCACGCCCGAAATCATCGATGCCGCCGCTGAGGCCGACCTAACCGGCCGGCGGCTAGGCGGGTTTCGGCTGCTGCGGCGAATCGGCCGAGGCGCGATGGCCGAAGTCTATTTGGCCGATCAAGAGTCGCTCGGACGCCAGGTGGCGGTCAAAGTGCTCAAAAGCCAGCTTGCCGGCGACGAAAGCTACGTGCGCCGTTTTCATAACGAAGCCCGCGCGGCCGCCTCGCTGGTGCACGCCAATATCGTGCAAATCTACGAAGTGGGCGGCGCCGACGGCATCCATTACATCGCCCAGGAATACGTGGCCGGTAAAAACCTGCAAGAAGCCATGACGCGCTCCGGCCCGCCGGGGCTGCCGCAGGCCCTCGACATCTTGCGGCAAGTGGCGTCCGCCCTGGCCAAAGCCTCGGCGGCGGGCATCGTGCATCGCGACATCAAACCCGAAAACATCATGCTGGCCCGCACCGGCGAAGTGAAAGTCGCCGATTTCGGGCTGGCCCGCATGACGGGCGGCGATGGATCGCTGAACGTCACCCGCGTGGGCATGACCATGGGCACGCCGCTCTACATGAGCCCCGAGCAGATCGAGGGTCGGCCGCTCGATCCACGCAGCGACATTTATTCGCTGGGGGTCACCTGCTATCAGATGCTGGCCGGCGCGGTGCCGTTCGCGGGAGAGACGGCGCTGAGCGTGGCGATGCAGCACGTGCGTTCGCAGCCGGCGCGGCTGGAGCAGCTTCGGCCCGATGTGCCGCCGGCGCTCTGCCGAATCGTGCATCGCATGCTGGCCAAAGATCCCGCCGATCGTTACGCCACCGCCCGCGACATTCTGGTCGAACTGCAAGGCGCCGGCCTGCTGGGTTCGGGCGACGGCCCGGTCCGACTCGAAGACTCCTTGCCTGCCGACGTGGCCCGCGACCGGGCGGCCACCGAGCGGCTGGAATCGGCCATGCGCGCCGCGGCGCTGGCGGCCCGCCATCG